>JALHTJ010000059.1 GCA_022865785.1 Candidatus Aminicenantota bacterium
ATGGCGCACGAAGAAATGGAGCGGAACCTTTTTTTTCTGATTGGCGGCGTGTAGGGAACTGAAAATAACCAGGGGAAACCTATCCTGATCCTTGAATATGTTCAGGCGGCCGGGAAGCGTGTTGGCCGAATCCAGGACCACCCGGTACAGGGTCTTGCCTTCCCAGCCGGGCTCGCGCAGGTTCAGTTGCGGGTCGTCGGCCAGGATGGTGCCGTGCCCGGCCAGGATGGCGGAGAACTCGCCGCGCAGGCTGTGCGAATAACGGCGCCCTTCCTCCGAGGTGACCCAGCGTGAGTGGCCGGCATTGTCGGTCAGCTTGCCGTCCAGCGACATGCCGGCGTGCAGGGTCACGTAGGGAGTGGCGGTTTTGATGAATTTCAGGTAATGGCGATTGACATATGCCGCCCAATCACTGCCAGGACCGCAACGGGTCGGAATGCCATGGGTCCGCAGCTTGCGGATGCCGCTGCCGTTGACCCGGGGATTGGGATCGACCATGGCCAAGACCACGCGCCTGACCTTTTTGGCAATGATCAGGTCGGTGCAGGGAGGGGTCTTGCCGAAATGGCTGCAGGGCTCCAGGGTCAAATACAGCGTGGTGCCGGGGACGGTCAGGTTTTCCAGGGCCATGGTTTCGGCATGCTTCAATCCGAACCCTTGATGGTAACCGCAGGATATTACTTTCCCGTTTTTCACCGCCACGGCGCCAACCAGGGGATTGGGCTCGGTGAAGCCCGAACCCCGCTGGCTCAGTTTCAGGGCGATCTTCATGAATTTATTATCATGTTTTTTGTTTTCGCCGGCCAGTCGGGTATTATTTTTCATTGGCCCAGCAAAGATTCCACAAAATCATTTTCGGAAAATTCCCACAGGTCGTTTTCCGTTTCCCCGTTCCCGGTAAAAAATACCGGTAACTTGAGCCTGGCGGCAATGCTGATGATGGTACCGCCTTTGGCCGTGCCGTCCAATTTAGCCAGAACCATGCCGTTGATCCCTGAAAACTCCTTGAATTTTTCGGCTTGCACCTGAGCGTTCTGTCCGCTGGAAGCGTCCAGAACCAGCCAGGTTTCGGCCGGCTGGTCAACAGCAACTTTTCTGATTATTTTAATGATCTTTGCCAATTCCTTCATCAGGTTGTCTTTATTTTGCATACGGCCGGCGGTGTCAATGATCAGCAGATCGAAGTTTTTACTTTGCCAGGACTGCAGGCTGTTGAATACGACCGACCCGGGATCGGCGCCACGGTCACCGCTGACAACCGGGATGTTCAGTTTTTGACCCCATAGTGATAGTTGGCTGGCCCCGGCAGCCCGAAAGGTGTCGGCCGCGGCCAGGAGCACACTGTGGCCGCGGTGTTGATAGTAATGGGCCAGTTTGGCGGCGCTGGTCGTTTTGCCGCTGCCGTTGACCCCAACCAGCAGGATGACATTCTTGCCGCCGTTGGCCAGGGGTGAGCGGCGCGTCCCGGAAAAAACCGCCAGCAGTTCCTGGCGGAGCAGTTCGTTGTAGCTTTCTTTACTGGAAACGCTTTTGGCTTTTTTGCCGATATTGGTTATGATGGCTTCGACTGCCGGCAGGGAGATGTCGGCCAGGATCAGCAGTTCCTCCAATTCGCCCAGGACCTCTTCCTTGTTTTTAGCGGAGGTAAAAAGCGCGTTCAGTTTGGTCCGAAGCGCTGTTTTGAAGAGTTCTTTGAGAGCCATGGCAGCATTATAATGGATTGAATGACCCTTTTCAATCGGAGGTTGACGCAAACTCCGCTGCCAGCGACAGGTCGTTAAAAGAATCCCACCACCAGGCCGACCAGGCCGGCAATGGTATTGGTCCAAATATCGTTGGAGTCGACCACCCGGTTGTGGAAAAAGACCTGGATCAGTTCAAAAGTGAAGGCGGAAACGAAAAGGATGAGAAAGGGCAGGGCCGAAGAAGCTTTTTTATTTTCCTTGAAAAGCAGTACGCCCAGGATGAAAAATTCGGCAATGTGCAGAAAATTAGAAAAAAATATCTTGTTCAGGAAGATTTTGCGTTGGAAAAGGAAATAAAAAATGATCGCGGCCGCAAGTAGAATGGCGGCATTGTCCAAGGCTTTGCCCGAAGTGATCGCCTTGAAAAATGCCAGGGCGAAGAATGCCAGCAAAATTCCCAACAGGACATAATTGCTGAAATTGAACATCATGATCCCGCCCAGCAGGCTTTTGATCTGCACATGAAACGGGGATGTGACCAAGAGGATCAGGATATAGAGCAAAGAAAATTTGAATTTTTTCAAGTTGTTTCTTTTGCTTTTTCCTTTAGAGCCGGAGCTATATTTTCCAGGATCTTGGCTTTGATCTCCTCGAACAGGGTTCGGTTTTCCTCGAATAACTTGCGCACCGATTCTTTGCCCTGGCCCAGCCGGTTGTCGCCGTAGGAATACCAGGCCCCGGTTTTGCTGATGATGCCGTGAAGGACGCCGAGTTCAATGATGTCGCTTTCCTTGGAAAAGCCCTTGCCGTAATAGAGGTCCACTTCCACTTCCTTGAACGGCGGAGCCATTTTGTTCTTGACCACCTTGATCCTGATCCGGCCGCCGACAATATCGGTGCCTTCCTTGATGGCCATGATCCTTTTGACTTCAATGCGCAGCGAACTGTAAAATTTCAGCGCCCGGCCGCCGGAGGTGGTTTCCGGATTGCCGACGAACATGCCGATCTTTTGCCTAAGCTGGTTGAGGAAAACAAAAGTGGTTTTGGAGCGGGCCACGATGGCGGTCAGCTTGCGCAGCGCCTGGCTCATCAGCCTGGCCTGCAAGCCCATGTGGCTGTCGCCCATGTCGCCTTCCAGTTCAGCCTTGGGCACCAGGGCGGCCACGCTGTCCACCACGATGATGTCGACTCCGCCCGAACGTACCAGGATCTCCGCGATCTCCAGTGCCTGTTCTCCCCAATCGGGCTGGGCGATGTACAATTCATCGATGTTCACACCGAGCTTCTGGGCGTACAGGGGGTCCAGAGAATGCTCGGCATCAATGAAGGCGGCATAACCTCCGGCTTTCTGGGCTTCGGCGATGCCGTGCAGGGCCAGCGTGGTTTTGCCCGAGGATTCCGGTCCGTAGATTTCAATGACCCGGCCGCGCGGGTAGCCGCCGATTCCGGTTATGATATCCAGGGCGATGCAACCGGAGGAAATGGCCGGGATCTGCACCACTTCCTTGCCACCCAGTTTCATGATCGAACCTTTACCGAACTGTTTTTCGATCTGCGATACGGCATTGTTCAACGCGGCAGTCTTGTTGGTGTTTTCAGCCATGAAGTCCTCCTAGATGCGATGATTTATTGTATCAGGAAAAGCAGGCAATTGAAATAGATTTTTGGATAATTGGTCTTTCATGATATTCAGGTCGCAGCGGACAGCTGATATGATATTCAACAAATAAAATTATTTACCGAGATTTCGATCCCCCCGGCTGCGCCACCCCCCTTACGTAAAGGGGGTTATTATTCGAATTCTGAGGGAGCTGAAATAGCGCTTGTTTTCGATGATTGCCTCTTTACTTGGTGCCCCCCTTATCGCAAGGGGGGCGGAGGGGGGATATGGCAACCGAATTTATCTTGGGAGCACGTGACGCCTTGCCCGCCCTTACTTCCCCATATATTCTATCTTGTCGAATTCCTCATCCTGCTTGTGGTAGGTTTCGATCAATTCCTTCAGCGAGTTCAGCAGGTGGATGATGTCGCTTTCAATTTCCTTTCTTTTGAACTGAAGGTTTTTGATCTCTTCCCTGATGGCCATTTGGCGGATCGCGGCGTGCTTGATGATCTCCTCGGATTTCATTTCCGCGTCCCGGGTGATCAGCTCGGCTTCTTTATGGGAATTAGCCTTGATCTCACTGGAAAACTTTTGGGCGGCAATCAGGGTGTCGCGCAGCAGTTCCTCTTTTTTTTCAAGTTTGCCGAGATTTTCACGGAGTTTTTCAATTTTGGTTTTCATTTCTTCTTTTTCCTGAATCTCGCTTTCCAGGGTTTCGGCAATCTGCTGCAGGAAGCTTTTGACCTCATCGGGATGGAAGCCTTTGATCTTAACCGAAAAAGTCTGGCTTAAAATCTCCTGTGGTGTCAATTTCATGATTTCTCCTTGCCGGGAATCAGGGGCGGCATGTCCAGGCTCATACTTTCCGCCTGCCGAACAGTGCTGTACCGATGCGGACGATCGTGGCGCCCTCTTCCACGGCCATTTCGTAATCGTGGCTCATGCCCATGGATAGGTGGGAAATTTTCAAATTGGGGATGGCCATATGGTTGATGGTGTTTTGCATTTCGCGCAGTCTGGAAAAATACGGCCTGATTTTTTCTGTATCCTCGAAGTAGGGGGGAATGGCCATCAGTCCGGAAACGGTCACTTTATTCAAGTTGGAAATATACGGGATGGCTTTTTTTAATCCCTCGATGGTAAAACCGGACTTGCTTTTTTCTTCAGCGATATTGATCTCAATAAACACTTCGATGGGATCGTCCACCCTTTTGTGAATATGCTCGAGGGATTTGACCCCGTCGACCGATTCGATGAAATGAAACATGCCCAATATCTTGTTTATTTTGTTTTTTTGCAGTTTGCCGATAAAATGCCAATTTATATTTAATCCGGCTAAATATTGCATATGCAATTCGGCTTCCTGGGTCTTGTTTTCCCCCAGCAGGCGGATGCCCAGGTCAAGCACTTGACTTATTTTTTCCGGGCCCTGATCTTTGCAGACGGCCAGGATCTGCACTTGCCGGGGATCTCTTTTGACCCGCTGGCAGGCTTTCTCAATGTTATTTTGGATCAGTTCAAGATTTTCCCTGATGGCCATATTATCCGCCTGCGTTTCTTTTGTTCAAATAGTTTTTATAAAAACCCCAGATATAAAACAGGGCGCTGATAGCCATGCCGTACCTGCCGAGATACTTTGACCAGAAAAAGAAAATAAACAGGAACAGGAAGAAGGCGACGATGGACAGTCCCTGCCTGCCCCTGCCTTTTCTGGGGTTTTTCAGGATACGGGAATTGTTTTCATCTACCGCTCCGCCGCAATTCATACAAATCTTGTATTCGCAATCCAATTCCTGGACATGGCCGCAATTAGGGCATTGCACTTTCATTTTGATTTCACGTTATCTTGCCCGCGGGGAGCATGCTGCCATGTATCCAACATGATTTATGCCCGTATTATATAATATCCCGGCAGTTTTTAAAAGGATGACTCGGTTTTCGGGGCAGTGCTTCAATTGCTGTCCAAAGCCAAACGGAAACCCAGAATATTCAACCTGCTGGCAGGGTCTTCCTGGCTGCGGTTGGCCGAACGGATAAACTCGCTGTCGTTGGCCCAGGATCCTCCGCGCACCACCCGCGCCGAACCAGATTTCGGCCCCTGGGGATTTTTGAACGGTGAATTGCGGTAAAAGCCGGAATCGTACCAGTCGCCAATCCATTCCCACACGTTGCCGGCCATGTCTTGGATACCGTATGGTGAGGCACCCTTGGGGTATGAACCCACGAGGCTGGTTGTCATGCTGTTCTTGTTGAAATTGGCCAGCGCGGCGGCGGGGAGGGTGTTGCCCCAGGGATAATAGTCGCGGGCGGCTTTTTCCCATTCGGCTTCGCTGGGCAGGCGGAATTTCAGTCCGGTTTTTTTTGTCAGCCAGGCGCAGTAATCTTGGGCATCGTTCCAGGAAACGTAAATAGCCGGGCGTTTTTCCCTTCCCCATCCTTCGTCCTCGCTGTTTTCCCGGCCGGTTTCCGTACAGAAGAGGTCGTATTGCTCAAAAGTCACTTCGGTTCTACCGATCCAGAAGCCGGCGACAAACACTTTGTGGGCCGGGTGTTCATCATCATCGCCCTGATGGCTTGGGGAGCCGATGGTGAATTCCCCTTCCGGGACGTAAATCATGGTGATGTTTTTTAGAAAAGTCGCTTCCCAGAAGTTTTGTTCATTTTGATAGATTTTCTCGGCTTTGCCAGCGATTTTATTCAAGAAAGGCTCGCTGTATTCGGTCTCCTGGGCGTTGGTCTTGATCGGAGTTGGTTCGGCTCCGGCTGTTTTTTCCAGCATTGCATCAAGTTGCTGGCGATTGCAGGATAAACCTATGCGAAAGCCCAGAATATTCAGTTTACTGTTTGGATTTTCCTGGCTGCGATTAGCCGAGCGGACAAATTCGGCGCTGTGGGCCCAGGAACCGCCGCGCACGGCCCGTTCCGATCCGCTTTCCGGACCCTGTGGATCGTTATCCTGAGAATTTTCAAAATAATCGGCGTCATACCAGTCGGCCAGCCATTCCCAGACATTTCCGGCCATATCCAGCACCCCGTACGGCGAAGCTCCTTTTGGATAAGATCCTACTGTATTGGTTTTCATGATATATTTGTTGAAATTGGCCAAGTGGCTTGCCGGCGTGGTGTTGCCCCAGGGGAAGCGGTCGCGGGCGGCTTTTTCCCATTCGGCCTCGGTCGGCAAGCGAAAGGCAAATCCCGTCTTTTTCTCCAACCAGGCGCAGAAATTATTGGCTTCTTTCCAGGAGACGTAAATCACAGGCCGCTCACCCCGGCCCCAACCTTCGTCTTCCGGTTCTTCCAATCCCGTCTCCTGGCAAAAAGCGTCAAATTGAGAGAAAGTAATCTCGGTTTTACCAATCCAGTACCCGGAGAGAAAGACTTTATGAGCCGGATGTTCGTCCGCATCACCTTCCCGGGCCGGAGAACCGATGGTGAATTCCCCTTCCGGAATGTAGATCATGGTGATGTTATTGAGAAACGCAGCTTCCCAAAAGCCTTTTTCGTTTTGATAGATTTTGTCTGCTTTGCCCTTGACCTCCTGGGCGCTGGTTTTGACCACAGCTGGTTTGCTGGCGCTGCGGTTTTCCAGCATGTTGTCGATTTGCTCGCGGACGTCTTTCATTTCCTTGGCTTTTTCCGTTAAAAGTACTTCGATTTCCTGGGGATATTCTTTCACCATCATGGCCAAGCGGCTCTTCACGTCGGAGCTGCCTTCGGGAAACATGCGCAACGCTTCGATCAGGTATAAAAACGCATATTTGACATTGCTTTTTTCATAATTGGCGTCGGCCTTTTTTAAGTATTCATTGAATTTAACTTTGCGATCGGCGCCGGCAATCTTTTTTTTTATTTCGCTGCATTTTTCCTGAGCCACAAGGTTTTTGGGTTCCCGGGCCAGCGCCTTCTGGTAGTGTTCCTGTGCGGACTTGAATTTTTCTTCATTGGCGGCTTTGTCTCCTTGTTCCAGATGCCAATCGGCGCTTTCCACGACTTTTGCCGGGACCGCGGTTTCGCTTTTGGTCCCGCTGGGAACCAGGTCCGGATCGAAAACCACGTAGCGGGCATCGGCGGGATTCAGCCCCTTGCCGATTTCGATCACCACTTCGGCAGTGCGTTCGTAAACCTTGCGTACCGTGAATATGCCGATATTGATGGTATATTCGCCGCTGGGTTCTTTATAGACCGCCTTGACAATTCCTTTCAAGCCGGATACGACGCCGTCCATGGCGCCCCGGTCGATGGTCAATGTCAGGTTTTTGCAGCTGGTGACATTGGCGATGGTCTCGGCCTGTAAAAAGAATACTGAAATAAACATAGTTAAAAAAATCGTTAATTTCTTCATTTCCCACTCCTTTATTAAGTTATATTCAAACACAAATCATTTTTTATTTCAATATTTGTTTTTCCGATTGCAATAAATTCTACCAGATCCATTTTCGCTGCCGGAGCCATTTTGAATGGCAAGGCCGTTTCTGTTAAAATAATCCTTGATCCTGAAATTCTGTATTCGTCAATTCAGGGATGCGGAGGAAAATGATGGACAAGCGAATTGACCTGAAAAAAGAGCAACAAGCGACGCTGGAACGGCCCGGCCTGAAATACTCGTTCATGGCCCGGCTGTTTTTTATATCTTTCGATCTGTTGACCGGCAGCAAAACCACCCTTTTCAAGGTGAAGCTCCTGGAGATACTGGCCGGAGTTCCCTACCGGGCCTGGGAAATCCGCCAGTACCAGAAGCTCAGCCGCTGCTATGGCAACGATAAGCTGATGAGCCGGGCGCAGCAACTCATGGTTTGGGCCCGGGAAGCCCAGGATAATGAATACCAGCACTTGCTGCTGCTGCATGAGAAGATAACGGCAGAAAAACTCAAGCAACCCTGGTTTCTCAGTCCGCTCGTTGTCCGGCTGATGGTTTTTTCCTACCGCCTTTTTGCCTGGGCGCTGGCGAAATTTTCGCTGCGCCGCTCGATTTGTTTCAATGCCGAGTTCGAAGACCATGCCGAACGCTCATACGCGGAATTTGTTTGCGAACACCCGGAATGGGAGGAACAAGCGGTTATCAGCCCGCTGGCCAGGGCTTATGGTGAATTTGCCAATTGGGCCGACCTGTTGCGCAGGGTATCCCTGGACGAGCGCGACCATCGCAACCGCAGCTTCCACTTGTGCGACCGCGCCCGGGATGTGGTCCGTTACGACGGCATGCCGGACAATTTTGATTGACAAGGAGGAATGAATCATGGCTAATAAACAATGGAGCAGCCCGCCGCCGCTGACCATCGACGTCAAGCGCACTTATCAGGGGCTGATCGAAACGGAAAAGGGGACGATCAAACTGGAACTTTACGCCCAGCACGCCCCGCAAACGGTCAACAACTTCATGTTCCTGGCCCGCGAGGGTTACTATGACGGGGTTGCTTTTCACCGGGTGATCGCCAACTTCGTCATCCAGGGCGGCGACCCGACCGCAACCGGCAGCGGTGGGCCGGGCTACAAATTCGCCGACGAAACCGGGGGCAACCCCTTGAAGCACGAGACGGGTTCGCTTTCCATGGCCAATGCCGGCCCCAACACCAACGGCAGCCAGTTCTTCATCGCCCACTCCCCGCAGCCGCACCTGGACGGCAAGCACACGGTTTTCGGCAAAGTGGTCGCCGGCCAGGAAGTGGTGGATGCCATCCGGCCCGGCGATAAAATGATCAGGGTAGTGATCGAAGAGTAAGCTTTTAGTCAATTGCGTTTGGGTTCGGCGTATGCGGTCCATGTCCGGATTTGCAAAAAGGGCAGCGAAAATGTATGATGCATTGATGATCGAAAGGCCGGAGAAAGAAGATTATTATTTAAATATCGCCCAAGTGGTTTCCCGCCGTTCAACCTGCCTGAAGGTGCTTATCGGGGCCATCATCGTCAAGGAAGACCAGATCATCGCCACCGGCTATGTCGGAGCGCCGCGGCATACGCGCAGTTCCCTGGACCATGGTTTTTGTTTGCGCCAGAAGCTGCAAATCCCTTCCGGTACGCAATACGAACTGTGCCGTTCGGTGCACGCCGAACAGAACACGATCATCAACGCCGCCCGGGCCGGGGTGAGCCTACTCGGCGGCGATATGTACATTTTCGGCGAGAATCGCGAAAGCGGGAAAACTCTCTTTGCTTTTCCCTGTTTCATCTGCAAAAAAATGATCGTCAACGCCGGATTGACCCGCGTACTGGTTTCGCAGCCCGATGCCGGGGGTTGTAAAGTGTTCAAGGTCGATGATTGGGCCAGGGAGTGGCGGGAACAGGACATTCTGGAAGACAGCGTCCGTTACGGCCAGGTGAAGTGAGTATGGCCGGAGCAAAACTGTGCATCGGCCTCACCGGTCGCATGGCTTCAGGGAAAGGCGAAGTGGTCCGAATTCTCAATGGTTACGGCTTTCACTACATTTCCCTTTCCGATATCGTGCGCAGTGAAGCGGCCAAGGTCGATCCCCGGGTCAATCGCAGCCAGATGCAGGACATCGGCAACCGCCTGCGCCGGGAAGGGGGAGCTGGAGTTCTGGGCAGGATGGTCCGTGAACGGATAGCGGCTGCGGCTGAAAAGCGCTGGGTGATTGACGGCATTCGCAACCCCGCTGAAGTGCTGGAATTGAAAAAACTCGATGTTTTTTTTTTGATCGGTATTGAAAGCAGCATGCAGAATATTATGGCCAGGCTGAAGGATCGGGGCCGGGTCACAGACTTGGCGGCTGAAAAGGAACTATGGGCCAGCCTGGAGCGCGAATGGGGCATCGGTGAACCCGCCGGCGGGCAGCAGGTTGGACCTTGCCTGTCCATGGCCGATTTCATTGTTGCCAACAACGGCACGCTGGCTGAGTTCAAAACTCGCTTGGATGAAGTCTTAAAAAAAACAGGAGCAGGGCATGCCTAAAAAAAACATAGCGGTTTATCCGGGTTCGTACGATCCCCTGACCAACGGCCACATTGATATTATTGAGCGCGGCCTGAAGATCTTTGACAAGATCATTGTGGCGGTTTTGAAAAATCCGGACAAAACCTATCTTTTCAGCCTGGAAGAGCGGCAGCAGATCCTGCGCTCCGTTTTTAAGGACCCGCAAAGGATAGAGATCGATCATTTCGAAGGGCTGTTGGTCGATTACGTGAATCGCAAGGGGATCAACACCGTGGTCCGCGGTTTGCGGGCCATTTCCGATTTTGAGATCGAATTCCAGATGGCTATGATGAACCGCAAAATAGAACCGCGCATCGAAACGATATTTTTCGTGCCTTCCGATGCCTATTCTTTTTTAAGCTCCAAACTGGTCAAGGAAATTTACCAACTTGGCGGCGAAGTGAGTTCCCTGGTGCCGCAGATCGTCGACCTGAAGCTCAAGGAAAAGTTCCGCCCGCAGAAATGAATTTCCGCCGCTGCTAGCCCAAAAACGGCAAGATGCTCTGCCAGCCATTGGGCAGGGTCTTGGCGATATCGTTGAGGATGATGAACACCATCAGGCTGATCAAAAAAGCGAATCCCGCGTAGAGCAGGACCGTTTTCAGTTTCTGGTTCAGATCGCGGCGGATGATGGCTTCGATGGTGAAGATCAGCAGGTGGCCGCCGTCAAGGCCGGGTATGGGGAAAAGGTTGACGATTCCCAATTGCAGCGAAATGAAGGCGATAAGCATGAAGAAATTGGAAAAACCGCTTGCCAGCGCTTGCTGGGAAACGCGGGCGATCTCCATGGGCCCGGAAAAGCTTTTAACCGAAATCTTGCGCTGGATGATTTTTTTAAAAGCGTCGAAGGTCAGGAACAGCAGGCGGCCGGCTTCCTGAAAGCTGTTTTTTATGGCGCCGCCCAGGCCGTAATGGATTTTGGTCGTAGCGATCCTTACGTTGAAGCCAATGAGGCCGATCCCGTTTTCTGCTACCGGCGTCAATTGGGCTGTACGCAATGACAGGTTCCGCATATAGTTCAATTTCAATGGTTTTTTCGGCGATTTGTGAATGATGTTGGCGAGTTCGAAATAAGTGGCCACCGGCTGATCATTGATCGCGGTGATGATGTCGCCGGGCTGCAAACCCGCTTTCCAGGCCGGGTAGCCTTTGACCACATCGTTGATCACCGCCGGTAATTTCCAGTAAAAACCGGCGTAGCCCATTTCGTAACGCGAGCTGGTAGCCACTTTTAATTTGGTGGTTTGGCGGGAGTTGTTTCTTAAATAGTCGATCTGCAAATTTTCCTTGGGGTTGGTGCCGATAGTGATCTCCACTTCCTTCCAATTGGGGGTTTTTTTGCCCTGGATGGCCAGCAGCATGTCTCCGGGCTGCAGGCCCGATTTTTCGGCTGGCGAACCCTTTTCAATGTAGCCTATGACCGGTTTCTCCAGTTTGTAGGAATTGATCTCCACACCGCCCAAATTAACGATTATGATCAGCAGCAGGGCCAGAAGCAGGTTCATCACCGGCCCCATAATCAGCGTAAAAATTTTCTGAGCCCGGTTTTTGGCCATAAATTCATCGGGGCGTGGATTTTGGGGATCATATTCCTCTTCGCCGGCCATGCGCACGTAGCCGCCGACCGGGACCAGGCTCACCCGGAAATCGGTGGCGCCGATTTTTTTGCCGAAGAGCCGTTTGCCGAACCCGAAAGAAAAAACCTCCACGCGGATCTTCATCAACCGGGCTGCGATATAATGGCCCAGTTCATGAACCAGGACGATTATTCCCAATACGATCAGAAACGTCAGAAATTGGTAGATCACATTCATTTAATTACCTCGCTTTCAATATGCTCAATTGTTTTTTTTCTGGTAAGGTGAATTGTTTCCTGAACATCGCCAAGGCTATGCAGTGGGTGGTAATCCCCCTGGTCCAGCATATGGGCGACTACGGCAAAAATTGTTTTAAAACCAATTCTTCCTGCCAAAAAGTATTCCACAGCAACTTCATTGGCGGTGTTGAAAATGGCCCCGGCGTTCTGCCCCTGGCGCAATACGTCATAGGCCATCTGCATGGAGGGGAAACGCTGCCGATCAGCCGGGAAGAACTCGAGCTTTCCCAGTCCCGGCAGGTCCAAGCTCGGGCAGGAGCCGGCCAAACGTTCAGGATAGCTCAACGAATAAAGGATTGGAAGTTTCATGTCGGGGACGCCCAGCTGGGCCAGGAAGGAGGAATCGATGAATTCCACCAGGGAATGGACCACGCATTGAGGATGGATGACGACATCGATCTGTTCCGGATTCAAATCAAAAAGGTGTCTGGCTTCGATGATCTCCAGAGCCTTGTTCATCAGGGTGGCGGAATCGATGGTGATCTTCCTGCCCATGGACCAGGTGGGATGGGCCAGGGCTTCCTCCACACTGATCGAAGATAAATCCCTGTGCTTGTCCCTGAAAAAAGGCCCGCCCGAAGCGGTCAATATGACGCGGCGCACCTGTCGCCGCGGCGAGGCGGCCAGGCACTGGAATATAGCGCTTTGCTCGCTGTCAATGGGGATGATCTCGGCTCCGGAAGCGCTGATTTCACGGTTGATCAGGTCCCCGGCGACCACCATGGTTTCCTTGTTGGCCAGGCACAGCCGCCGCTTCAGGCGGATGGCCTGAACCGCGGCCGCCAATCCGTCGGTGCCGTTGATGGCCGCGATAACGCAATCGGCCGGCGGCAGGGAAACGATTTCCTGCAATCCCTCTTCGCCGAAAACTATTTTTTTCCGGGGAAACTTTTCCTGTAATTCACGGGCATGTTTCTGGGATTTGACGCTGACGGCCTGCGGGCTGAATTCGCGGATCTGCTTTTCCAGCAACTGGGTATTGCTCCCGGCCGCCATGGCGATGAGACGAAAATGTTCTTGGTTTTCGCGCAAAACCGCCAGGACATTGCGGCCGATCGAACCGGTGGAGCCTAGCAGCACAATGTTTTTTATCATGAGTAAACGGAGGTTTTATCTTTTTTTAAAGAGAGCATAAGTTCATTTCCAAAAAAAACGAATCAAATAGAAAAGCAGGGGAGCGCAAAAAATGTAACTGTCCACGCGATCCAAAATTCCGCCGTGGCCCGGAAGCAGGGAACCTGAATCCTTTTTGCCGGCGGCGCGTTTGAACAGTGATTCTACCGGATCGGAAAGCTGCGAAAACAGACCGATGACGGCCGCAGTGAATATAGCGGTGGACTTCCCGACCGTTATTGGGAACAGCAAAACCGCCAGCCAGCCGCTTAAGGCCGCAGTAAATATCGCGGCGATCAGCCCTTCCAGAGATTTTTTTGGAGAGGCGACAGGATATATCTTGTGTTTGCCCAGGACGCTGCCGACAAAATACGCTCCGGAATCACCGACAGCAATGACAAAAATCAGGAAAAACAGATAATTGGCCCCTAATTTTTTCAGTTCCAATAAAAAATACAGTGGGATATAAAGATAAATTATGGTCAAGGATAGCATGCCCCAGTCCCTGGCGAATTGGTCGAGGCGTTCCTTTGTCCTGATTGTGAATAGAAAGAAAAGACCGCTGGCAACCAGGCCTGCGCTCAGTGCCTGGATCAGGTCGATCCATGCGAACGTGAAGGCCAAAGCGACCAGCAGGCCATTGGCCAGAACCAGCGGCCAGGGAAAGTTTTGCGGCCGGGTCAAGCGGATCAATTCCCAGGCCGCCAGGCTGATCAGCAGGTAAAGCAGGGCTGAAAAATACAATGGGGGTAAAAAACGGATGGTCACGTAGGCAAAAACGATCAAAACCGCTGTTGTGGGCAGCCGCCGGCGCAGATCTTTCATATGCTTCCGAATCTCCTCTCCCGGCCTTGGAAATCAATGATGGCCCGGAAAAATGCCTGGGCCCTGAAATCAGGCCATAGAATTGGTGTAAAATACAGTTCGCTGTAGGCGATTTGATATAAAAGGAAATTGGATATCCTCATTTCTCCTGAAGTACGGATCAGCAGGTCGGGGTCCGGGCAGCCGGCGGTGTACAGGAATTTTTCCAAGGTCGCTTCGTCCACCTTGTTCGCGGGGATTCCTTTGACAATGATCTGGCGAATGGCGCGCACAATTTCTGGGCGGGAGCCGTAATTAAGTGCCAAATTGACCTGAAGCCTCTGGTGGTTTTGCGAAGTTTTTTCCACTTCGCGCAGTTTTTCCTGCAATTTATTTGGCAATTTGCCCGTATCACCGATAATTTTCAATTTGATGTCGTTTTTTGCCAGCAATTCATGTTGTTCGATCAGGTTTTTATAAAACATGTCCAGTAGAAACTGGACCTCCTTGGCCGGTCTTTTCCAGTTTTCACTGGAGAACATGAACAAAGTCAGGTATTTGATGCCCAGGCGGGCAGCTATTTCGGTGATCTCGCGGGCTGCCTCTGCCCCGGCGCTATGTCCCGCGTTTCTTTTTAGATTTTTCTGAATGGCCCAGCGCCCGTTGCCGTCCATGATGATGGCGATATGAGTGGGTAATAGTTTTTCATCTATGCGCTTGATCAGAGCGGTTTCTTCGCTATGTGGAGGATACAGGGCCAAGATATGGTCTAACATTCATGAATTATATTTTTTCCCCGCTTCTTTGTCAAATCGAGCGCAATGCGCTGTATTGCCGACTCCATCATGTCGGAGCAATTCATTGAAATCGCAGCGGATCTGGGTTATAATGCCAAAGGATGAACAAAAAATGGTTTTTTATTCTTGCTTTCGCGCTTTTTTTTGGCCAATGCAAAAACCAATCCGACGGTGGTAAAGTCCCAACTCCCGTTGATCAGGCTGCGGCCAGCGAAAGCAAAGTCATCCTGTCGATCACAGATGTTTCTCTGACCAATCGCGACCTGAAAAATTTCATTAAATTGCAGTATTCTGATGTCTTTGAGCAAAAAAACAATGACAAGCTCCTTTCCCGTTTATTCGATGTTTTTTGCGAGCAGCAGATCATCTGGTTCAAAGCCAAGCAAAGTGACATCCAGGTCGGAGGTGATGAAATTAGCGCATACCTCAAAGAAGTCCAATCCAGGCGGCCCGACCTGGATATTGACCGGCAGATGATCAGTAACTTGTTGAAAGTGCAGAAGTATTTATTGGTCCAGGCTTACAAGGATATTGAGGTCAATGACAGTGAAGTGGCCAGATTTTATGAGGCAAATTTAAAAGAATTTAAAAAAAGTGAGGAAATACAGTTGTTTCAGATCATGGTTAAGGACCGGGAAAATCTGCTGGCCATCCGTTCGGAACTTCTCAACCAACCCTCGCGTTTTGAAGAAATCGCCCGCAGCAAATCGCTTTCTCCTGAAGCGGCCAATGGCGGCGCCATGGGATTTTTTGAAAAGGGCATGCTGCCTCAGGAGATGGAGGAAGTCGTCTTTTCCCTGAAAGTGAATGAGATCAGCCCTATCGTGGAATCGCCCTACGGATTTCACCTGTTCAAGATTGTCCGCAAAAGAAAATCCAGGATGCTTTTGCTGGCGGCCGTGAAAGATGAGATCAAA
>JALHTJ010000322.1 GCA_022865785.1 Candidatus Aminicenantota bacterium
GATGAGTTTATCATCGACCGCCTGCGCAGGATCGAAAAAAACACGGCCGAATTGACAGACGCCTTCAATATTTTAAAGGACTATTTCAAGGCCGAGCCTGCGCCCAAGCAGCCGGGGAACATCAATCTCATTCTGCAAGCCCTGGGCGCCAAATGGCAAAAAGTCGCCAATAGTGAAAAGATCAGGATCGTGCTCGACCTGGACCCGAAGGCCCCTGTCCTCTGGCTCGACACCGCCCAATTGAAAATTCTGCTGCTGAACATGGTGGACAACGCCGCCCAGGCCCTGAAAATAAAAGAGACGCAGGACAAAGAGATCAGGCTGACTACCCGCATGGAAGACAATGCCTTGCAGCTGGTCATTCGCGACAACGGCCCCGGCTTAAGCGAAGATGAGATCAACGATATCTGGACGCCTTTCTATGCGAAATTCCCGGAACACGCTGGTCTGGGACTGGTGATCTGTGAAAAGGTTATCGCCAACCACGCGGCTGCCTGCCGGGTCTCATCGTCATTGGGGGAATTCTGCCAATTCGAGATCCGTTTTCCCCTGCCGGAAAACTCGATAAAAAAGAAAAAAAAGAGCGCCGGGAAAAATCCCTGCTCCCAAGTATAAAGGAGACAATCATGAAAGAAAAATTCGTTTATTTTTTTTCCAGGAAATTGAGCGAAGGCAGCAAGGAGATGAAGAACCTCCTGGGTGGCAAGGGCTCGGGACTGGCTGAAATGGCCAGCATCGGCCTGCCGGTCCCGGCCGGTTTTACCATCACCACCAAAGTCTGCGAACTGTTTTATAAAAACAACCGTCAATATCCCGCCGGTTTGGCAAAGGAAGTCGATGAGAACATGCGCAAACTGGAAAAGGAAGTGGGGAAAAAATTCGGCGACGCCGACGATCCCCTGCTGGTTTCGGTACGCTCGGGAGCAGCACTCTCCATGCCCGGCATGATGGAAACCATTCTCAATCTCGGCCTGAACGACCGCTCGCTGGACGGCCTGGCCAAGAAAACAGGTAACCGCCGCTTCGCTTTGGACGCCTACCGTCGCTTCATCATGATGTACGGTTCCACGGCCAAGGGCATTGACCGCGAAGAGTTCAACCACGCCTTTGAAACCCTGAAGAACCAGCTGAGCAGAAAGCGCTTGAACCTGGCTGCCCACATCAAGGTCAACGATACCGATGTGAGTGAGGGCGAACTGGAAAAGCTGGTGAGTGAATTCAAGGCCATCTATAAAAATCACATCGGCAAGGATTTCCCCCAGGATCCCAAAGAACAGCTTTGGGGTTCAGTGGACGCTGTCTTCGGCTCCTGGATGGCTGAAAAAGCGGTCACCTACCGTCGCGTGGAAAAGATCACGGGCGTGGGGGGCACGGCCGTCAATGTCCAGCAGATGGTATTCGGCAACATGGGGCCCAAGAGCGGCACCGGCGTCTGCTTCACCCGCGACCCCAACAGCGGCGACAACATTTTTTACGGTGATTACCTGGTCAACGCCCAGGGCGAAGACGTGGTGGCCGGAATCCGCACCCCGATCAGGCTGTCGGATTTCGAAAAGGCCGACCCCAAGTCCTATAAGCAGCTGGTCGATGTGCGCCGCATCCTGGAAGGGCACTTCAAGGACATGCAGGACCTGGAATTCACCGTGGAAGAGGGACGGCTGTACATGCTGCAGTGCCGCACCGGCAAAAGGTCGCCTGGCGCCGCTTTCAAAGTCGCCGTGGACATGGCCAACGAAAAATTGATCAGCAAAGAAGAGGCCCTGCTGCGCATCAAAGACAAGGACATCGAAGGGATCTTCTACCCGATCATCGATCCCGACCAAAAAGACGAGATGAAGAAGAATTTTCTGGTCGCGGGCATTGATGCCGTGCCCGGCGCCGCTACCGGCAAGGTGGTTTTCAATGCCAAAGAAGC
>JALHTJ010000323.1 GCA_022865785.1 Candidatus Aminicenantota bacterium
AATTTCCTGGCTTTTGCGGTTGCCGCCGGCCAGAATTTCAAGCAGGGATTCACCCTGCAATTTGGGCGGGATTTTCAAATTCAGTGCCTCGCAGACGGTCGGGAAAATGTCCGTATGACAAACGTTTTTGGCGAACGTTTGTGGTTTGCGTCCGGGAATATGAATGAACAGGGGGACATGAATGGTGTTATTGTAGGCAAAATATGAGTGGGTATCTTCTCCCTTTTCGCCCAACGCTTCGCCATGATCTGCGGTCAGAATGACCATGGTTTTTTCAAGAAGGTGCTTTTTTCGCAAGAAATCGAAAAGAACGCCCAACTGGGCGTCCACGTAGGCCACTTCACCGGAATAAGGGTCGGCCGCGTATGTTTCCTTGAAAGGGGAGGGCGGCAGATAGGGTTGATGGGGATCGAACAGGTGTATCCAGCCGAACCATTTCTGAGTCTGCTTGCCGATCCAGGCCATAGCCGGGGCGATCACTTTTTCCGCCGGCCGCTCCACGAAGAAAAACTCACGCTCGTTGCGGGTGCCGTAGAAATCGTCATAGAGGTCAAAACCCTGATCCAGGCCGAAACGGGAATCCAGGGGAAAGGCCCCGACAAAGGCGGCGGTGCGATAGCCAAAACGCCTCAGGTAGTGAGGGAGGGTCAGAAAACTTTTGTCCAGTTTGAAGCCGGTGTTGTCACTGACGCCATGGAAAAGGGGAGTGGTTCCGGTCAGGATATTGATATGAGCGGGCAGGGTGACCGGGTTGTGCGAGAAAGCCCGGGTGAAAACCAAAGATTTTTCGGCCAACATGTCCAGGTTTGGGGTTTTGACATGGCGGGGATCCAGGATGCCGACCCGGTCGTAGCGCAGGGTATCGATAGTGATCAACAGGACATTGAAAGCCGGCTCCTGGCTTTTGGACGAGCCGGGGAAAATCATCGAAACCGCTCCCGTCAAGATGGCCAATAATAAACAAATTAAAATTCGGGACCCGTACACTGCAATATACCTACTGAAAAAATCATATCACCATTCAAGTTGAAATGAAAGTGTCGCCAAACTTGCTTTATCGCATTTTTTCAAAATCCCCTCCATGTCAAAAAATGATGCTGCTCTCGAGAAGAATGGCAATCAGGGAGACATGTTCAGAAGAGGCCTTTTATGCATCTTCCAAGTCTTGGATTTAAAAAAAGAAAATTAATTTTCACTATTGACTTTTGAAAATAATTATTCTATTACTATCCTGATGAATCACTCAACCGTCGTTCCCTATGTCAAAAAAAATCCTGATATAAAAAAAATTTTAAGGGAGGAATGAATGAAAAAATGGATTTTTCTGATTTGTGCATTGTTTGTTCTTGTAGGAGGGCTCTCGGCCCAGCAGGCAACGGGTGACATCTATGGCTCCGTGGTCCTGCCCGACGGCTCGGCCATTCCCGGAGTGGCGGTGACCCTGACCGCCGACGTGCTGGGCACGCAAACCACGGTGACCTCAGGCGAAGGCAATTTTCGCTTTTTGCGCCTGCTGCCCGGCAATTATGAGCTGAAGTTTGAGCTGGATGGTTTCAAGACCGTCATCCGCAAGGGCATCCGCCTTTACGCCGGCAAGAACGCCACCCTGACCATCCCCATGGAAACGACCACCATCAAGGAAGAGATCGTGGTCACGGCCAAGGCCAACGTGGTCGATACGCGCCGTACTTCCGTGGGCATGAACGTCACCAAGGAAGCTCTGCAGTCACTGCCCAGCGCCCGCAACCCCTGGACGGTGATCAGCATGGCCCCGGGTGTCATGAACGACGCGGCCGATGTCGGCGGTTCCGAATCGGGGCAGCAGTCGCACCCCACTGCCGGCGGCAGCAGCTACGGCGACACAGAATGGAGTGTAGACGGCATCGATACCAGCTCCCTGGCCACTGTCGGCACAGCTACTTCTTACCTCGACGTGAACAACTTCGAGGAACTGCAGGTCACTACGGGCGCCACGGACATCACGGCCCAGACCGGCGGCGTGCAGATCAATTTCGTCTCCAAGCGCGGCGGCAACCGCATTGGCGGCGACTTTCACCTCTATGTCGAGGATGGTGCCTGGGAAATGAAGCAGGACGCCCCCGATCCGGCCCCGCTCAGCAATTATGTCACGCCAGGCATCAACCGCCTCTACCAGTACGGCGCCAGCCTGGGCGGCCCGATCAAAAAAGACAAGCTGTGGTGGTTCGGGGCTTATAGCATCCAGGATATCCATGCCCGCTCGATGAACAGCGAAGAAGCCGCCATCTTGCTGAACCACGGCTACACCAAACTCAACGCCCAGCTCGGCAATACTTCGGCTGAATTCCACCTTTCCTTTGACAACAAAACGTTCAGCGGCCGCCCGCGTTACACACAGGCCGAGCAGACAAGCGAATCCCTTCGTGACCAGTCCGGCCCCAACTACTACTGGTTCGGCAGCCTGCAGCAGATCCTGGGCAACCTGATGCTCAACGCCAAGATCGGTTTTGTCAACAACGCCTATATCCTGGATCCGCGGGGCTCCGATCGCGACCCGGTCAGCGGCCACGAGGTGGGCAACGAGCGCGTGCGCTACTCCAGCAGGAATCTCATCCGCCAGAGCGGTTCCGATACCAATTGGATGACCGACACCACCCAGCTGGACGCCCAGCTCGAAGGCAACCTTTTCGTGGAAAACCTGCTGGGCGGCGACCATGAACTCCGTTTCGGCGTCGAGTACAATAACGCCAACAACGTCTCCGAAACCCTCATCCCC
The DNA here is from genome assembly GCA_022865785.1 of Candidatus Aminicenantota bacterium. Lineage (GTDB taxonomy): Bacteria > Acidobacteriota > Aminicenantia > UBA2199 > UBA2199 > UBA2199. Next base: position 2,756 of record JALHTJ010000323.1, read on the forward strand.
AACCAGCGCACGCTATACATAAAGTGGTACGGCGATTTCGCCTCCTCGTACGGACTGTGGCTGACCCCGGACAACAAGATCGACCTGTTCTTCAAGAGGATCTCGGGATATATCTCGGATACGGCGACCTTCAAACGCCTGACCCTGAACCTCGGCCTGCGCTACGACCTGCAGGCGGCTCGCATCAACAAGACCGAGCTGCCCGGATACACCTGGGTGGACAAGATCGACCCGGTGCGCAACGGCCTCCAGCTCTTTCCGGAATGGCTCGGCCCGCTGACCATCCAGGAATACAATGTCCCCAGTTTAAAGACCTTTTCGCCGCGCTTTTCCCTGAGCTATGATTTCACGGGCGATGGCAAGAACGTACTCAAGTTCTCGGCGGCCCGCTATGGATCACGCGTGGGCATGGATATCGCCTACCCCCATATGCCGTACCGTGAGATCGACGTCTATTGGTACGATGACGGCGACGGCATCCCCACCTACAACGAACTCGATTCCTACTACGGCTTCAACTACGCCTACGCCAACTACTGCACCAATATCGACTACAGCACCGGCCGCGTCAACGCCAGCTACGACGACAACTACAGTTCGCCGCTGCTGGATGAATTGACATTGAGTTTTGAAAAGGAACTGGCTGAAGACCTGGCCGTTTCCGTCACCGGTTTCCTCAAGAAGCAGCACAATCTGAGGCGTGAGATCGGCATCATGGATGCCGCCGGCACGCTCGAGACCAAGGCCAACTGGTACAAGGCCGGAACCGATACGGTGAACGGCAAGTCGATCGAATACTGGAACCGCTACCAGGTCCCCGTCGGCGCCTACTTCACCAACTACAAAAAGAACTATAACCGCTACATGGCACTTCAGTTCGGCCTGACCAAGAAATTCTCCGACAAATGGATGGCCGATGCCTCGTTCATGCTATCGGACTGGAAGCAGTTTCAATTCGAGGAAGAAACCTTCAATATGACCAACTTCAATTACTGGAACGGCGCCCCCTACGCTCCGCGCTCAGTCCGTGAGTCGGCTGACGTCTACTTGAATTCGCGCTGGCAGTTCAAGCTGTCGGGCCTATACCAGCTGCCCTGGAACATCAACATTTCGGTCGCCATGACCGCCCAGGAAGGCTATGTCATTGGCTACTATCAGGAATCCGCGAACAGAATCAGGGGCGGGAGCTATTTTGACCTGTATGAGCCGGACAAGAAGTTCGGCGACGATCGCCTGAAAAATTTCTGGACCCTGAACCTGGGATTGGAGAAAAAATTCCCGATCGGTTCCGACGGCCGCTCCACGGCGACCATCTTCGTCGACGCCTACAACCTGACCAACAACGATACGACTCTGGCCAAGGACGCGGCATTCGACTCGGAAACGTTCGACAGGATTACGCGCAAGCTCAACCCGGGCATCTTTCAGTTCGGGTTTCGCGTGAATTTCTGAGTTTTTGACAAGTACGTTTCCGCTTCCCTATAGCGGAAATATTGCTTGCTGCGATCATTGAGGTCCCTTCCCGGCCGGGTCCGGGAAGGGACTTTTTATCAGAAATTTTTGGTGAGTTTGTGTTATTATCGAAGCGATCCGAATATAGAGATGAAGAAAAAGGGCGGACAGTGAAAACAAATTTGCGTGAAGAAATCAAAAAAGGCATAGGAGATTTTTCCCGGACCCAGAAACGTCTGGCGAATTTTCTTCTTGACAACTGGTCGGAGATCCCTCTGCTGTCCATTGCGGCCATAGCCAAAAAATCGGGGGTCAGCATGGCTTCCATCACCCGCTTGACCCGGAAATTGTCCTGCAAGGGCTTCTATGATTTCAAGAACCAAATTAAAAGCGAGCACATACACGACATCATCAATCCGGTGGAGCGGTTCTTTTCCATCAAAAGCGACCTGAGCGGCAAAAAGTCCCTGATCAAAGCAGCCCGCCAGGATGTCAAAAACATCAACCGGCTACTGGCCGGTGTCAGCGAAGAAACATTTTTAAAACTTGCGGAATGGATCGAAAAAGCGCCACGGGTATTCACCTACGGCGTGGGCATTTCTTCCATTTTTTCCGACCTGGCCGCCTATACCTTCAACCAGATCCAGAAAGAGACCCACAGCCTGGATGAGGGGCATACTCCGGTGGAGGAGAAAATCCTGGCCCTTAACCAGGATGATATCATTATTTTTTTCTCTTTCTTCCCCTATTCGAAGTGCACGGTCGAATTCGCCCGCCTGGCCCACCACAGCGGATTGAAATTCGTGGTTTTTTCCGACAGCGAATTTTCGCCTTTATTTGAAATCGCATCATTGCTGTTGAAGATACCCCGTGAAAACATCCTCTTCACCACCTCCATTTCGGCCATGGCGGTGCTGCTGAACGCCGTCGCCACCGAGATCGCCATGAAAAAAAAGGATGTTCTTGCCCAGGAGCTGAAGAAGCAGGAGCACCAGCTGCGCAAGTTCTATGTATGAAGAGAGACCTCATGCGAGGACGTCATGAAACAAAAAAGGTTGCTGGAAATATTATTGTCGTTAATAAAAATCGAGGCATTGTCACAGCATGAAAAACCTGTCGCCGATCACATCCTTGATTTTTTGCATGCTTTAAATTTAAAACCTTATTTCGACAAATCAAGCATCCAAACGGGAAGCGACACCGGAAACCTGATATGCAAGGTAGGCAATGGCGGGGATTTCATGCTTTTGGCGCACATGGATACGGCCCAACCGACGGTTGGGGTCAATCCGCAGATACTGGCCGACCGGATCACTTCTGACGGAACGACCGTTTTAGGGATCGATAACCGGGTAGGTATCGCAGTGATCCTTTTTGCGCTGGAAAAAGTCTTGCTGGAAAAAAATGTCATTAAAGATTTCACTGTCTGTTTTACCACTTGCGAGGAATCGACATTGGCCGGTTCATTGAACCTGGAAATTGCTGACCATATAAAAAAATGTTTTATTTTTGATTCTTCCCTGCGCCCGGGTGCTTTTATCTATTCAAGCTGCGGAGCAAAAAAATTTACTGTTACCATAAAAGGGCTCGCCTCCCACTCCGGTCTGGCTCCTGAAAAAGGCATCAATTCGATCGCCATTGCAGCCTGCGCGCTCAGCCAGATCAGGCAGGGGAGAATTGGCGACAAAACCACCGTCAATATCGGCACCATAAGCGGCGGATCGGCTGTCAATGTGGTTCCTGAAAAAACGCTATTGACGGGCGAAGTGAGGTCGGCGGAACTGGGCATGGTGGATGAGGTGATCGCTGGCATCAAAACAATATTTTTAAAAGAAAGCGCCACTCGGGGGGCCGGGCTGGACTTCAAGGATGAATGGGATTTTAAACCCTACAACGTCACTCCGGAGAGCGAAATATACAAGGATATTTTAACGGTCATGGGAAAAGTAGGGCTTACTCCCGTCCCGGTAGCTTCTCTGGCCGGCAGCGATGCAAATTCGTTGAACGGCAGGGGAATCCAGGCGATTAACCTTGGCATCGGGGCGCAGAATCCCCATGCCAATGATGAATTCATTTTAAAGGCCGATTTGATTAAAATTTCCGAAATAGCCCTGGAATTAATGCAGAAGCAAAGATCATGATCACGCACGATCATGTTGCGGGCGACCGGTTTTCCATACTAATGCGTGTTTTGATTTAAGGAAAAGCGGCAAGATAAAAGTGAAAGCGAAAAAGCAATTTAATACCCTGGTCATGATCCAAGTCATACTCATTGCCATCGCGATCCAGACATGATTGTTAACGGGCGGCGAGTATAAAAGGACGGTCATCGACGGCCGAATCCAGATAACCTCTGCACCAGTGGTCAGGTGGTTGAAATTTCGGTTCGATTGCATTATAATTTCCCCAGGTTTTTTTTAAGCTGACAAGGGATAAGAGGTAAGAAAATGAAACAAAAGTTGGGGCTGCTTTTTTTGTTGGCAACAAGCGCGTTGCTGCTGGCCGGCAAGGTCCTGGTTGTCAAGGTCATGCGCTCGAACCTGCTGGCCAAGCCAGATTTTCTTTCCGCGAGCCTGGCTCCTATGCAAAAAGGAGCAAAACTGGAGCTGATTGAAATGCAGGGGAACTGGTATTTGGTGCGCAATGCCGTTGGCTTGAAAGGGTATGTGCATCAAACGGCAGTTGCCGAAAGCAAAACGAATTTGAGCGGTATCATTCCCGGGAAAAAGGGAGC
>JALHTJ010000060.1 GCA_022865785.1 Candidatus Aminicenantota bacterium
CGCGGCAGGAAATAAGGCAGGGCGCCGGTGGGATGGAGGCCGTGGCGGCAGTGGGCCGGCGAGAAGAACATGTCCCGGCTGGCGAAACGGAAATCGGCAGCCAGGCTGGCACCGAAAAACGGGGTAACCACGCTTTGCTGCAGGCCGACGGCAAAAATTTTCTTGAAGTCGGCCATCTGGGTGACGATGCGGTTGAGGATGTTGATATGGCGAATGACCTGGGTCTTGAGGTGGGTGGCCTGACCCGGCTGGCCCAGGGCGGCCTCTTCCTTGCAGATGAACTTTTCATACTCACCATCGGCGAACCCGCCCGGATTGCCCATCAACAGCAAAGCTCTGACCTGGTTGTTGACCTCGGCCTCATGGAACAGCTTCAGAAACCGGCCGCTCTCGGCCAGGTCGGTGAGGGTGGCGACAGAGTCGGCCTGGACGCGAATCACGGCGATGCCTTCGGAAAAATAGGCCTTCAAAAACCGGTCCTCGAATTCAAATCCGTTCTCCTGGCTCATGGTTGCCTCCTGCTGCTCCCGGCCGCATGCCAACAGTTTTAGCACGGCGTATCCCTTCTTGCAACTTTTATTCTATTTTTTTTTTGAAACGGGCTTTGAAAGCGAGCTTTAGACGGTGGCTAAGGTAATACATGTTGGGAACGAGCACCAGGGTGAGGACGGTGGTAAAGCTCAGGCCGAAGATGACGGTCCAGGACATGGGGCCCCAGAAAATGGCATTGTCGCCGCCCAAGTAAATGTGCGGATTAAAATCCGCAAGCAGGGCAGCGAAATCGATATTCAGGCCAACGGCCATGGGCAGCAGCCCGAGTATGGTGGTGATGGCTGTGAGCAGCACCGGGCGCAGGCGGGTGCGTCCGGCCTGCTGGATGCAATCCTTGGTATCAGGAAGAGAAAGTTCGTCGTCTTGGTCAAGACCCAGGCGCTTCTTGGTATTGGCTATGAGAAAATCGGTATAATCGACGAGCACGATGGCATTGTTGACCACTACCCCGGCCAGGGAAATGATGCCGATGCCGGTCATCAGGATGACGAAATCCATCTTGAATGCGGCCAGCCCACCGAAGACGCCGATGGTGCTTAAAATCACGGTGATCATGATGATCAGCGGCTTAACGAATGAGTTGAACTGCAGTACCAGGATCATGGTGATCAGTGCCAGGGCGATCAACATCACCCTGGCCAGGAAAGCCGATGTTTCGGCCTGCTCCTGCTGCTCGCCGGTGAACTTGTAGGAAAACCCTTCGGGCATGGGATACTGTTTCATCAGCCCCTGCAGCTGAGCGTTTATGGCATTGGCATTGTAGCCTTCGATGATGTTGGACCACATGGTGATCACCCGCTCCATTTTCAGGCGGTTGACCGCGCCGAAAGTGGTGCCGTACTGGAAACGAGTCACACTGGAAATGGGCACCTGCATCAGGGCGCCGGTGTTACTGCGGAATGAGATCTTCTGGTTGAGCAGGCTGGCAACCTGGCCGCGGTACTCCTTGGCCAGGCGCACCACGATAGGGTATTCGTCCTCTCCCTCCTTGAACTTGGATACTTCCCTGCCGAAGAGTGCGGTGCGGATGGTGGCGGCGATCTGCGAGGTGGAAAGGCCGAAACGACGGGCGCTGTCGCGATCGATATGGATCACCAGCTCGGGGTTGTTCATGTTGATGTTGACCTTCAAACCTTCCAGGCCCGGGACGCGCTTGCCGCTCAGGTAGCTCTGCACGTCGGAAACCAATTGCAGCAGCTTGGGGAAATTCTTGCCGCTGAGTTCCAGGTTCACCGGCTTGCCGGTGGGAGGACCCATCTGGTTCTTGACCAGCTGGATCTGCACCCCGGGGTAGCGGTCGAGCAGGGCGGGGCTGAGCTTTTTCATCAGCGAAGAGGTCTTCAACCCGTCCCGGTACTTGTAGTCCACGAAAGTAATGGTGACCATCCCCTTTTGCGGAGTATTGCCGACGGACGTTTCGTTCTCGCCACCCACCCCCTTGCCCACCGTGGTCAGGAACGACTCGATGTAAGGCATTTCCGGCTGCAGCACCTGGTAGATCTTGTCCTCCAACCCGAGCATGAACTCGTTGCTGGACTCGATATCGCTGCCGATGGGCAGTTCAGCGAAAACATTGATGAACCTGGGTTCGTTGACCGGAAAGAACTGGACTTCGCCGTGACGCAGTCCGTAAAAAGCGACGGAGAAAAAGAGCAGGGCGATAACTACCACCAGGCTCCATATGGAGTTTTTTCCTTTGAGGGTGAAGCGCAGCAGCTTCAAATAGCCGCCTTCCAGCCAAGGGATAAGCCTGCCCTGGAACCAGGCGCTCAGATCATAGAGAAAAAGCTGGTAGAGTGCGACCAGCAGGGCCATGAGCAGGATGAACGTGCCCATGGAGGTCCAGCCGGTCAGGTAGCACAAAGCGGCCAGGCCGGACATGACGGCCAGGATGCGGTTGGTTTTTTTCCAGAGCGGACGTCGCGTTTCACCTTCGTGTTTGATGAAGCGCGAGGCCAGAACCGGGTTGATCACCAGGGCCACAAAGAGCGAGGCGCTCAAGGAAATTATCAGGGTGGTGGGCAGATGTTTCATGAATTCGCCCATGATCCCTTTCCAGAACAGCAGCGGGAAGAAAGCCGCCAGGGTGGTTAAAGTGGAGGTGATGATCGGCATGGCGATCTCGCCGGTAGCGTAGCGTGCCGCCTCGAACAATGAGTAACCCTGGCCGATGAAACGGTGGATATTCTCCACTACTACTATACCGTTGTCGACAAGCATGCCCAGGGCTAGTACCAGGCCGAAGAGCACCATCATGTTAACCGTGGCGCCGATGGCGCTGAGGATTATGAAGGAGATGAACATCGACATGGGGATGGCAAAGCCGACGAAAAGCGCGTTGCGCAGGCCCAGGAAAAGGAACAGTACGCTCACCACGAAGATCACGCCCATGATGATGCTGTTTTCCAGGTTACTGACCATGCTGCGTACATATTTCGACTGGTCATTGGACTTGGTGATGTTCAGGTTAACGGGGATGGATCTGTCCTGGCGGGCGCGGGCCAGCACAGCGTTCAATTTGTCGATGGCCACGATCAGGTTTTCTCGGGCTTTCTTGATCACCTGCAGGCTGACCACCGTCTGGCGGTTGAGACGGGCGTAGCTCAAGGGGTCTTCGAAACCGTCAACCACATCGGCCACGTCGCGCAGGTAGACAATGTCCTTGCCGTCCTCCTGCTTGACGATGATGTCAGCGATTTCGCCTATGCGTTTGAATTCACCAATAGTGCGGATAGAGCGGGTGGTCTTGTCCACCACCAGGTCGCCGCCGCCGCTGTTGGTATTCTCGGCGCTGACCGCGTTCTCTATGTCATTGAAACCCAGCCTGAAGGCTTCCATTTTCAGCGGATCGACATTGATCTGGATCTGGCGCTCGTTGAGCCCGGAGATCTGCACTTTTGAGATCTCGGGAATATTTTCGATCTCGTCCTTCAGGTATTCGGCATGGTCCTTCAATTCATCGACGCTGAAATCGCCGGAAAGGTTGACGTTGATGACCGGGAATTCGTTGAAATCCAGCTCGATGACCATGGGGTCTGTCCTCAGGTCATTGGGCAGTTCGCTCTTGGCCTTGTCCACGGCGTCCTTGACATCCTGCAGCGCTTTATCGATCTTGACGTCGGAATTGAATTCGATGAAGATATTGGAGTTGTCCTGGGCGGAAACCGAGCGCAGCTGCTTGATGCCGTTGATCGGATTGATCTCTTTTTCCAGCGGGCGGGTGATCAGGTTTTCGATGTCCACCGGCGAGTTGCCGGAGTAGATGGTATTGACGAAGACATAAGGCAGGTTGACCTGGGGAAAGAGTTCCATGGGCATGGTCCGATAAGCCATCAGGCCGAAAAGGACCAGCAACAGGACCAGGAGGATCACCGTATTGCGGTTCTGCAGGGCAAAAGTGGTAGGCGGGAACTCGCGAACCAATTTTTTTTCGGTCAGGTCGTTTTTTTCCATGCTGTTGTCCGCCGGTCGCTCAGCGTTTGACCGTGACCGGCATGCCGTTCTTGACCAGGTTGTAGCCGTTGACGATCACCTGCTGCCCTGCGGCCAGCCCGCCAACGACCATGGTGCGGTTGCCCTCGGTCAGGCCGGTGCTGATGTAAAGCTTGCGGGCCAGGCTGCTGCCGCTTTCCCGTTCCAGTGTATAGAGATAAGTCCCGTTCAAATCGTTCTTTACCACAATTGCCGGCACCACCATGGCGGCGGGGGCAAAAAAATCACGGCAGCGCAGAGTGACCATCATGTTGGGCTTCATTTTTTCCTGGCTGTTGTCCAGTATGGTCTGCACCAGGACGGTGCGGTTTTTCACATTCACCACTTGGCCGATGCGGGAAATGGAGGCTTCCAGACGCCAGTCGGAATAAGTGGGGAAAGTGATCTCGATGCTGTCGCCCTGTTTGATCTTGCCCAGGTAGGTCTCGGCCACCTCGGCATTGACACGCATGCGCTTCAAGTTGACCAGCTGCATCAACTGCAGCCCGGGCACGGCCAGTTCGCCCGCCTTCTTGAAGATCTTGTCGATGATGCCGGCGAACGGAGCTCTGACCTGTGCCAGGTCGAGCTGCGCCTGCAGCGATTTAAGGCGATTTTCCAAAGTTTCCCTGTTGGTCTTGGCCTCAAGGTACTGGATCTCGGAACCGATATTCTTGTCCCAAAGTTCCTGGCGCTTTTGAAAAACGGTGCGGGCTAATTCCAGGGCGTTCCTCACCTCGGCGACAGCATTGCGGGTGATATCGGAATTCAGGGAAACCAGCAGTTCGCCTTTTTGAACACGTTGGCCTTCCTGGACATGAATGGTCTTGATCTGGCCGCTGGTCTCGGCGCTGATGAAGGCATCCTGTATCGCTTCCAGCGAACCGCTAACAGCGAAAAAATGCTCGAACTTCTCGGGCGTCATATTCTTCACTTCGACCAGCAGGTTGCCCTCCGTGTCGGCCGGAACCGGCCCGGCAGTGGAGGCGGCCGCCGCGTCTTGTTTTTTCTGACAGGCCGCCATGACCATGATGAAAATGATCAAAATGAATATGAGTCTGTTTTTTTTCATAGTTGTTTTCCTTACAGTTGATTCAGGGCTTTGTCCAGCCGGATGCGGGCGTCGAGCAGCTGCACCACCGCCTGGGAATGGTTGGATTCGGCGTTGAGGTACTGGTTGTGGGACTGGGTCAGTTCCATGGTGGTCACCAGTCCCTGGTTGAATTTGCTGCGGGTGTTGTCATAAATTCGCTGCGCCAGGATGACCATTTGCGCGGAGTTTTTTTCCCGCTCCAGGGCGGCGGAAAAATCAGAGCGGGCCTGGCCCATGGCCATTTTCAGGCCAGCAGCTACCTGTTTTTTCAGATTCTGCGCTTTTTCCAGTTCCAACCTGGCCTGGGCTACCCGGGCCAGCCGCAATCCGGAAGTGAAGAGCGGCACCGACAGGTTGAGGCCCAGAATGGATGCCGGGAACCATTTTTCGCCTTTGCTGAAGAAATTGAACCTGTCACGCATGGCCGACTGACTGAGGCTCAGGAAAGCCGTGACCGTGGGCAGGTACTCCGCTTTTTCACGCTTCAGCAGCAGGGCCATGGATCTTTCCTGGGTCTCCAGCACCCGAAAATCGATTGAACGGGAGAAATCGAATCCCTGCAGCGGCGGCAGCTCGGTTGCTATGCCGGCCAGTATCGAGGCCAGGGTATCGCTCAGGGTAACGGGACGATCCTGTTCCACCCCCATCTGCAGTTTGAGCAGCCTGTAGGCCGTTTCAATCTGTCGCCCGGTCGTGGCCAGGGTATTTTCCAGGTCGCTGACTGCCAGTTGCAGCTGGTCGACAGCGGTCGCCTCGGTAAAACCGACCTGATGCATGGCATCCGTTTCACGCCAGGTCTGGCGCAGGTTATCCAGACTGGCGAGCAGGATCTGCCGGTTCTTTTCGGCCAGCAGGATCAGGTGGTAGGTGTTGGCCACGGTTTCGCGGATATCGATCTCCTTTTTCTCTTGCTGGTTCTTGGCCAACTGCAGGTAAACCTTGGCTGCCCTCAGGGCCACGATGTAGGAACCGTTGAACACGAGCTGGGTGGCGGTGACATCGATGGTGGCGTTGTGCTGGGTACCGAATTTCAAGCCGATGAATTCACCCGCGGCTGCGTCCGGATCGAGGAACTGGGCCGGGATCAGTGTGGTGGGTATTTTCAGGTTGTCCCTGTAAGACAGGGTGGCGTTGAGCTGCGGCAGCCCGCTGGCGGTGGTTTCCCAGATCTTCTTTTGGGCCAGGGCCACATCGATGCGGGAATTGCGCGTGTCGGTACTGAATTTCACGGCGTATTCCTGGGCTTCCCGGAGAGATAATCGCAGTACGTCATCCGCGGCTACCACCTCGAGCGGGACGACCCATGACATGAGCCAGATCAAAAGCACAATGACTGTTATTTTCATATGATTATACTTCCACGTTCATTTTATAAGAAGTACTCCTTTTTTGATTTCAACACGGGATAAAACCGGAAATCGACATGGATTTTGTGAAAGCCTACCGGACCCTGTTAAATACATGGCCATTATATACAAAAATGGCAACAAAGTCCAACCCCAGGGACCAAGCATAACGGCAGCGCTAGGCTTCCCCGCCCGCCAGCCTTCGCCTGGATGCCTGCGCTGCGGTCAGCCATTTTGGTTTGCGGGTGTTCAGCAACGCCTCCTGCAGGCTGATGTCGCCGGCGAGCACCCTTTCCAGCGCGAGTTCACGCTGGGTGCGCATGCCCAGGCGCCAAGCCTGCCGCCTCAAGTAATCGACCTGGTCCCAATTCCAATCATTCTCGTTCTCGATGAAGCGTCTCATTTCCGGGGTTATGTCCAGCACCTCGTATACGGCGGTCGACCCGAGTTTGCCGTTGTTTTCGCACAAGGGGCAGCCGCGGCCCCGCCAGGTGGCGACACGCCCGTCGGCCGCGACGGGAGGATCGCTCATCCCGGCCCCGGCCAATGTCTTCGCCGGCACCCGGTATTCCTCGGCGCAGTGCATGCAAACCATGAACAGCTGGCGCGGCGCCACGACGATCTTGAACATTTCAGCCGCTGCCTGCCTCCGCTTCGAAAAATAACGGCACAGCATATTGGCCAGAGCCTGGGCGCAATCGTAAATGTGTACGGCCGTGATCAGCAGCCCGCCCGAGGCGGCATAGTCGATTGCTGCCATGGCATCCTTGTAATCGATCCAATCGATGTTCTGAACCATCAGTACGTCGGGCTTCTGATCGATGGCCCGGCGCAGGCACTTGCCGAGTCGGAGGTCGAAATTCCTTCCGTCCCGAACCCAATATTGGATGGTACCCGGCAGCATCCATTCGATCGGCCATTCCACGGTGATGATCTTCCGGCCCTGGTCGCGCAGAAGGGCGAGGGCGCGGTAGGTGGCGGTCGACTTCCCTGAATTGCAGGGACCGGTCAGCAACACGATGCCGCTGCGAGAGCGAACCGCCTCGATGTATTTACGCTCGGAGGCCGCGGCGAATCCCAGGTCGAAGCGCGTACCCTCGACAGGCATTTCCGGTTGCACGGAGATCTTCAAAGCCTCCCCGCCCGGGGCACGAAGCGATTCCAGTTCGAAACGCACGGCGCGATTGCGCCTGGAGATCTCTTGAAAAGCGTAAGAAATTTCTCCATTCTCAACGCGAAGGCCGGCATCGCGCAAGTGGCCATGGCGGTAAAGGCGAAGAAAGGAGCCGCGGCCCCCCGTTGAAGAATCGCCCGGCTCCGGCAGCCCGGCGCTGCGCCGGGCCTGGGCAACCAGTCGACGGTAGGACTCAGTGTCCCCGACACCCACCAACTCCTGGAATTGGCCGTCCAGGTGCAACCGCACCTGGGGCCGCCCGGAGATGGCATCGAGGAGGATGGTGTCGGCCTTTTGGCGGATGGCCGCCTGCAGGACCGCTTCGAACAATTTTTGCGCCTGCTTGTCCGTGATGGGACCGCCGGGATTGTAGTCAATAAGGGACTCATTGGAAATCTCCGGCCAGGCTGTTGGTGCCCAAGGCTTTCGCCGCGGCCGCATGGGTTTTCTCCCAAGCCAGTGCAGGAACCAGATGATCAGGCCGAATATTGCCAGTACAACCAGATCGGTAAGTCCGAATGATTCCACCGCAGCCATCCTACTATTCCCTCCTGCGGCGATTATACCCCAATTCAATTATCTGCCACAACTTGGGCGTGTACCAAACAAAGTTAACGAGTTAACGGGTTGAAGGGTTAAAGAGTTGAATAAACAGCAATAGTTCGAAATTTTTGCTTTTAACCCATTAGCGCTTAAACCCTTTAACTCATCAACTTATTCCACATATCCCAACGTCGAACGACAAATATCGAACTACCAACCCTTGACTGCAAGCGGCGGATGAAATAAAATGGGGGAAAAAAATGACCGAGAGGTGCTTGTGAAAGATTTTACCCCCTACCGCAACCAGGTGATCGGCATCGACAAAACCTTCGCCACGCCCAACGGAGAAAGGCGCATCATCTATGCCGATTGGACAGCCAGCGGTCGCCTTTACCGGCCGATCGAAGAGTTTGTGGCCGACCAGATGGGTCCATTCGTCGGCAACACCCACACCGAAACCACGGTGACCGGCACCAACACGACCGCAGCCTACCGTCAAGCGCAGCAGATCATCAAGCGCCACGTGCACGCCAATGACACCGACGCTATCTTTTTTTCCGGTTTTGGCATGACCGCGGTCATCAACAAGCTGCAACGCCTCCTGGGTTTACGGATCCCGGAGCAGTATTGCGGCAAACTTCCGGGCCGCAGCCGCAAAAAACCGCTGGTGGTCATCACTCACATGGAACACCATTCCAACCAGACATCCTGGAACGAATGCTACTGCCACGTGGAGATCATCCGCCGTGGCCCTGATGGCCTCCCCGACCTCTCCCACCTGGAACAGATCCTCAAACGTCACGCCCACCGCGACCTGAAGATCGGCTCGTTCACGGCCTGTTCCAACGTCACCGGCATCCATACGCCTTACCAGCAGATGGCCGAGATCATGCACCGCCACGGCGGCTACTGCTTTGTTGATTTTGCCGCCGCCGCACCCTACGTGGCCATGGATATGCATCCGCCGCAAGCCGGACAGCGCCTGGACGCAATATTTTTTTCTCCGCACAAATTCCTGGGCGGCCCGGGCGCTTCGGGGGTGATGGTGCTCAGCAAGGAGCTGTACCATAACCGCGTACCCGACCATCCCGGCGGCGGCACGGTGCTGTGGACCAATCCCTGGGGGGAACAGAAGTACTACGACGACATTGAGATTCGCGAAGACGGCGGCACGCCGGGGTTCCTGCAGGCCATCCGCGCCGCCCTGGCCATCCAACTCAAGGAAGACATGGGCAGCACCGCCATCCTGGCCCGCGAAGAGAAATTGAAGAACGTGCTGCTGAAAAAGCTGAACGAGCATCCCGGCATCGAGGTGCTTGAAGCCGGCCAGCAGAACCGGCTGGGCATTATATCCTTTTATTCGCTGCACCGGCACCACAACCTGATCGTACGCCTGCTCAATGACCGCTTCGGCATCCAGACCCGGGGCGGCTGTTCCTGCGCCGGCACTTACGGCCACATCCTGCTGCAGGTCAAGCGCGAACTCTCGCGCCACATCACCGAGCAGATCAACCTCGGCGACCTTTCGGAAAAACCGGGCTGGGTGCGCATTTCGCTGCATCCTGTTTTAAGCGAAGAGGAAGTATCCTTCATCGCCGCGGCCGTGCACGAGGTGCTGGACAATTACGAACGCTGGCAGGAAGATTACATTTTAGATCCGCATACAGCCGAATTCCATCACCGCAGCTGGAAGGGCACTCTCCCCGACCTCAGGAGAGATTTCAAGCCATGGTGAGATCCAAAATGAACTTCGTGACACGTGACGCGTTACGCGTCACGGTTTTAAATGAACCTTTCGAAGCGATCCCTCTTGGCCTTGCAGATCGGGCAGACCTCCGGCGGATCGCCACGGGCGCACAAGTAGCCGCAGACCTTGCAGCGCCAAACCTGCTGGGAAAGTTTGCCAAGCGGCGCGGTTCCAGAGGTCGCGGACATGGCGGCACGGCGTTCACTTGCCGGTGGCCGCGTCCTTGCGCGGCGGTTCGGCCGGCGTTCGGGAATGGCGGCCGCTTGCTTCTTGCCCGCGAGGATCTCCAGGCCGACATACAGGGCGCAGAAGCAGGCGCCGAACTCGTTCAAATCGGCATCACGGTAATCGCAGGGGCAGATGATGTCGAGGTCCACGGCTTTGTCGCCCGCGGCCAACCGGCAAGGGCAGGCCCAGTAGCCGTAGCGTTCCTGATTGACCAGCAGGCTGCGAACCAACTCTCGCGTGAATTCTCGGTCGGGATTCAGATGGTAGCCGGAGGCCGAGCCTTCAAGCAGCAGTTTTTCCAGCAGGGCATCGACAACCGCGTCGCTTATCTCCATTTCTTTGTTCATAGCTTGACGGCTGCCTTGATCTTTTCTTCGTCGAAACCCAGAACGCAGGACGAGTCATTGAACACCAGGGTGGGGAACGATTCGCCCGGGTTCCAGCGCCGTACCTGCTCCATGGCCTGTTCCTGCTCTGCGGGCGTCAGCAGGTCCACGTACACGTAATCGTAGGCCACGCCCAATTTGTCCAGCAGGTGCCGCGTCTTGCGGCACCAGACGCAGGTGCTCAAACCATAAAAAGTGATCTTGCCGCAATCCTTTCCGTCCACGTGGGTGAAAGATTTCATGGGTCATTTCCTCCTGC
>JALHTJ010000324.1 GCA_022865785.1 Candidatus Aminicenantota bacterium
AACGGCTTGTCGACAATGGAAAAACACCAAAGGTGGCTATCACGGCCGTCATGCGCAAACTCTTGGTCCGGCTGAATGCAATGATGCGAAATCATTTTATGCAATCTTCAAAAAACACTTGACTTTAAAGACAGTCGCTACCTAGGATTTTAAAAAATCGATTGTTTGGGAAAAGACCTGCTTGTCGACCAGGATGCGGTTGTGGCCGCGGTTAATGTCTTCGCTGGTATGCGCGATACTCCCCCAAGTATGCGGCTGGACGGAATCCGGAAAAATTCTCCGTCGGAACGGCATCGGTATTGGCTTTCGTTCTTGTCCCTTCGCTTGGCATGCAAGTTGCTTCATGTTTTGTGAAACTCGGAGAAAGGAGGTTGACATGAAAAATTTCGTGACGGCTGCAAGGGAGGGAACCCATGGCTAAATTCAAAAGCAATATCCGCTCGGAAAAAAGCCAGGAGGATATGGATCGGATCATCGCCGGCTATCTGGGTGGCAAAGGGTATTCCAGAATCGAAACAAAGCAGGGTGCCCAGTGGCAAAAGGGCATTTATTGGATCAAGTACCTGAAGTATGCCTTCATTCCTGGCGGAGTGACCGTGGATGCCTGGATCAATGTTCCCCTGGCCGGCTTGGGAAGCTATATCAAGTATTTCTCCGGCAAAAAGGAGTTGCAGAATATTCTAAAGGAATTGGAGAAATTTTTGGGAAGCTCCGTGACGGGAGAAGGAAGCGCATGGCCGGCAACGCAAATCCCTGCCGCAGGCGCCGCCGGCGGCACAGGGGCCATGCCGGAAGAACTGGACAAATGGAACTGGGCCGCTTTTCTTTGGGGACCGGTCTGGGCGATCGGGCACAACGTGTGGATCGGGTTGTTGACACTGATTCCTTATGTCGGGCTGGTCATGTTCTTTGTCCAGGGCGCCAAGGGCAATCGCTGGGCCTGGGAAAAGAACCACTACGAAAGCGCGGAACTCTATGCGGCGAAACAGAAAAAATGGCTCCAGGCATGGTTTTGGATCGTCGGCGGGCTTTTCGTGTTGGCCCTCATCCAGCCGATATTGGTCAGGACCCGCTAGGCGGGTTTTGCTTTTGCCGCTGCCATTCTATTTCAACTAATGGATATAAAACAAACAAGCGCAAGTAAAAATAAAAGACCCCATTCCCTCTCGCAGCCTATCCTTCCTTGATCTGGAACAGTTCTTCCACCGTGACCCTCAGGACTTTGGCCAGCTTCAGGGCCAGGTAGGTCGAGGGGATATAGATGCCGTTCTCCACCGTGTTGATCGTTTTGCGCGTCACCTGCACGAGCTCGGCCAGCTCTTCCTGGGTAAGGTCTTTTTTGGCCCGTTGCACCTTGATGGTGTTGACCAGGTTCTTTTCCGCCATGGTTCACCTGTCCAGGAAATAGCGGGCAAAGCTGAAGCTGCCGCCTCCGACCCACCAGTAGGTGATGATCAGGATAATGGGTTCCTTTAGCGGTATGGCCATGATATGGAACAAATAGATGGCAATCAGGGTCAAGATGGTCAGGCAGTAAAAGGCGATCTTCCAGGACTTCAGCTCGTTCAGTCGATCCAGCTCGTTGTAAATGGCTTCTTTTAGGAGCGGATCCTTGCGGATCTCTCGTTCGGTCAGGGCCAGTCTGATGTTGAAACAGATGGCCAGAAAGGCCAACCCCATGAAAATGTACCGGCTG
>JALHTJ010000325.1 GCA_022865785.1 Candidatus Aminicenantota bacterium
AGCAGGAGCAGGTGATTGCCGCTGCTGCTAATGGTCCGGACATGTTCAGCCTGCCGGGGCAAGAGCGCGGGGTCGCGCTCCAGGACCTGGGCAAATCCCAGGATGGCGTTGAGTGGAGTGCGGATTTCGTGGCTCATGTAAGCCACGAAAGCACTCTTGGCCCGGCTGGCTTGTTCGGCCGCTTGGAGGGTAATGCGATCCCGTTCCGCCTGCATGCGTTCGGTGATGTCTTGAAAAACCAAAACGACACCAATGATGTTTCCTTGATCATCCCTGATGGGAGCGCCGCTATCCATGATGGGTATTTTCGCCCCGTCCCTGGTTATTAATAGGGTATGATTTGCCAGTCCGACAACGATACCTTCCCGGATTACCCTCGTTACAGGGTCCTCTGCCGGTTCACCTGTTTCCTCATTTATAATATTAAAGACAACTTTCACAGGCTTACCGGCAGCCTCATCCATTTTCCATCCGGTTACTGCTTCGGCAACAGTATTCATGAATTTCACATGTCCCTTTGAGTCGGTGGCAATAACGCAATCACCTATACTCCTGAGTGTTTTAGAAAACCACTCCTGGACTTCATGTAATTTCTTTTCCATCCGGCTTTTGTACAGAGCTATTTCAATGGATGCGAGAAGCTGCCTTGGCTGGAACGGTTTAACAAGGTAAGCATACGGCTCAATGCTTTTGGCTCTATCTATGAAGTCAAGATCCGAATATGCGGTCAGAAATATGATGGGAATAGCCATCTTCTTTTTTATTTCCTCAGAAGCGTCTATGCCGTTTTTCTTCCCTGACAGGACAATGTCCATCAATATCAGATCAGGCTTAAGTTCAAGCGCTTTTTTCAATGCATCCTTTGCGCTGGTAACACTCCCTGCAACTTCGTAACCCATATCGCTGATCGTGATTCCCAGGTCTTCGGCTATGATGACCTCATCTTCAACGATCAATATCCTTCCTTTTTTTTCCATATTAACTCACTCCCTCTTTGTTATTTCCTATGTCAAATTCAATCTTAAAGGTTGTTCCTTTTTTACTGATAATCCCAATTTTTCCCCGTAGCTGCTTTTCTACCAGAATTTTTACCAATTTCAACCCAACTGTTTCGCTTTTACTCATAGCGAATCCCCGGGGTAATCCAACCCCATCATCACTGACAGTCAGACTGATCTTACCTTTTTCTGATATATCGAGGCTGACCTTGATCTCCCCCTTTTTTCTTTCAGCAAAAGCATACTTGAAGGCGTTGGTCAGCAGTTCATTGAGAATTAATCCGACAGGCACTGCCATGGATATGGGAAGTGGATAATCAGCTACATGAGCTATCGGGGTAATTTTCTTATCTTGAAGCGCATAACTCTGGAACATTTGCATTAACAACTGATCTACAAACCCCTTCATATTTACTTCTGATAAGCTTGTGCTTTCATATAATTGAGCATGGATAAGAGCCATAGCATTTATTCTGTTCCGGGATTCAGAAAGTATCTCCATTGTACCTTTGTCTTTAGCGGATTTTGCCTGTATATTTAGCAGGCTTGACACAACCTGGAGATTGTTCTTTACCCGGTGGTGAATCTCCTGCAGCAACACCTCTTTTTCCTTCAGAGAAGCTTTGATCTTTTCTTCCGCCCGCTTACGCTCGCTGATGTCGCGCGTGACTTTAGTGAAGCCGCGCAACTGACCGGCGTCATCGCTTAAGGCCTGGAGGGTCACATTGGCCCAAAACCGCGAACCGTCTTTGCGAATTCGCCAACCTTCGTCTTCATGGTATCCTTTGGAGGTGGCGGCTGCCAAATGGCGTTCGGGCTTGCCGTTCTCTATGTCCTCCTTGGGATAGAACAGCGAGAAGTGCTGGCCGATGATCTCATCCGCCCGATAGCCCTTGATGTGTTCGGCCCCCTTGTTCCAGCTTGAAACATGACCACCAACATCCAGCCTGATGATGGCGTAGTCTCTCACGTAATCAATCATCATCCGGAGCCGCTCCTCGCTTTGCCGCAGCGCCAAGGTCATCTTTTGAGCCAGTGAAAACGCCCGCTCGCCGGTTTTTTTCAGCATCTGGGCTAAGAGGAAGACGAGCAGGCTGATGACGAGCCCGGCGGCGAGAACGATCCACGACTTCCATTGATCAACGACGGCCGCGAAAGTCGAATTGGTTTCAAAGGTCAGCGTCCAGTGATGACCGTATAGGTCAAGGGTCTTTCGGCTGGAAAACATCAGCTTGTGTTTATCGTCCGCAAGGCGGCGGTGGACATCACAATCATACATCAAGCCTGCCGGAGAGACCTCGGCGCCGTCGAATATTTTATGGTCAATGATATGTTCGAGGCTAGAAAAGATTCCCCTTATGAGATCGTTCATGCGGAACGGGCTGTACACGTATCCTTCAAGAGCCGCCCGGCGCTCGGCGACGCTGTTTTGCGGCATGCCCTTCGCGTAGACGGGGACATACATCAGGAATCCCGTCTGGACGTCCTTTTCGGTCTCCTGGACCAGCGTCATTTTGCCCGAAATCGAGACAGCGCCGCTATCCCGGGCCCGTTCCATGGCGGCCCGCCGCACCGGCTCGGAAAACATGTCGTAGCCGAAAGCGCGCCGGTTGCGCGCGTCAAAAGGCTCCAGAAAGATGATGGCCGTGTAAACGTCGCGTTCACCTTCGGGCCAGAGCGAATAATCGGGGTATCCCTCCGCCCTGATCCCTTGAATATGCCGCGCCAGTTCCGACGGCCGGACGACCTTGGAGAATCCGACGCCCTGAATGCCCGGGAAAAAAGTTTCGACTTGCCTGTATTTAAAATACGCCCGCCATTCATCCCTGGTCACCTCTTCGGAAGCGGCGAAGAGCCCTGCGCCTCCCTGGAGGATCATCATGTAATTATGAAGTCTTTCGGTGATTCTCAAGATAATGCTATCGGTATACCGGATGTATTGGCGCCGTTCTCTATCCGCTTCGCTGTTGCTCCAAAACCGCCAGACATAGATGGTCAGGAAAAGCATGACCGCCAGCGCAACACAGGGAATGAACTTTTTGTATTTTGGCAGTTTGAATTTTACGTTGGAAGATTCCTTCATTAAATCTCCTCTCCGGGCCTCGTTCAGGCAAACTCCTCTTTATTATATCTCTTTATCATAAATATAGTTTACAGTTCTTGTTATTTGCTGTCAATAATTTTTTAACTGCGTAGGCCCAAGATGATAATGTCCGCTTTTACCGGAATAGGGAAGAACACGGGCTTGCCGATTTTTCGTGAAAACTCCCATTATACTTTCTCCACTGGCTCCCAATATTTGTCTTCTTCACGCAATTTCTTGGCTGCTCGCCTCCACGCCTTCGGTCATAGTGTGTTTCCGCTTGCGCCATAAATTTCTCGTCCCCATTTTTCCATTTTCCCTTTATTGACTTTTTTTAACCGCCCATGTACTCTTGATCTGAGCCCAAATGAACAAGGCCTTTTTCCTGCAATTGGTTTTCAACGCTGCGCTGCTGCTGACTCTGACACTTATCTATAACCTGGTCGCCGTCCAATGGCGGATCGGACGGGCATCGCTGCGGCAAGTGCCGGTCGGAGTTGTGATCGGCATCATGGGCGTGGTCGTCATGCTGGCGTCCTGGCAATTGCAGCCAGGAATCGTTTTTGATACCCGCTCGATCCTGCTTGCTGTTTCCGGGCTTTTTTTCGGAACCATTCCCACCGTTGTGGCCATGCTCATTACAGCCGCTTTCCGGGCCAGCATCGGCGGACCGGCCGTTGGTATGGGCATCGCTGTGATCTTTACATCCGGAGCGATCGGCATCGCCTGGCGGCGAATGCGCCGGCCTTTTCTGGCCGATATCACCTGGCGTGAGCTTTTTCTGTTCGGATTGGTCATACACTTGTGCATGCTGGGCTGCGCCTTGATTTTGCCCGGTGCAACCAGGTGGCAGGTGCTTGCGAACATCGTCCTGCCGGTCTTGCTGGTCTATCCGGTCGTGACCGCCATACTGGGCAAGTTGCTGGCCGATCATCTGAAGCGTGAAATAACCAACCAAAAGCTGCGCGAGAGCGAAGAAAGATATCAAACTCTTGCCAATATCTCACCCGTCGGCATCTTCCGCACCGA
>JALHTJ010000326.1 GCA_022865785.1 Candidatus Aminicenantota bacterium
AGCGGTCTAACGCCGTTACACTTCGCCCCGGATGAGAAAATAGCCGCGCTGTTAATCGCCAAAGGCGCGGATATTAACGCCAGAGATCTAGGCCGCTATACGCCTTTGCATTATGCCGCCCGGAATGGCAATTCGGAACTGGTCAAGCTATTGATCGCCAAAGGCGCCTACGTTAACGCCAGGAACGGTTTGGGGCAGACGCCGTTGCGATGCGCAGAAGAACGCGACAATAAGGAAATGGTAGATCTATTAAAGAAGCATGGGGCGAAGTGAAAAATGAAAAAATCAATTGCTTGGTACACGACCATTTTTGTCATCTTTTGCGGAACTACATTGTTATGGGGACAGCAGGAAACACGGGTTAGCGGAACACCTGTCGGGTCAGGCATTGAGCCGAAATTTGTTGAATATGTGTCTTCCGGAAATTACTTCAAATGCAGTATTCCCGCGGATTGGAGCGTTGACGAACCGGGTTTCGGCTTGTCTGAGGAAGAGAAGAAAGTTTATGGCGTCACCCTGTTCGGTCCACGAAGCAGGAGCCCTGTTTCGCCGGTTATTTCCATCCACTATTACGCCCCGGGGAATCTTCTGCACAAAACGATTGACATGTTTGTCCGGTTACACTCAGAGCCTGTTTTTGGTGAAGCATCAAAGGGAGAGTCATTCGATAGAGTCCGGCAAATTGAAATTGCAGGAAGAAAGGCGAAGACATTTGCTAGAGTGATAGTTCATTATATCGAGGAAACCTTGCACCCGCGCAGCGTGTCAAAGTTCGAGAAATTTGTCGTCATACCCGCCAGGGAGGATGTGGGTTTTTATGTTCTTAAATTGTCTATTCCTGTTGAGATAAAAGAACAATGTCGCGTAGTATTCGAACGATCAGTAAAATCTTTCTTACCTGAAAGATAGGCATAATAGTGACCTATGGTCTGAAGAAGCATGTGGGGAGGTAATGAATGAAAAAAAACGTTGTTTTGCTTACAACCATATTTATTTTATTTTGCGGAATCACATTGTCCTTTAGCCAAAACGTCTCCGAAGAAGCCCGGCGGCATTTCGACCGCGGTATGGCCGCTATGGAGAAAGCCAAGACATCCGAAGATTATGAAGCGTCCATCAAGGAGTTCGAACAAGCGGAAAAACTTGCGCCACAGTGGCCCGATGCCTCCTACCATCTTGCACGGGTGCAGGAAAGAGCGGAAAAATACAACGATGCGGTAAAAAGTCTTCAGCGCTACCTCTGGCTGGCTCCGCATGCGAGCAACATTGAAGAAATAGAAATCCTTATAAATAAGCTTGAATTTCAGTTCGCCAAAAGCGTGGACATAAACACCCGGGATGCAATTGAACTGCTGCACGAAGCTGCAGCGAATGGGAAAAAAGGCGTAGTCGAACTGTTAATCGCCAGAGGCGCTGCCGTGAACGCCAGGGATGAAGATGGCGATACCCCGTTGCATGAAGCCGCCCGGCGAGGACAGAAGGAAGTGGTCGAGCTGCTGATAGCCAAGGGCGCGGAAATCAACGCCAAGAATAAAGATGGCGATACGCCGCTGAACTTGGCGGCTTGGGATGGTAGAACTGAAGTGGCGGGACTGCTGATCGACAAAGGAGCGAACATAAACGCCTGGGATAGAGAGGGCGATACGCCGCTGACCCATGCCCTCTATGAAGATAGCAGCCTGCTGGCCGAGCTATTGGTCGCCAAAGGCGCGGACATAAACGCTAAAAATGAAGATGGCTCGACACCGCTGCACAGGGCGGTTGTCAGCGCGTACAACTGGGGATTGGCCAAATTATTGATTGCCAAAGGCGCGAATATAAATGCCAAAGATAATGGCGGCCGTACGCCGTTACACTGGGTCGTTATCAACGGTTCGAAGGAAACGGCAGAGCTTCTGATCGCCAAGGGTGCAAACATCAACGCCCAAGATCATGCGGGCAATACCCCACTGCAAAGTGCTGGAATCAACAACCACAAGCAAATGGTCGAGCTATTAATCGCCAAAGGTGCGGACATAGAAGACGTAAGGATAAATGCCAAGGATGGAGTTGGCAGAACGTCGCTGCACTACGCTACTATTGATAACCAACTGGATATTGCCGAGCAGTTGATCGCGAAAGGTGCGGAAATGAGCCCCAAGGATCAAAATGGAAATACGCCGCTGCACATTGCCGCTGGCAGGGGCCAAATTGAATTTGTTGAGCTATTGATCGCCAAAGACGCGGACATCAATGCCAGGGACAATGATAGAAAAACACCGCTACTCTGGGCCACCGAGAGCGGCGGTAGCGACCACTGGAAAGTAACGGCGCTGCTGATAGCCAAGGGCGCGGATGTGAATGTCAGGGATTCCGCGGGCAATACGCCGCTGCATTTTGCCACCGAGTATGGCCAAAAGGAAATGGTCGAGCAGCTGATCGCCAAGGGCGTGGACATCAACGCCAAGAATAATAGTGGCGATACACCGTTGGACCTAGCCGTTTCTGGTGGCAGAAAGGAAGTGGAAGATTTGTTAAGGAAGCATGAGGCGAGGTGAAAAATGATCAAAACCGCACCCACTGACATACGCCGCCGCCTCGGCTGCAGCGCGCTCTTCGGGATCATGGTGGTTGCCGGCATCGTGACCTTCCTTGTCCTCCACTACCAGCTCGGTCGCCCGCAGAAAGTCGGCGCCCAGATCCCCTCACCCTTTCCCATTCTGGTAATAGGCCCAGGCCCTACGCCCACGGTACGAATTGTTGACGTGGCCGATCTTACCGGCGCGGCCAGCGAGCCCCGCGCTTTCATCATCCCTTCCGAGCGCGCAGCCGCCATTCAATCCGCTCTGGATAAGGAGATGCGGGCTGAAGAGGAACGAGCGCGGCTCAAAG
This sequence comes from Candidatus Aminicenantota bacterium, assembly GCA_022865785.1. Lineage (GTDB taxonomy): Bacteria > Acidobacteriota > Aminicenantia > UBA2199 > UBA2199 > UBA2199. The sequence continues at coordinate 2,872 of JALHTJ010000326.1, forward strand.
GCGACAATGAGGCCTATCGGCGGGCAAGTTTTACGATTGAGCAGACGGCGCCCGGACGGCAGCTTATTCGCCTGGACTATAGTCGCAACGGCATGGATGCCATCGTGCGCACCACGACCTGGTACGATGCCACGAGCCAGGGAGTGGAACCGCGCATGTATGGCAGGGGGATGGTGAACGGCATGCTGATCTTCCTCTCGGCCATGATCGGGGCCGTGATCAGCGCCGCCATCGGGGTTGGCTGGAGGCTCGTGCGGGGGAAACGTGGGTGAGCGCTTCTGTGCATCCGCATTGCTTGGCTCTTTGCACCCGAAATATAAGCCTATCGCGATCTGCGCGGTGATAACCCCTACTACAGTGATATCAGGCATGAACACTGTCCATGGAGGGCCAAATTCGTTTTAAAGTAGACGGCTGTAAATGTGCTGAGGATAAGGTAAAATGAAAAGGTTTAGGATTTTCTTGCCATAAGCAATTTTAATGAGGAGGATCCATGGGATTAGGCATAACGGAAATTATTTTATTACTGGTTCTTCTTTGCGTGCCGATCTGGCTGATTGCCTTTGTGGACATCCTGAAAAGCGACTTCAAGGGGAACGATAAACTCATATGGCTTTTGGTCGATATATTCGTGCCTTTCATAGGTCCGCTATGTTATTTTTTCATCGGCCAAAAGCAGAAACTGTCAGGCAAAGATCAGGGGAGCCCACCGGCGGGGCGATCCCTCAATAGAAGTGACATATGAACAGAGCGAGCAATTCATTTTTTTTATCGCCGGTTTTTATATTACTGATCCTGGCTTCTAGCTGGTCTTTCAACGTCAATGCCGATAGGGGAAGCATTTATTACAGCCCGGAAAATGTCCGAGTGAGCGAGGATGCCCAAAAAGCGATCATCCTGCATAATCTTGAAGAAGAAGTCCTGATCCTGGGGATGGACCTGAAGGCCGATAAAAAGATCGGGATCGTCACGTTTATTCCATTTCCGTCTGAGCCGCAGGTGAGCCTTGCGCCTGACCAGGCTTTTGAGAATGCGGCGGCCATGATCAAAAAATATGGGCTGAAATATTTAGTTGCTTCCGGGGCTACCAAAGGCGGCCCGGCAACAACGGCCGCAGAGGGCGTCGAGATCCACTTGAACAAGAAGCTCGGGGCCCATGACCTGACGGTCATCAAGGTCAACGACGTCTCCACGTTCAGGAAGTGGGTGAATGACTTTTTTAAGAGCAAGGGGCTGCCGCTGAAAGAAGCATACCCTGAAGAAGAGGCGGTCGTCGATGACTATGTCAAAAGAGGGATCATATACTTTGTCCTTGACTTTGTTGAAGTCCTTGCTGAGACGCGCTTTATTGAACCGGTCATATATAAATTCAAAAGCAAGGAACTTTATTATCCTCTAAAAACCTCAAATACCTTTGGCGGATCGGGAAGCATCGAATTGATCATCCTAGCGCCAACTAATTTATTCGTGCCAGGCGATAGCCTCTTTTATTTAGGCGGCCTGGATGCGGAAGGGGACTCTGGCTTCAGCTTCCTACCTATGCAGGCAAGCACTTCGGCGCGTATTTCCAAGGATGACGAGAACATCAAGGGAATTTATCCTGAAGGAGAAAACTTCTTTAAAGGCCATGCTGCATTTATCCAGGTTGTAAGATTTATTGGCAAGTATGATTTTAAAAATGATATTTTTATTGATGCTTCCAAAGATCTTCTGCACGGGGCCGTTGAGGGAGGCCAAAAGTAAATGGCCGGGCTGCTGATCGCCAAAGGCGCGGACGTAAATGTCATGGATAAGCGTGGAAGTAAGCCACTGCAATGTGCTAAAGAAAACCACAACGAGAATATGGCCTATCTTCTGAAGAGGCATGGGGAAAGTGAAAATGAAAAAAACTGAAATCAAGGCGGGACGGACGGTATCCGCGATCGGGATAATATTCGGCGTCATCGCGATCATATTCGGGATCTTCTGGATCGCCATGCTGTCGAGGTTATCGGGCCAAGACGAGGAAATGGAGCCGGGGGTGGTTTTTCTCCTGATTTTCGGGGTGATGTTCATCATCGCCGCCATCGCGATCACTTCATTTTATGCGAAAAGCGCCTATGGCAAGAACAGGCCGTCCATTCTGGATGTCGAGGAAGCGTCCGGAGAAGAGGCCAGCACCGCGATAGCCGCGGATGACAAGGCGGCGCCGAAAGAGGAGGCCAACTTCTGCCCCTATTGCGGGAAGTCGATAGAAAAGGAATTCTCATATTGCAAGTATTGCGGGAAAAAGATGTCGTAGGGAGCGATAAACATGAAAAAAACAGTTTGTTTATCTTTTATTTGCGTTGTTTTGTTTATTAGTTTGGCTGCGTATGCCGAGATTTCCCATAGCGCGCGGCAAACGGGAGAAGAAGTTTTAATCGAGCTCCTCATGGGTTCAAACAGATTTATTGCCAGCGTCGGCAGTAACGGCTGTACGGACAAGGGCTATTTTAAAATAGATGTAAAAAAGGAAGCAGGCTTATCTGCAATAGCGCCGCATTATGTTCTCACTGTCATCAGGATAAAAGCAGACGAATGCAAGGCGATCGTTGCTGGCGGCACTTTGATTTTATTTGACCTGGAAAAAGATTTGGAGATAAAAGGCAATTTTACCTATTCCATAACAAACCGGGTGTTTTCGTCATCCAGGGTCCCGCCGGAGGACAATTTCTTATGGTCGATCGTTGAGAAATACTTCACTGCCGGTTCTTCTGAAAAAAAAGAAATAAAATAGGCGCCTGGCGAGGGATTTATCATGCGGTGGAATGGTTGTTTATAAAAGAATTATTTTTTTTATGGCCATTTTCAGTTGCGTTATAAAAGCGTAACGGTCTTGATGAAAATAATTTTTTTAATTGATTTTTCTATTCATTTAATATTATCATTTTCAGTATGAAACCAACAAAAAGAACAATTTCGCTGTTTATCATGGTATTTGTGGCGTTTTCATTGCCTTACTCTTTGCCGGCCGATTACGATGAGACGATCACGTTCATCCATAAAGACTACGAACCACCCGCACCGACCTACATCTATTTGGGTTATGGATTATTCGCTCAGCAGAAGATCGTGGACAAAACCAGCATGGAGAGCCAGGAGGATTCCGCGCTCGATGTCAGCCTTGGCACGTTCTCGACCGGAGAAGGCGGCATCAAGCATGCGGTCGTATTCGGCTACCGTCGCCTAAAGGCCGAGCAGATCGGTTACGGATTGGAAAACATTTCCGATTTTAGTGCGCACATTGGCGGCAGGTACTATCCCTACCACCCGACCTTCAACCTGGGGAAAATACCGATCCGGTTCACCTTCTCGGCCCTGGGCGGAGTCGATTGGCTGAACATCCGCGATTGGAAAGATCGCATAGCTTTTTCCGCCCTGTTGACTGCCGGCCTGGCGATCTGCCCGGGCAAAGGCACCTCCGGATTCCTGGTCGAATTCCTATATCGGCCCGTCTCCACAGACCTGCCGCTGAAGAATAGTAATGACATTCTCAAGGGGACCCTGCTGCTCAAGCCTTCCTGGTGCATCAACATCGCCTGGCTCTTCGGTCCCGGAGAATAACCGCTTCGGTTAAGCGGGCAAGGAGGATCCATGGGTTTAGGCTTGACGGAACTTATTTTATTGTTTGTCCTTATTATTGTGCCAATTTGGTTAATTGCCTTTGTGGACATCCTGAAAAATGACTTCAAAGGAAACGATAAACTCATATGGCTTTTAGTCGTTATCTTTGTGCCTTTAATTGGACCGCTGTGCTATTTTTTCATTGGCCAAAAACAGAAATTATCAGGCAAAGATCAGGAGAGCCCGCCGGTGGGGTAATCCTGCAATGATGGAATGATTGATCGCCGCAGCAACCTCTATCAAAAAATCGAATCTCTTGGTATAATGTCAGGGCATCAGCAGGATGTGGATGAAGAATCGCCTCTCCCTTGATCGGGAGGGGAGGAAAGTCCGGACTCCGCAGGGAAGGATGATCCCCAACAGGGATTTTCTCCCGCTCAGCCGGGGGAACAGGACAGTGTCACAGAGAACAGACCGCCCCGCTGCCGGCAACGGCGGCGGAGCAAGGGTGAAAAGGTGAGGTAAGAGCTCACCGTCCCGACCGGCGACGGTAGGGACTGAGACAAACCCCATCCGGAGCAAAGCTAAACAAAGGGCGCTTGAGGCTTTCCCGGCCGAAGCTCTTGGGTTAGCTGCTGGATCCCGCCGGTCCCCAGGGGGACGGACAAACCGGATCCGCCAAAGTCGGCGGATAGTTTGTGCGGCAACGCCGGGACCAGATAAATGGTTCTTCACGACAGAATCCGGCTTACAGTCCGCATCCTGCTGGTGCCTCTTCATTAAGATCATTCTATTAAGCGTCCGATTTCTCCAATTTGAAATGTATCTGACTTGCCAAAAAACGATGAATGTCGATGGTGGTGGAATATTCATTAATTTTTGCAAATTTATCATTTCGCAGTCTTTATTCATTTAAATATCAAAAAGTATACCTGCAAACCTTTAAAATCCCTTTATTTAAAATTCTTAGAAGTTATTCATACCTGTCAACTGACATTTCAATTTACGTCCTCAAAAATATCATTATTGGCAAAATTGATTTTTCTATTCCTAAAATTCCATTTGCCAGTATAGGGGTTATAATTACAATCTGGTGGTTTTGCATATAAGTTTCCATTCGAACTATTCTTTACTTTTGGTCTACAATCAAAGCAACAATATCGATATTCGCAATCTTTACAAACTTCAATTTTATCTTTATTTAGCCTCATTATTTTTTCTGTAAAAGGATTGTTGATGATTACTTCAATGGATTCCTTGAGAACGTTCCCAAGTGTTATTTCCCTTTCCATAATACAAGGAAATACATTTCCATCATGGCTTATACAGATATGTCTCAAGAAGCAATTGTTGCCATATAGAGCTCTTTGGAATCTTTCTAAAGAACACTTGGCGAATTCTGGTTTGTTTAGACTTTTTTTATTTAGTAATGTTTTTGGTGAAAGATCGGAACTAGTTCCGCGTCCAATGGGACGTACCATATCAATTTTAATTCTTTTTACTCCAATCTCGTCTTTAAGAAATTTAACCGTTTCGTTTAGGAATTTTTCGTTTACAGACATACCGATAATCCCAACTCTGACATTTATACCTTCTGAAATCATTTTTCTTAGATTTACTATTGATTTTTCGAAACTACCATTAACTTTTGTGATTTTATCATGAATTTGATTATTCATTCCATATATAGATACAGCAACGCTTACATTATTTTTTGATAAAAAATTAATACCTTGGTTATTTAGTAGAGTTGCATTAGTGTATATTTCAATAGATTTATAACCAATCTTTCGTCCTTCTAACACCAAATCAAATAGGTCTTTATTTAAAAAAACTTCACCGCCAATGAATTGAAGCTTTTGACAATCCATAGTGTAAATTTTCCTCATTATTTCTATCCAATTTTTTTTTGTCATTTTCTCTGGTTGTGTGAGATGTTGCGTTTCTCCGTTCATGTAGCAATGAATACAATTCAAATTGCATCTCCCCGTGATTTCTAGCCATACTAGTTCTAGGCGGCGTGGTCTTTGGATAGAAATTTTATTTGATTTTTGAATTTTATTTATGAATTTGCCTAGCTCATTTTCTTCTAATTTTTTGAAATATAACAAAATAGAATTTATTATTTCTTTTTTATCTTTATTCAGATTTTCATAAATTGAATGTCCGTTTTCGCATTTTGCTAATAGTGATAGGCTTTTTTCGTCAATTGAAAAGACCAATCCTCTTTTTAAGTCATATATAGCTCCTCTTTTTGCTCCAGCGATTAAAAAACACCAATCATTTAATATGAATTTTGTTAAGACCTTCATTTTCTCCTCCTGTTTTATTAAAAAAAGAGTAATTTCTTATTTTTAAGTTTAAAATACTTGGCACTTTATGCAAAAATGTATGCGAGTTGATATTTGGAGAAATTGTCCAAGAAATAATGTTGGGTGGTGAAATAATTCGCTGTAATTCTGAATCAATAATAGTAATGCTGATTGATGTACTTCGCTTTTTTGCTAAAACCTTATTTGACTTCTTTTGTGCTTTCAGAGGATTCTCTAGTCTTGAGGAATATTTGAAAACATATGTCTTTCAATTTAAATCTTATACGGAATTGTGATAGTAGTCCAGATAGTTAAAAGTTATATTTAATTCAAATAATAATAAATTCATCTCTTAAAATGAAAGATTCCCCGCGCATTTTTGATTTTTAGCTCATTGGACTGCAGGGGAGACAGATGCCGCACGATGGATCGCAAGACGTTTCAATAATTTCGAGTTGCTCATTTTTTTCATCTTGCTCATTTTTTTCATCAATCTTTTCAGGGGTAACTAATATTAATTCAAGCATGGCTTCCCGCCTCCAATTTATTTGATTGGATACATTTTAATATTATTTAATTTTTTGTCAAATATTTGGTGATTTAAATGGTTATTTTATAGAAATCATCACTTTTACTAATTGCAATTAAATCAATTTTTAAACCAAGGAAATCTGTTTTGTCCTCATTCGACGATTTTCCGAATAGGAGAAATTCTAGAAAATTCTAGGCGTAGCTGATTTATCGATTTATGAGATTGGCCCCTTGAATGTTCCAAACTAAGGGTATGAATAAAAATCATCGTTTTTTTTAAGCGGGGGGATATCGTCCGTAGCCTGATGCAATTTTCTATGTGGTAGGCTATAGTAGTCTCGCTTTTTAGACCAAAAAGATGCGAAAATAAAGTGTACTCCTCAGAATGAAAAAGGAGGACAGATTGAGGCCAAGACAGATTTATAATGAGCAGTTCAAGGCGAAGATAGCGTTGGAGGCGATCAAAGGCGAGAAGACAATCGCGAGCTTGCCAGCCAATACAAGGTGCATCCGAACCTGATATTGAGAATGAAGAATTATTTGCTGGAGAACATGTTTGGATTGTTTTCTTACAAGAAGGATCCGCATATTGGGGAAATGAAGAACGAGATGGAATATCTATACAAGAAGATTGGTAAGCAGGACATCGAGCTGGAGTTTTAAAAAATAAGCATGCTCAGATGCTGTCGATGTGATACATGAGATGCTGGCTACAGTTTATGAGCAGCTTGGCATCAGTGAATAATGCTAGATCATGGCGCTACCGTGTTCGCGGTATCACTACAAGCCGCAGCCGATCATGTTGACATTAAGATTGCTGAAGAGATTGAGCGGATCTACACAAAGCGGCCATATTATGGAAGCCGGTGTATCCGTGCCGAAATGCGGTGTATTGGATATATCTTCGTTCTTGGTGGGATAAGACTCTAAATGAGCCTGATGGGGTATCAAGCAATTTATCTGAGGAAGATGAGGTGGTCAGCGAGTGGGTCTCAATCATCGGAGTAAGTACTTTTTTATCGATCTGGGCAGCCCCTTGAAAAACCGTTGTCTGGAATCATTCAACGGCAAGCTGAGGGATAATTTGCTGAATGGGGAAGTATTCAATACGCTTCTTTAGGCCCAAGCGGTTATCGAGAGTCGGAGAAATGAATGCAACCGGATATGGCCTCACAGTTCCTTGGGCAAATGTACTCCTGCTCCGGAGACAATTATGCCTCCTACTCAAAAATTACATATGGTATAATAAATTAAAATAGGTTAGATATGCAATTTGCTATTATTGGATGCTTTAAGATAGCAGTGCGAACTGAGCGAAGCAAAACTCGGTATATATTATGACACCGAGTTTATTCGAGGGAGCAATTTTCCAACCCGGATTTGTGAGAATAAATGATAAAAGAATTAAAACTTGAAAATTTTAGATGTTTTTCTGATCACACCGTGCCTTTTAATCGTACGACTGTTGTCATCGGACGCAATAACGCCGGCAAATCCACATTAGTTGAAGCTCTTAGATTAGTTGCAATTGTTGCTTCTCGTTATCGGTCGTTATCTTATAACTATCCCGTTGATTGGCGAGATATACCACGAAGAGATGTAGGTGTATCTCCATCATTAAAGGGCTTGGAGTTCAATTTTAGATCGATGTTTTATAGATATGGCGATCCGCCTGCAATCATAACGGCCACATTTGATAATGATACTTCCATGAAGATATATATTGTCAGAGATGAAAAAATCCATGCTGTCATTTATGATTCTTCGGGTTGCATTGCAAAGAGTCGCTCAGATTCAAAAAAAATAGAAATTCCCCATATTGAAATTATGCCGCAAGTAGCGCCTGTAGCTCGGGACGAAACTGTATTAACTGATGAATATATAAAAAGTGCGTTGTCATCCCGTTTAGCGCCACTTCACTTCAGGAATCAATTAAAAGTTCTTAGTAACTATTTTCCCGCATTCAAAGAAATGTCTGAAACTACTTGGCCAGGGTTACAAATTCAAGAACTGATTTACGATAGAGGCTATCCAGGTGATCAAATACAATTAATAATCAGGGATGAAGACTTTGTTGCTGAAGTTGGTGATATGGGACATGGTCTACAAATGTGGCTTCAAACCATGTGGTTTTTAACGAGATCTTCTGGAGCATCCACAGTAATTCTTGATGAACCGGATGTATATATGCATCCAGATTTGCAGAGGCGACTTATTAGGTTTGTTAAAAACAAGCATCCTCAAGTAATAGTAACGACGCATTCAGTTGAGATTATGTCTGAAGTTGATGTCGATGAAATTCTTATAATCGACAAAAAAAAACCACGCTCAAGATTTGCAGGAACGCTGCCAGCAGTACAGAAACTCATTGAGCATATTGGGAGTGTTCATAATATAAATTTAGCAAAATTATGGCATTCGCAGAGATGTATTCTTGTTGAAGGTAAAGACATCAAATTTCTAAGCGAAATCCACAATATTCTTTATCCGGAAAGTTCAGATAGTTTGTCTTCATATCCCAATATGCCCATTGGAGGTTGGGGCGGTTGGAGTTATGCAATTGGTTCCTCGATGTTATTAAAAAATGCGGGTGGCCAATCTATAGAAGTGTATTGTATCCTTGATTCAGACTACCATACAAAAGAAGAACGTGAAAAAAGAATGAAAGAAGCAGTAAAAGCAGGTGTCCATTTGCATATCTGGAGCAGTAAAGAAATTGAAAATTATTGTCTTGACCCAATCATTATCCAACGTACAATTCAATCACGCATATCAAAACGAAAAAAAGCATCGACAGAAGAAGAAATAATCGGAATGCTTGAAAAGATAATCGAAGATCAAAAGAATGTTGTATTTGACGCACTATCCACTGAAATATTAGCCCGAGAAAGAAATTTGGGTGCAGGTGGAGCCAATAAAAAAGCTAGAGAACAATTAGAAAAAGCTTGGAAAACGATAGAAAGTAAAACTAGAATTGTATCTGGAAAGGAAGTTCTATCGCAATTATCAAAATGGAGTCAAGAAACATACGGGGTTTCACTGAGTGTGTCAATTATAGCTCGACAAATGAAGGCCGATGAAGTACCAATAGAGATGGTCAAGGTCGTGGATGCGATCGAAAAGTTGGAGATTTTTTCCAATTGAAATGATAAAAAATCGCTCAGGGATGTTGAATATTGTTGGTGGGGGAACATTCCTGTTTTGAGTAAATCACTCAATTTTCGGCCACTTCTTATCCGGATTTCAAAAAGCGCAGCCGCTTTTGATATAAATTCTTTCTTTCAATGATTTTCCACATAAGAATCACTGCAGATTATTGATATTTCATATAATTATCCGTAAAATACAAACATGGGACAAATTGATTTTACTATCAGTTTGCTTCGGTACAAACTTCGCAAATATCTGGAACAATTTGCCGTTGCAATCATCATCGTGAGTGTGCTCGTCGTCATGATGGTTGTATTGTGTAGATAAAAGGAAATACGAGATGTGTCGAAAACGTGTGAGGGTTGCGGCCGGCAATTCCCTTGCTATGTCGTTTGTGTCTTAGCAGATGTCAGAGAGTAGAGTTTTTGCGGGTCCGATAGGTGACTTAAAAGGGCAAAAGTCATGAGCCTCCGGAAAGAGACAGAAAATGTCGTCAAATCTGTCGTTGAAAGCACAAAGCAATATCTTAAGTACCTGCTTGACAACAAAGAGGGCTTCGACCCATATCCCGCCAGCAACATTCGTCTTCATGACGAACAACTTTATTGTCTTGAGAATACGAAGTGGTCAAGTTATCGATGTACACTGCCTATCCATTTGACAATACACCCTGATTCTTCGGCAACGTTGATACCCCATGTGGAACCTGGACAGGAAATAGAGATTCGGATCCTGGACTACGACCCACGGACCGGGCGGACAGATCTGGCCGCAAAAGAGAAGGTGCCTGGGTTTGAAGGCGTTATCACCATCGACTTTCGCTGGTTGGTGCAACGTTGTTTGGAATGGTATAGAGAAAAGGGACCAAAACTTTCTCACATCAAAGACCTCGAACTTAAAGCACAGGAAATCAAGAATGCTTTCGAAGCGACTCCCGAACTTAGTTCCGAGCAGGTCTTCGCCATCCAAACAATGTTAACGACAGGTCTCTCCTATGTCTGGGGACCGCCAGGGACAGGCAAGACAAAGCGGGTTCTTGCAAACGCAGTACGTCATTGTGTGGCCCGACATCAAAGAGTCCTCATTCTCGCATCAACAAATCTCTCTGTTGACAATGCCCTGATTGCCATTCTAGAAGAAGGTGGCGTGCCCAAGAAGAAAGTTACTCGCATCGGCATCCCGTCTCTGAAACGTTTCAAAGACGAATACGCTGAATGCTGTGAAGCCCGAGCATTTCAACGGGAAATCCAACAGATACAATCCCAAATCAAGACAATCGAGGATGACATAGCTGCCATTGAGAAACGGAGAACTCTTCAGATCCGAGTCAAGGAATCTGCAACCGAACTTGAGAATAAACTCCACGAACTCGACCGCCGTCAGAACGACATCGTCCTAGTCGACAAGCAAATAAATGACGCACGACAAATACTCTCACTATACGAAAAGGAATTGAACTACCGTGAAAATGATCTCTCATCCAAGTCCAACCAATTTCTTGCACTCTCGTTTCCGGAACTTCTCTCCGATATAGAACAACTGGAACATGAACAGACAAAAACCATTCGCGAAATAGCGGAGAAAAACAAGGAACTCCGTAGCCTTTGGTTCTTTACTCGATTCTTTACCCGGCGAAAAGAAAATCTCGAAAAACTGCTTTCTAGCAGGAATGCGCATCTTCGATCCGTTGAGGCAACTCTTGAAAGCAAACGAAAGAAGCGGGATGATCTTACCCCAGAGGTTCAAGAACTCAAGTCGGTGATTGCTAAACAGAAATCCTCATGTGATCAACTCCGCAGGGATATAACTGACTCGTTGCAGATTGTTTCTGACCTGGAGAGGTGCTATCTATCTCTACAAACTGAAGTTTCATGTATGCAACCCACCGCTGAACAATTGAAACTGCGGATTCAAAAGTCTCAGGAGGAACTTTTACAAATCGGAGAACTCTATACCGCCGGAGATATCAACATTGAACTCGCCAATCGGCGAAAGGAAAAAGAAAGGCTCGATGCGCGCCTACTGCAATTCAGCCAGGATCTCAGTCAGAAATCAGTCCTCGGCATGACATTAGATGGTTTCATGGGACTTACTCTTAATATGAGCATAACGATTGATCGTGTCTTTATTGACGAGGCACCCTATGCCCCATTGGCAAAGATCATCCCCCTCTTGAGTCTCCATTGTCCAATTGCCATGTTGGGAGACCATCGTCAACTTCCGCCTGTTTGCGAATGCAAGGATGATTCAGTCGTTTGCGCATATTGGGCAAAGGCAGCAATATTCCTCGAAGACGCTTTCAGATTCGGAGACAACTGGAAGGATCTTAACAATCAAAAGGAGCCGCAGTTTGACCTAACAAAGAATTGTAAACTAACCGAATCCTATCGTTTTGGCGAATCACTTGCGTCCATACTTCGGCGGCATATTTACTATGATGAGATAGGCCTGAAGGGGAAGGCTGACAAAGACACTCTCATTAAATATGTTGACTGTGAACCTGAGAATAGACGCGAGGGACTTAAACGACAGAACCACGCCGAGGCTGACAAGATTGTGGAATGGTTGAGAAACGAGTGGAAAAATGCTCAACAACAGTCCAAGCTTCCAACGATCGCCATCCTGACACCATACAAGAACCAAGTAAAAACAATTCAGGATAGGATTAAGAATGCATTTGAATATTCTGAACTCCGCGACCATATTGAGGTATTGAATACTCATAAAGCGCAAGGCAGGGAGTGGGATTGGGTTCTTTTCAGCGTTTCAGACACCGGCAATCTCCCGTTAAACAGACCTTTCTTTACCAACTCCAATATGAAAGAAGGCAGAGAACTTCTCAACACCACCATCAGCAGAGCCAAACAGAGTCTCATAATTTTTCTAGACATGGACTACTGGCAACATAGAACTCCAAGATCACTTCTGACAGACTTGGCAAACCTGGAACCCCATCCGGAGCAAAGCTAAACAGAGGGCGCTTGAGGCTTTCCCGGCCGAAGCTCCAAAGATTTCCCCCAAAATTTTAATGATTAGAAAAATTGTTTTCCTAAAAGTTCCTCTATCAAGGTCATTGGGGAGAACGAGTCTACTCCCGGAGTTTATTGCTCTATAATTCATAGTGAATATGGAAGATTTTAAGATAATAACTACTACCTAATAGCCAGGAGAAATTGGGCTGCTTAAAAGTTACTGAGAATAATGAGTCTTGAATATCTAAATCGAATGGGGTATAGAATGGTCATTGCTGGTGATGGAAGTGGCTGAGAATTGGCCAGGGTTAAGGGAGCTAGCAAAAGGAGATGGTGATGGGTGATGAATCTGAATTAAAATCGGATACTCAACCTAAGCAAACGGATTTCGAATACGATGTATTCATCTCCTATAGCACCCACGACAAAGAGTGGGTGCGTAGAGAATTGCTGCAAGGAATCGAGAAGGCAGGGCTGAAAGCGTTCATCGATTTTCGCGACTTTACACGTGGTGCGCCGAGTATTAAGGAATGTGAGCGTGGCGTGATACAGTGCAGAAGGACGCTTCTCATCCTTACGCCGGATTACCTTGGGAGTGAATGGGGTGAGATTGAAAACATCATGGCCCAGACACTCGATCCAGCAAATCGAAAACTAAGGTTAATCCCGCTTCTTAAAAAAGAGTGCCAGAAGCCTCTCCGCATTGGTGCACTCACATACATCGACTTCACCAACAACGCGGACCACGATCTAGCTTGGCGCCAACTCCTCACTGCGCTGGGCAAGCCGCCGGAGCCGACGCCGTCGAAGACATCACAACATGCTGATTGGTTCCTGGCTCACCCCTATCCCATGGCACCCAATTTCACCGGGCGCGTTGCTGAACGTGCCATGCTCACCAATTGGCTGGACGTTGATGACTCACATCCGCTGCTCATCCTGCGTGCTTTGGGCGGTTTTGGCAAGAGCGCGCTCGTCTGGCACTGGCTCATGCACGACTTGAAACCAGGAGCCTGGCCACGCGTCGTCTGGTGGAGCTTCTACGAAAGCGACGCCAACTTCGATCACTTCCTTAGTGACGCACTGGACTACTTGAGCGTCGATAAGACAGTTTGTCAGTCGCTGTCAGCACACGAACGAGTAGAAATGCTTCAACATATTTTTCATAAGTCGGGTACGTTGCTCGTGCTTGATGGCTTCGAGCGAGTTCTCCGCGCTTTTAGTGGACTCAATGCCGCATATCAAGGTGACGAGGAATCGAGATTTGACGCCAACGACTGCGATTGTATCTCGCCACTTGCCGACCGATTCCTTCGCGGCATAGCCACACTGCCGGGAATCAATGCTAAGGTTCTCCTCACTTCTCGTCTTCGTCCAAGGGCGGTTGAGCATCATGGCTCATTGCTGCACGGCTGTCGTGAGGAGGACCTTAAGCAAATGCAGCCTGCTGATGCTGTGGAGTTTTTTCACGCTCAAGGCATCCGTGGCACGCACACCGAAATTGAAACGGAGTGTGAACCGTACGGTTATCACCCGCTCAGTCTAAGGTTATTGGCCGGTTTAATTGTGGGCGATTTCCAACAACCCGGCGATATTGTTGTTGCGAAGCGATTGGATGTGTTCGGCAATCTTAAGCAGCGTCAGCATCACGTGCTGGAAACGGCCTACAACAGTATTGTGCCAGCTCGGCAAACACTGCTGAGCCGCATTGCCTGCTTCCGTAGCCCGGTGCCATACGAGGCGCTCCAGACACTGGCAAAAACCTTGAATGAACCCTCCGCATCGCTCGATTCCGACCTGCGGGACCTAGTTGCGCGCGGGTTGTTGCACCACGATATAAAGGAGGGCGGCTTCGACCTGCACCCGATTGTGCGTCGTTACTCTTACAACCGGCTGGCCATGCCCGACCGCGCAACCACCCACGCTCTTCTGCGTGATTATTTCGCCGCTGTGCCCCCACCTGGCAAAGTAACGCACATTAAAGACCTAGCCCCGGTGATCGAGCTTTATCATCACACTGTTCGCGCTGGGCAGTATGATGAGGCGTGTTATCTTTTTATCGACCACTTACAGACTGCCATCTACTTCCAACTCGGTGCATACTTACTACATATTGAGTTGCTACGTACACTCTTCGCTGATGGCGAAGACCGATTACCTCGCCTGACGAATCAAACTTCTCAAACCTGGGTACTCAACGCACTAGCAAACTCATACTGCCTTATTGGCCAGCCTCAGCGCGCCGTTCCGTTATTCCAACTGCATAATGCCTTATGCGAAAAGATAGGCATTGAGGAAAACCTTGCCACTGGCTTGGGAAACCTCGCTTTTATGGCTCAGAGACACATCGGAGCCCTACGGGCTGCTGAGACCAACCTACGGCGCCGCATCGCTTTGTGCCGTGAAATCAATGATAAATTTCATGAAGCGCTTGGGCGCCGCAATTTGGGTCTGCTACTCGCATACTGCGGTGCATATACTGAGTCGAAAAAGAGCCTGGAAGCAGCATGGAAACTTTTTGAGAAAGGGAAAAACTTACAATCGAAGAGTATCAGCTGGAATTATGAATCTCTTCGCGAACTACTCCAATTACGAACCCTGGATATCCTTCAATCGACATCCGCCAATCTTCAATCAGCAATCTCTCTGGCTCAAAACGCACTGAAACTGGCGGATGAAGCCTCACTTTCTAGTTTTCCTGCCGAGCGTGATTATGTTCATGCCCATTGGTTGCTAGGCGCGGCACTCCTCGCCGCAGGGCAACAGAGTCAGGCTGAGTGCCATCTTCATGAGGCATTGCAGCGTTGCCGCCATATCAGTTTAGTAGAAGTCGAAGCCAATATCCTTATCGCCCTAGCAAGGCTATATTCAGCCATCGGTACGTCGGAAGAAGCTCAGCGACTGGCTGAGGAGGCGCTACTCATCACCGAGCGCAGCGGCTATGTTTTACAAGGAGCAGATGCCCATCTGGAACTCGCCAAGCTCGCTCTCACACGTGGCGATAAAACCACTGCCCTTAAACACGCAACAGAAGCACGCCACCTTGCCACCTGTGATGGCCCGCCCGATTACACCTACAAGGCAGCCTATGAGGAAGCCGGCGCACTGCTCGCCAAGTTAGAAAACTAAGAGGAGTCAAGCACCTACGATTCTCTGCTGTCAGTTTATACTGCTCTCCATTTCGGTCGTGTTTTTGTCTAAAAATCGGCCAATATATATGATGAAGGAGCTGAGCCCAGAAGCTATCGGGGCAGATCTCTAGTTTCCAGAAATCATCATCTGCCCTCACCCCAATAATGCTATTTTTTTTAATTCTTTTTCCACCCGCCACCAGCTTGCGCATCGTCTTTCTCTCCGTCAATTCATTGCGAAAATAGCGTTCCAATTCTAATACCGCCAGGTATTGCATTCCCAGCATCTCTCCGATCTCACCTAAACTCAGATTTGTATAGTTCCGTAGCGTGTATATGAACAATAAGACAAATCCCATCCGGAGCAAAGCTAAACAAAGGGCGCTTGAGGCTTTCCCGGCCGAAGCTCTTGGGTTAGCTGCTGGATCCCGCCGGCAACGCCGGGACCAGATAAATGGTTCTTCACGACAGAATCCGGCTTACAGTCCGCATCCTGCTGGTGCCTCTTCGGCTTTCCTGTGCTCAAATAATCTTCCCGGTCAAGAAATGGTTCGCTGATTGCCCGCTACTCGTCACGCGTCACGCGTCACGATATTTCGTTTTAATTCTAAAACGCTTCGGCGAAGGTCAGGTAAAAGGCGGGAGCGGAACCGGCAAAACCGGCGTCCAGGCGGATGTTCAGGTTTTCGCGGCGGTTGAACTTGTAGCGCAGGCCCAATCCCCAGGCCATGTGAAATTCCCCGAGCGCCAGGCGCGATATCCTGTCCTGCACCTGCGCCGCCCCGGCAAAGCCGCAGAACCCGAATCGCCCCCACAACGGGCGGCGGTATTCGGCCTGCACGGCCAGCATGTTTTGGTCGCGGTAGCGGCCTTCATAAAAGCCGCGCATAAGGTTCAGGCCGCCGAATCTGGGCAGGATTTGCAGAGGGCAATCTCCCCAGACCGATTTCAGAACGCACTGTACGGCCAGCACCTGGGTTGCGCCCAGGGGGAAATATTTCCTGGCATCAAGTATCATCTGGGTGAAAGTGAAATCACTGCCCAGCACCGGGGTGAATAAATTCAAAAAAATGGCGCAGTAGCTGCCCTTGGCCGCGGAAAAAGTGTTGTCGCGACTGTCCCATTTGCCGAACAGCCCCAGAGCTGAAAGTGTTCCGCCGCGGCTGCCCGGGATATCTCCCGCGGCCAGCCGGCCGCCGCTTTCAGTCTCAACCATGTTCAGGGAAAAAAAATCCAGATGCAGTCCGGCGAACAGGTTCCCGCCCAAGCGTTTTTGCATGTTCATTTGCAGGTGCCAGTTGCGGGAGCTGTAGTCCTCTCGGTCAGCTTCGGAATTGCGGTTGCCGCTGCCGTAGAAGCGGTCGGGAAAAAGCGAGTACTTGACCGTACCGTCGAAAAGGAACTTGCCGCCGGCCAGGTACAGTTCATAATCGACTTGCGCGATCGATTGCTTGTTCTGGGTGCGGATAACATTAAAACGATAATGGGAAAGCCGGGACTTCGGATCGGGACGGCCCAGGCGAAAATAATGGATGCCGACGATGCCGAAGGCGATCCGGGTTTCGGGAGTATAGTATACCACGGGTGTGACCACGAAACCGCCTCGGGCCGGGGCGGTTGGCCCTGCGGTTTTCTCCTGGCAGTACATAGTGACGGCCCTGAGTGAAAGCATAAAAATGACCGTGGCAAAAATTCTCAAGTTGGCGCGGCAGCGGCCATTGTCCTCAAAGATCATGTCCGCGCCGCCCGACTGGATTCTTTGTCTTTTTTTTCATAAGGATCTTTTTAAGCGCGTTCTTGCCCAGGCCGAAGCGCTGGTTGAAAAAATCGTACAGATCGTCGATGTTGTCAAATTGCGGTACCGGTTCCGGCGGCAGCGCCTCTGAACAGCCGGCGATAACCACCACCATTTCTCCCAGGATAATCTCCTGTTCCAGCAGCGCCGGCCATTGTTCCAGGCTGGAACGAATGATCTTTTCGTGCTTCTTGCTCACTTCCTTGGCCAGGGCGAAACTGCGGTCGCCCAGGACCACGGCCGCGGTTTTAAGGAAATCTCCCAGGCGCCGCGGTGATTCGTAAAAGACCAGGGTGTAGGGCAGGGGGGCCAGGTCTTCTAAAAAATGCTGCAAATCGTTGCGGCGGCGCGGCGGGAAGCCGAGAAAAAGGAATCGCAGCGGATCGAGGCCAGAAGCGACCAGGGCGGGAACGAAAGCCGTTGGTCCGGGCAGGGGGATGACCGGGATGCCCAGGGCGATGGCTTTGCGGATAAGGATGAAACCGGGATCGGAGATGGCCGGGGTGCCCGAATCGGTGATCAGGGCGCCGTCCTTGCTGGCCAGCAGGGCGACGATCTTTTCGGCCTGGGCTTGCTCCTTGGGGCGGTAGTGGCTGATGATCTTTTTTTTGATCTGCAGGTGGTTCAGCAATTTTTGCGAATAGCGGCTGTCTTCGGCGATGATGAAATCGACCCGGCCCAGCACCTCAATGGCCCGCCGCGTTATGTCCCCGAGGTTGCCGACCGGGGTGGGAACGATGTAAAGAGCCATTAAAAAAAAACCTGCAAAGGTAAAAGGTAAAAGGTAAAAGGAAAAAGTGAAGAAGAGGGCAACTTCTCGAATAGTTCATTATTTCGCAATGGGTCTTCGTTTGAGAAATCGATTGTAGAAGGTGGAGTTTTTCTTTTCCTACTTTTACCTTTTTCCTTTTTACTTTTTCCTTCTAAGATTTTCCTCACTTTTTTACTTATTCCAGTCTCTTAAATACCTGAAATCGATGCCCACGGTGCGGGCATGGAGTTTGACGACCGGCGGCATGGTGCGTTTGAATTGCGAATTGATGATCATTTTTTTGATGCGGCGTATGAGCGACAGCCGGTAGCCGCGCTCGACGATCTCCCCTTCGTCCCAGCGCTTGTCGATCATCAGGTGCAGAATGATGTCGAGATCTTTGTAGGTGATGCCGAACTCGCCCTCGTCGGTCTGCCCGGGCCACAGGTCGGCCGAAGGCATTTTGGCGATGATCGCTTCGGGGACGCCCAGGTGGCGAGCCAGTTCGAATACCTGGGTCTTGTAGAGATCGCCGATGGGCAGGAAAGCGGCAGCGGAATCGCCGAACTGGGTGGAGTAGCCGACCAGGAGCTCACTCTTGTTCGAAGTGCCCGCCACCAGTGCCTTCCTGCGCACCGAGAAATCATAAAGAACGGACATCCGTTCCCGGGCGCACTTGTTGCCGATCTGCAAGCGGTTTTCGGCCGGGAAGCGGTCGAAATAGGCGTCCACGGCAGGGGAGATATCGATGACTTCGTAGGGTACTTTGAATTTGGCGCAGACCATTTTCCCGTGCTCCAGGCTTGCGGGCGAGGATATGCGGTAGGGGAGAAGCAGGGCGAAGGTGTGGCGGGAGCCCAGGGCTTTTTGGCAAAGTGCCGCGACCAGGGCCGAATCCAGGCCGCCGGAAACACCGATGATTGCGTTTTTGTAGCCGTTTTTGTGGATGCTGTCCCGGATGGCAGTGACCAGGATCTTTTCTACCAGGTCGCAGCGGATCTTAAGCATTAAGGATCCTCTGCAGTTCCCTGAGCACCAGCTGCGGCTGCTCGTCGCGCAGGTAGTTGGAGCTCAAGCGGGCGCGGCGCACGTCGGCCGGCCGGATCTCGGCGTCGAGCACGTCTTCATCGACATACTTGGCTTTTTGGCAGATGCCCTGGCCGGCGCGGGCGAAAAAAGAGCCGCCGCCGAAACCGATGCCGTCTTCGAAGCCGACGCGGTTGACGAACAGGTAATTCTGCTGGTAGAACTGCGAAAAAACGTAGCCCATGGTTTCCCAGAGCTGAAAGGACGAGATGCCGTCCTTGCCGATGCCGCGCTGCGGGCTGTTGGAAATGCCGATCAAAAAGTCGGTTTTTTGAATGAAATACAGGTAGGCCAGCATGGGAAACAATATTTCCCGGCAGATGAGAATGCCGGCGGTCATGGTGCCGATCTTGAAGGTGCGGAATTCGTCTCCAGGTTTGAAGATCATCCTTTCTTCGAACATGCCGTAGTTGGGCAACTGCACCTTGCGGTGGGTATGCCGCCACTTGCCCCTGGAAAAATAAAGAGCGGTGTTGTAAATGATGCCCGCATCCTCTTCCAGCGGGGCGCCGATAATTATGTCGATTTTTTTGCTTAAGTTTTCGAATTCCCGCCATTGACTGCCGTCTTTTTTCAGTGCGATTTCGCAGGCAATGTCTTTCAGGTGATAGCCGCTGATGCTCAATTCGGGAAAAACGATCAATTCCCGGCCGTCAGCGATGGCCCGGGAAATATGGCTGACATGCAACCCCATGTTTTTTTCGATGTTGCCCAGGGCGGGGCTGAACTGGATGGCTCTGACCTTCATGACAGAAATATACCATACCGGCAAGCAGGAAACAATCATGCGCCTTGTGTTATCGGATCAATAAGCAAAAGTCGGACCGCAGAAGAAAAATCAGGTAACTCCCAAGTATTGATTTGGTGTTCAAATAAGCATGGGACAATTGACAGGTGCCAGGGATTGTGTTATTTTTTTGCTTTTGAACCGCTCTTTGGACAAGGAATCCCGGTGAATAATAAAAAGCTCCAGTTCCTGTTGATATTTTTTATGGTTTCCGGACTCTGGGCAGCTGAAAACAAGGCGGATATCCAGAGTAAGGAAGAAACCAAACCGGCAATGAAGGTCGGTCGGGCCTTCATTGAAATGGGTATCAACATGACGGTTGGCACGCTCAATTATTGGAACAAGTACGCCAAGTTCATCGAGGACTGGCAGTTCACCCTGACCTGGAAGGACCAGAAACGCAAGTTCTTCACCTCCGAGGGGCTGCGCCTGGATTCGAACAACCTGCGCCTCAACTGGACCCATGCCTGGTCCGGGGCATTGTATTACAACTGGGCGCGCAGCAACCGCCTCAGCCCCCTGGCGTCTTCACTTTTTTCTTTTGGCGGATCGCTCATTTGGGAGTACTTCTCCGAGTGGCGGGAAGTCGCTTCGATCAATGACAACATTTTTACAGCAATAGGCGGCCCGGCCATCGGCGAGCCCCTGTTCCAGATCGCCGACCATTTCCGCAGCCGTCCCGGCCTGGCCAACCGCATCCTTTGTCTATTCACCAATCCGCCCTTGGCGATCAATGATTTTCTGGACGGGAAAAACCATGTG
>JALHTJ010000327.1 GCA_022865785.1 Candidatus Aminicenantota bacterium
AAAAAACGCCGACCTTGGGGCAATTGAACTGCTGAAGGCGGCCGGGTACGACCCCCAAGCCCTGCTGGCCATGCTGCAAAAGGTAAAAGCGATTGAAAAAAAGAAGGCCAAAGCGTTTTCAGCCCATCCCTCGGCATCCAAGCGCATTGCCTATATTGAGGATAATCTCGATCAAGGCTCTGTCAAAAGCGGCAAAAGCTCGAGGCTGACCAGGTTCAAGCGGTTCGTTTCGCGGCCCAAAAATTGAAACGGTTCCTGGCTTCGACCGCGCTCATCTTCGCCTGCACCTTCGTCCTGGGAAATCTCGTCTCCAGCCTTTTCGAAAAAAAAGTCTATGACCAGAAAGTTCGCTTTTTCAGTCGTCCTTGCTCCGCCGCGGTCATCCTGGTAGAGATCGACCAGGAAAGCATCGATTTCTACAACCTGAATTTCCAGACCCCCTGGCCCTGGCCGCGCAGCTATTACGCCCGGGCCATCGATTTCCTGACCGCCGCCGGAGCCAGGGCCGTGGCCATCGACATGATATTCAGCGAACCCAGCCTTTACGGCGGCGAGGACGAATGGCTGGCCGCATCCATGAAAAAATCGGGCCGGGCCTTCATGCCGCTGTTTTTTTTGGGCCAGCAGGGGCCGGCCGAAGATCTCGATAGATTTGTCTTGGCAACGGTTCCGGCGCTCTCCCGCCTGCCGGTCAGGGAAGGGAAGGTTCTCCAGCCGCTGCCGAGACTGCGCGCCGCCCTGCGCGGCGCCGGTAACGCCCAGGCCGCGCCCGACCGCGACCGCATCTACCGCCGTTTGCAGCATTTCGTAGTTCACGGCGGACGTGTTTATCCATCCTTTTCGCTTGCTTTGGCCTTGTTCGCCGACCCGCGCCTGTCGCTGGCGGAAATACCTTTTGCCGCGGATGGCGGCCTGAACCTGAAGTTCTATCATCCTAAAAGCTTCCGGCGCCACAGCATATCCGAACTAATCCAATCCCAGGTGCGCCTGGAAGCGGGAGAAACCCCCATCCTGGATGCGGCAGTGTTCAAAGACAAGATCGTCGTCATCGGCGCGACCGCCCAGGCTCTCCTCGACAACCGTTCCACTCCGGTCAATGCTATCGGTTCCGGCTTCGAACTTCATGCCACCGCCTTGAGCAACCTGCTCGAGCGCGATTTCATGCGTGTGTTTGACCCTCGGCTGCAATGGCTGCTGGTAATGGCGGCCATCCTCCTGCTGAATTTTTTTCTATCCCGGATCAAAGCTATTCAAATGCAACTTCTGGCGGCGCTGGGGGTCGTGCTGCTGGCTCTGGCCGGGAACCTGCTCCTTTTCTTTTCAGGCTTGGACCTCGATTTCATTCCCTTGTTCATCGGCCTGGTTACCTGCAGCGGTTACGATGCCTATAACCGCTACCAGCGCGTCCGCCGCGAAAAAAAGTTTATCCAGAACGCCTTCAAAAATTACCTGTCCGATTCCCTGCTGGCTGAAATCATAAAAAACCCGCGCGGCCTCAACCTGGGCGGCGAAAGAAAACTTGTTACCATATTTTTTTCCGACCTGGCCGGCTTCACCACCCTGGCTGAAGCACTGTCGCCCGAAGCAGTGGTCAATATCCTGAATATTTACCTGGAGCGCATGACCTCGGTGATCATGGAAAACGGCGGTTTTGTAAACAAGTTCGCAGGCGACGCCGTCATGGCATTCTGGGGCGCGCCTCTGGCCTCCGAGGACCAGGCGATCCAGGCCATGGGCGCCGCCCGGCGCTGCCAGGAAGAGCTGTCGGAGCTGAATCTGGATTTCGAAAAAAAAGGGCTGCCGCAACTCGGCATGCGCATCGGCATCAACAGCGGCGAGGTCATTGTCGGCAACATCGGTTCGCGAAAACGTTTTGAATACACGGTTATCGGCGACGCCGTCAACCTGGCTTCGCGCCTGGAGGGGATCAACAAGCAATACAAAACTGCGGTGATCTGCGGTTCCATGTCCGCAGGCATGGCGGCCGAGCGCATGGTCCTGCGCCAACTCGACCGTGTTCGCGTCAAGGGGAAGAAGATTCCCGAGGAAATCTATGAGGTGGTTGGCGAAAAATCCCGGGCGGCAGCGGCAGAGGTCGGGGGGCTGGCCCGTTTCGACAAAGGCCTGCAACTGTATTTTAGCGGAGATTTCGCGGCAGCCCTGGAGATTTTCACTGCTGCCCCCGACGATCCTCCTGCGCAAGTCTTTGTTCAACGCTGCCAATACCTGCTGGACAATCCGCCGGACAGTTGGGACGGTGTCTGGACGTTCACTGAAAAATAGGGGACAGGGGACAGGGGACCAGGGGACAGGGGACAGGGGATAGGGAAGAGAGAAGAAAAGAGAAGATAGCTCGCTTCATGTTTAGTTTCCTTATCAAATTTGAGGAAACTGCTTCAATGCGCTTTGCCTTTTTCTTTTCCGCCAACCATACAATGCAAAACGATCCTGTCTTAATCTCTTGCACGTCGTACCTCGTCTTGTTTCGCGCTACTATGCTACAATGACCCCATGCTTGACATCCACAACCTGCAGAAAAAGTTCGGCAAGCGGCAAGCCCTGAAGGACGTTTCTTTTTCCCTGGCTGCCGGAGAAATATACGGCCTGCTGGGACCGAACGGGGCGGGTAAAACCACCACCCTGAAGATCCTGGCCGGGCTGCTGGCCGCCGACGGCGGCCGCATCACCATCGCCGGCAAGCCCTATCATCGTGAGCAGCACGAGTTGAAAAAGCTGATCGCTTATGTTCCCGACCAGCCCTTTCTCTATTATAAGCTGAGCGGCGAGGAGCACCTCAATTTCTACCAGGACCTTTACAAGATCCCCTACGCCAAACGCAAGGAA
>JALHTJ010000328.1 GCA_022865785.1 Candidatus Aminicenantota bacterium
CACCGTATCCGGCGATCACACCTTGCGGGCATATTCAGACGCTAACACCGAATTCACTCTGACTGTTACCAGGGGAACCGGAGTAAACGGAACTCCGGAGACGGGAACCTATACCTACGCGCAGGGCGCTTTGGTCGATTACAGTTATGTTCTTGCCGATGGGTACTCCTACCTGCTCGTGAAACTGGATGGAGTCGATGTCGAGAGCCATGGCACCATCACGATGTCGGAAGATTACAGCTTGAACGCCAGCGCTGTAGCAACAGAAAATATCCAGGGCTCCTGGTCACTTTTCGAGTCCTATAACGATAACAGTTCATTCAATGTCACACTTGTATTCGTTGGGACCCATAAAAGCGGCACTGTGACCGACAGTGACGGCGGCAGTGGAACCTATACTTTCAACGAAGGCATGGCCGACGAAGTTGTCTTCACCCTGGTGTTTCCCGACGTCACCTATGAATATACGGGAAGTTTTTCTGATGCAAACACGATGAGCGGGACCTGTAAACGTTTCCAGACATCCGACAACGTTATCAGCGGCACCTGGAGCGCGAGCCGAATCACTGTGGCGGCCGCTGCCAGTTCATCGTCCCGTACAGCCAATCCGCGCCGACGTCGTTTTTAAGGTTACGTTCGACGAAATTTAAAAGATCATTTCTTCCGGTTTAAAGGACTGTCGCAAAAAAAGTAATTCAGTTGCCGGGCTCGCTTTCGGGAATGACCAGGTATGGCTTGAAGCTCATGGACTTAGCTTCCTTTTGGGCGATGGCCAGCAGCTTGCCCTCGTCGTCGAAGATGCGGAAATATGCCGTGCTCGGGGCTGGGAATATTTTCAGGACATCCGCGGCTTTCAGCACCATGCCGTTGCAGATACAGCGCCGTCCGGTCTGGTTGACGATCATTTTGGGATATTCATCCAGGAGCGATTCGATGGGGATGACCGCCTGCAGCCCGCTCCCGGTTTCCGCCAGGGTTGCTATCTCGGCCAGTGTCTTTGCCTGTTCCAGGCTGAAAGAACCGATCCTTTCCCTTTTCAATTCCAACAAATATGCCCCGACGCCGACTTTCTGGCCGAGATCGTGAGCCAGGGAGCGGATGTATGTTCCCGACGATGTCAAGGCCCTGAATTCCAGGGTATCATGGTCGATCACCCGCCCGGTTAACTCGTGGATGCTGACTTCAACCGGATTAATGGGGACCTCCTGCTGCCGGCGGGCATACGTATACAGCGGTTTGCCCTTGAATTTCTTTGCGGAAAATGCCGGTGGCATTTGCATTTGTTTGCCCCGGAATCCGGCCAGCAGGGTTTCCAGGTTGATTTGTTGAAGGTCGATGCCCTGCTTGGCTTTCTGGGGCTTGCCTTCGGAATCATAAGTGCTGGTGGCAAACCCGAAGCGGATGAGGCCGGAATACAATTTGTTCTGTTTGACGTAAAAATCGAAAAAGCGGGTGGCGTGGCCCAGGGCTATGAGCAGCAGGCCGGTGGCGGTGGGATCGAGGGTGCCGAAATGGCCCGCTTTTTTGGTTTTAAAGAGCCGGCGGATGCTGGTCACCAGCGCATGGGAACTGACGCCCTTTTCCTTGTTGACAACTACCAGGCCATGGATCATTGGAACTGGGCAGCGACCAACCGCAGGATCTCCTTTTTGGCGGCAGCCAGGTCGCCGCTGAAAAAGAAACCGGCTGCGTGATAATGGCCGCCGCCATGGAAGGTCTGGGCGACCAGGCGGGCCGAAAAGTTGTCGCGGGAACGGATAGAGACGCGGAAGTAATTATCGGCGATCTCCTTGAAGAACAACAGTACCTGCACGCCGTCGATGGAGCGGGCGATGGCGATAATGTCTTCGGTTTCAATGTCTTTCAGCTTGAGCCGGCTTAAGAAATCCCGCTGGAAATGGATCATGGCCACACGTTCATCAAGGGCCATTTCCAGGGTGGACAAAACCCGGGTCAGCATGCGGATCTTTTCCTGAGGGTTGGAGTTGAACAACAGGTTGCTGACTTCGAAAGGAGTGAAGCCGCCGCGGATGGTAAGGTCGGCGGCGATGGCCAGTGAAGCCGGCGTGGTATTGGAATATTTGAACGAACCGGTGTCGGAGGCGATGGCCGCGTAAAGGTTGAAGGCGATGTCGCGGCTGAAATCCACGGCCAGTTCCAATCCCAGTTCATAGACCAGTTCTCCGACCGCCGCGGCATCGGGGACCACCCAGTTGATATCGGCGTCGTCGCTCGAGCTGGCGTGATGATCGATGTTGATGCAAAAATAATTCTTTAGATTTTTCTGGCCGGTTCTCTCCTCATTGCCGCCTTCGATCAGGATGACCAGTTCGAAGGTTTGCGGATCGATCTGGCCGCTACGGATATGTTCATAGCCGGGCAAACGGCTGATGGGATAGGGGGCGGGATCGGTATTGAAAAAAGCTGGGGTTTTGCCCATTTGCCTGAGCATGAGAAACAGGGCCAAACCGCTGCCGATGGAATCGGCGTCGGGGCGGACATGCGAACTAATGGCTATATTGTTGGCTTGCCTGATCTTCTCAGCTACGCGTACTTTCATGATCCCCTTCTTTTTGCAGGCGGGAAATTTGTTGCTCTAGTTCCAGGGCCGAATCTTTGACAAATTCCAGTTCGGGCATGTGGCGCAGGATCATTTTCCGGTCAAGCTGCCGTTTTATGAAGCCCCGGGATCGGTTGAGCTGCTGCAGCACATGATCTTCTTTGCCCGGTGGGCAGGAGATGGCTACAGTTGCCTTTTTCAGGTCGCGGCCGAGCTGGACCCTCAGGATGCTGACAAGTTTGAAATCCGGATTCAAACTATCCCGGGTGAGAATCTCTGCCAAGGTTTGCTGCAGCGTGCTGGTGAATTTTTCCAGACGGTAGGACATTTTAAAAATACTGAATATTTATTTTACTGATCTGCAGAGCGTAGTTCAGGAAAATGAAATCTTCGATCTGCTTGAATGTGTTTTCCAGGATGGCCCGGCTCAGTCCCAGAGAAACGACTGACAGCTGGGCTTGCTGCCACAGGTCCTGGTAAGCGCTTTCCACCACGGCGATGTTGAATTTATGTTTCAAACGCTCCTTCAGGCTGGAAAGCAGCCGCCGTTTTTCCTTCAGGCTGTGAAATTGTTCGCTGAACAAATCAATCTCCAACAGGCCGATCATCATGGGATGATGGACGTTTCATATATTTCCAGGATATCTCCTGGTTCAATGTTGCTGAAATTTTTTATGCGGATGCCGCACTCGGTCCCGGCCCGAACCTCGGAAACTTCATCCTTGATGCGTTTCAGGGATTCGATCTCGCCTTCGAAGACCAGGTCGCTTTCGCGCATGATCTTGAGCTTGGATTTGCGTGTGACCTTGCCCTCGCGGACCACGCATCCGGCTACGATACCCACCTTGGAAATCTTGAATTTCTGCAGGATCTCCACCTTGCCGATCAGGCTTTCCTGGTATTGCGGGCCGATCTTCCCTTTGACGGCCTTTTCAATTTCCTCGACCAGGTGGTAGATAACGCTGTATAGCCTGATTTCCACTTTTTCCATCTTGGCCATAGAGAGAATCTTTTGCGG
>JALHTJ010000329.1 GCA_022865785.1 Candidatus Aminicenantota bacterium
CAGCGGCGACCTGAACCTCTCCCACGACGCCAAGAAGAAATGGGGCCGCACGGTCCTCTCCTCGGCCCAGCAGAACAACGGCTCGCTGTTCGACCAGGACGGCCCGGGCTGGATCTATTACGGCGCCATCCAGCAGATCCTCGGCAACCTGATGCTCGACGCCAAGGTGGCCTACACCGACGGCGGCTTTGTCCTTGACCCCCGCGGCGGCACGATCAATGCCGACGGCGACCACGTGGGCGCCGAATGGCTCTATACTTTCTCGCCTTATCTATGGCTGGACAACTGCTACCACTACATCACCAACCGCAACCAGCTGAACCTGTCATTGAACGGCAACTACTTCGCTGAAAACATCATCGGCGCCGACCACGAGATCCGCTTCGGCGTGGACTATGTCAACGCCGACACCACCACCCAGACCCTCTATCCCAACCAGAGAATAGCGGTCAAATACTCCCAAGGCGGGCCCTGGGGCGAGGTCTGGTTCGTTCCCAACGTCAATTACGACGTCAACTTCAACAGAATGTCGTTTTATTTGTCCGACAATGCCAGCTTTGGCAAGCTGAACTTCACCCTCGGCGTGCGCTACGACAAGGAAAGCGGCGCCCTGAACGGCGGCCTGCAGAAAGGGCTTTACTGGTATGAGCCGGGTTCACCTCATCACAAAGAAAAAATCGTGCCCGCTATCATGGGCGATATGACGGTTCCGGCCATGGACGCGCCGGTGGCTTGGTCGTCGTTCTCTCCACGCTTGTCGTTGACCTATGACATCAGCGGCGACGGCAAGAATGTCTTGAAGCTGTCCCTGGCCCGCTATGGTTCGCAGAGCGGCAACAGCCTGGCCAGCAACCTCTTCCCCTACCGTGAAACCGATTTCTACTGGTACGACAACAACCTCGACGACATTCCCCAGTACAACGAGGTCTTCAACTGGTATTATTATGCCTACGGTCCCGGCTACTCCGGCGGCTATCAATCCTGGACCAATACCCAACGGATCGATTACAGCAAGGGCATCAGGAAAAATCAATATGACAGCAATTACAACACGCCGCTGCTCGACGAGCTGACCCTCTCCTTTCAAAAGGCCCTGGGCGAAGACCTCGCCATCGGCGTCACCGGTTTCTACAAGAAGCGCCACAATCTGGGCAAGGCCATCGGCGTCATGCCCGACGGCTCGATCGAAACCGCGGCCAACTGGTACCAGAGCAGCGACCTGACCGTGGGCGACACCAAGGTGCCCAAGTGGCTGCGCAAGGTTGTCCCGGTCGGCACCTACTACACCAACTACGAAAAGGATTACGAAAAGTACATGGCCGTGGAACTGGCCTTAACCAAGAAGCTGTCCAACAAGTGGATGGCCGACGCCTCTTTCACCTACCAGGATTGGACAAGCCATATGGAGAAGAGCGAACACTTCAACCTGAACAACTTCGACTTCTTCAACGAGGCCGTGGTCGCTCCGGAATCGGGCGGTTCCGGCTATACCGGCATCTACGTGAACTCGCG
Source organism: Candidatus Aminicenantota bacterium (assembly GCA_022865785.1). Lineage (GTDB taxonomy): Bacteria > Acidobacteriota > Aminicenantia > UBA2199 > UBA2199 > UBA2199. The sequence continues at coordinate 1,513 of JALHTJ010000329.1, forward strand.
CTGGATGTTCAAGCTCTCCGGCCTCTACCAACTGCCCTGGGGGCTGAACCTGTCGGCAGTCCTGCAATCCCGCGAAGGCTACGTCATCCCCTACAGGATCCGGGTCGGTCTCCCCGGCGGCCTTGGCTATACCTATTTCTATGAAGGCGGCAAGAAGTTCGGCGATGACCGGCTGCCGAACTTCACTTACCTCAACCTCGGCCTGGAAAAGGTGTTCAAAATTTCCGACACCACCAACGCCACCCTGTTCGTCGACTGGTACAACGTGACCAACGCGCAGGCCACCCTGAAACTGGAAAACACGATTGGCACGTACAAGGACGAGGTCCAGGTTGTCACCAACCCGGGCATCTTCCAGTTCGGCATCCGCGTCAACTTCTAAAGCTGCAACTCCAAGCTGGGGTTTGATTACTCAAACCCGATAAAGAGGCCCCCTCCCCGAAACCGGGGAGGGGGTTTTTTTTTAACCTGTTTTTAGCTGTGCTATAATAAACGGTATGAAGAGAAAGCCGATTTTTCTTTTTTGGGCAGCATGGGGATTTTTGCTCCTGCCCCTTGTCCCGGCCAGCGGCCAAGCAGGCGAGACGGCTGGCAATATCCTGCTGATCACCCTGGATACCACCCGGGCCGATCACATCGGCGTTTATGGGGTGAGGCCGCGGTTGACTCCCAATATCGACCGCCTGGCCGGCCGCGGCTCGGTTTTTACCAGAGCTTTTTCGCATACGCCCATGACCCTGCCCGCTCATGCCAATATCCTTACCGGTTACACGCCTTTGTATCACGGCGTTGCCGATAATAACGGATACTGTCTCGACAAACGCTTTTTCACCCTGGCCGAGCAGCTGCGGGGCCAAAGCTACGTCACGGCAGCATTTGTCAGCTCTTTTGTGCTGAGCAGGACATTGGGACTCGATCAGGGATTCGACCTTTATCGTGAACCTTTGAACCAGGACACTTTCCTGGCCGCGGAAATCGTCCCCTTGGCGCAGGAATGGATAGCGGGCCAAAAGAGCCAATGGTTTTGCTGGCTGCACTTGTGGGATCCCCATTTTCCCTACGCGCCGCCGGCGCCCTTTGACAAGCTCTACAGTGCCGATCCCTATGCCGGCGAGATCGCCTATGTTGACGCCGAACTCGGCAAATTGTTTTCCTTCCTGGAAAAATCGGGCCGCCTGGCTTCCACTCTGATCATCATAACCGCTGACCACGGTGAAGCCCTGGGTGAACATGGGGAATTCGAGCACGGATTTTTTGCCTACAATTCCACGCTCCATATCCCCCTGATCATTTGCCGGCCGGGGGCCCGGCCCGGGACCGTAAAAACCCTTGTCTCCCATGTGGATATTTTCCCCACGGTTTGCGATATTGTGGGCAGCGCTCCTCCGCCCGGGCTCACGGGCCGGTCGCTGCTGCCCCTGCTTAGTGGCCGGACAGAAGCGGAAAGGCCGGTCTATATTGAATCCAAGGGCCCATTTTTAAGCAAAGGCTGGGCGCCCCTGGAAGGGTTCATTGACGGCAAAGTGAAATATATCGACCTGCCCATCAAAGAGCTTTACGATATCGAACGGGACTTTGCCGAAACCAAGAACATCATTTCCTCGCGCAAGCTTTCCGATCTGAACCGGCAATTGACGCAATTGAAAAACAAGATGTCGGGGCAGGAAACGGCGGCGGCGCGCTTGACCTTGCCGGCGGAAACATTGCGGCGGCTGCGCTCATTCGGGTACTTGGCCGGGATCAAGGTTGAGAAAAAGGCGGTTTTCACCCGTGATGATGACTTGAAAACACTGCTGCCCATCCAGAACAAACTGCGCAGCGCCAACCAAATGTTCAACCAGAAAAAATATCGTGAAGCCCGGGAATTGTACGAGCAGGTTCTCTCCAGCAAGCCGGACGACATCGGTTCCTATGCCCACCTGGCCGACACCCTGCATTATCTGCGCCAGCCGCAGGCCGCGGTGGATATTTTGCGCCAGGGACTGCAAAGGAAACCGGACAGCATGGAATTGAAGTCGAAATTGGGTGTTTTCTTGACTGAAATCAATCGCTATGATGAAGCCGTGGTTTTGCTCAAAGAGGTCCTGGCTGCTGATGCGGCCGACTCCGCCAATTGGAATTACCTGGGGGTCGCTTTTTTTCGCATGAAGAATTTCGGCAAGGCTTACGAGGCTTACGAAAAAGCCCTGGCCCTGGATCCGCAAAATGCCATGGTTTACGCTAACCTGGGCGCCTTATACCTGGCCCGCTTTGTGGCGGCAAAAGACGAACCCTTGCGCGCCAAGGCCGTCAGCGCTTTCAACAAGGCCATTGAGTTGGATGCGAAATCGGTCGCGGCCTACAACGGCAGGGGTGCCGCTTGCAAATTTGCCGGACAGGTTGAGCCGGCGCTTGCAGACTGGCGGAAAGTTTTGGAGTTGCAGCCCGATTTTATCGATGCCTATTTCAATATCGCGGTTACCTTGATCGCCGCGGGACGAAAAGCCGAGGCCAACGATTGTCTGCAACGACTGCAGACACAGTACCTCAAGCTGCTGTCCACCGCGGACCGCGCCGTGTTGCGGCGCCTGCTTGCCGCCGCGGCCGGGCAATGACCGGGGCCGCCTTGGCGTGCCTGGCAGGGAAAACGGAGTTGAATCAAGCATGAACAAAAAAAAATTATTGGTCATCCTGTTGTTGCTGCTGGCCGCCAGCGGTCTTTTTTTCCTGCTGCGCCGCGGCGGAACCGGGACGGCCTGGAATGTTCTCATCATCACCCTGGACACGACCCGGGCCGACCATATCGGGGCCTATGGCTACAAAACGGCCCAAACGCCAAACATCGATCTCCTGGCCAGGCAGGGTATCCGCTTTGAGAACGGCTACACCTCCGTGCCTTTGACCCTGCCCTCACACTCCGCCCTTTTCACCGGCCGCTACCCAATCGCCAACAACGTGCGCAACAACGGCAGTTATTTTCTGCCGGAAAACGAGGTCACCCTGGCCGAAGTTTTGAAAGACAGGGGTTACGATACACGGGCGGTCATCTCCTCATTTGTCCTGCTGTCCAAATTCGGGGTCAACCAGGGCTTTTCACTTTACGACGACAGCCTGGACACCCACGAAATGATCCGCAACTACAAATCGGAGATCCCGGCCGAGCAGGTCTTTGAAAAATTCAGCGGTTGGCTGGGCCAGAACGACGGCCAACAATTTTTTTACTGGCTCCATTTTTACGATCCCCACACCCCCTACCGGCCGCCGCTGGAATTCGCCAAACGTTATCCTTCAAACCCGAAAGGATTGTACGACGGTGAGATCGCCTATACCGACGTCTGGGTCGGCCGTGTCATCCAGTCCTTGCGCGAACGCGGACTGCTGGATCGCACCCTGGTGGTCATCGCCGGCGACCACGGCGAAGCCTTCGGTGAACATGAGGAACAAGGCCACGGCATTTTTTGCTACGAGGAGGCCCTGAAGGTGCCGCTGATCTTTTACGCTCCCAAGCTTTTTGGCAAGGCCCGCACGACGACTGCCAGGGTGGGGCTGGTCGATGTCATGCCCACGGTGCTGGACCTGCTTGGCTTTGAGATTCCGCGGGCGGTACAGGGACGCAGTTTCCACTCCCTGCTCAAAGGCGGCTCCGAAAAAGAGGAGCGAACATTCTATTTCGAAAGCCTGTATGGTCGCGAAGAGATGAACTGGGCGCCGCTGACCGGGCTGCTGCACCGGAATTACAAATACATTTCGCTGCCTGATCCCGAACTGTATGACTTGGGCACCGATCGCATTGAAAAGCAAAATCTGTTATTGCGTAAAAACATCGTCGCCCGGGATATGGACAAGCGCCTGGCCAAGTTCATTGTCGACCATTCCCAGAGCAGTGGCGAGACGCGGCGCGAACTGAGCGCCGGCGACAAGGAGCAGCTGCAGGCCCTCGGTTACATATCGGCCTTTTCCAGCCAGGCGGCCACGGCCCTCGATCCCAAGCAAGGGGTGCTGATCGACGCGCGCCTGAGGGAGATCAGCCAGTTGATCGGCCAGGAAAAGACAGCGGCGGCGGAAAGCGACCTGCAGCGATTGCTGGCTGAAAACCCCGGGTTGAAGATGCCGCACCTATACAACCTGAAATACAAGATATACATGTCCAAGCGCGACTACAACGCGGCCTTGAATTGCCTGCGACAGGCGATCGACGATTTCCCGGATGTCGAAAACTTCAAACAGATCCTGGCCCTGGCCTTGTTCGACATGAAAAAGTACGACCGGGCCGAAAGCCGCTGCCGCGAGATCCTGGACAAAAACCCGCGCAATACCCGGGTCACGATCCTGCTGGGAGAAATCAGGGAGAAGCAGAACCGCACTGCTGAGGCGGTCGAATATTTCGCCCAGGCGCTGGACATCGAACCGCAGAACGTGTCCCTGCGCATCAAGTACGCCGAATTGCTGATCACCATCCAAAAGTATGAGCAGGCCGTGGCTGCTTACACCCAGCTATTGGAAAACGAAGAGGCCGCCGGCCAGCCCGAACTGCTCATGAAGGTGGCGCTGCTGAATACGCGTTACGGGAGCATGGCTGACGCTGAGCAGATGCTGGCCCGGGCCGCGGCCATCAAGCCGGAAGGGAAGTTCTTCTTCAATTATGCCCTGGTCCTGGCCAAGAACGGTAAACTGGAACAGGCACTGGCCAATATGGAGACCGCTCTCCAAGGTCATGGCGCGGAACTAAGCGCCGAACAATTAAAGATTGCCGAAAAAGCATTGGCTGCCTGGAAAGAAGACATCTGATCCCGGCGTTACAATCCTGAAAAAAATTGAACAAAAAAAAGTAGGGACAGGCTTGAAACCTGTCCCTACAGTTAATCTTAGCGAATTATTTTTTCTTTACCGCGGTTCCGCTTGAACTTTGCGAAGAAGATGATGCCGTGCTGCGGGAAGCAGCCGATGAGGATGTGCCGGAGCGGTAGGAGCTGCTGGACCTGGATGATTGGCCGCTGCTGGTCGGGGAATATGATTTCGCGGTTGAGCTGTTTTTGTATCCCCGGCTTGCGGAGGAGACCGGCGCATTGTAACGGGTATTGTATCTGGGAGTGTAAGCGGACAGACCCGATCTTGACTGGGTTGGGGCCCTGAAGGTCGTGTACACCCCTGCAGCGGTCGTGGTTTTTAGTTTAGATGTATAAACCCGGCGGTTGGCATATCTTTCCGTGCTGCTGCCGCTGGCAGAATATCTGCTCTGGGTGCGGGCATACGGTGCGGCGGCAGCCGTCTCACTATGCGAATTTTTATAACTGTTGCTTGACAAATATCCGGGCTCACCCTTTTTCTTTTTTTTCGCAGTGCCGGAACTGCTGCTGGATGAGGAAGATGATGATGATTTGGCTTTGCTGGAGCTGCCGGATTTGCTGCCGTAACTACTGGTTTTCCCGGAAGATTTTTCGCCGCTGGAGCCCGAGGAAGAAACGCGGGTGCTGGTGCCTGTGCGTGTGCCACTGCTGCTCTTGTACCTGATAGAGGTGCCGCTCGCTGATTGGTTGGAACCTTCAGCGCTCGTTTTTTTGTAGGCGCTTCCGGTTTTGTTGCCGGCGCTGGAGTCGTTGTATTTGTAGACGGCGGCCTTGCCGTTTGCGGAAGCAGGGCTGGTGATACGGTACTTTTCTCCGGAAACAATGCCGCTCTGCTTGTAGGTCACGGACTTGCCATTGGCATTGATGACCGTGACCTTGTTCAGGACCGGCCGGTCAGTGGGTGCTGTGCCCCGGTAGGCGATGATCTGGCCGGTATTCTGTCCCAGCGTGCCTTTTTTCAGGGCTACGCGCTGCGCGTTGGCGGCCGAGAGTTCGTTTTTGCGGATGATGATGGTGGAACGCGAATGGTGGGGGATGCCGCGGCGGTAATCGTAATTGCGATCCCAGCGATTGTTGATGATGACTACCGGCCGGTTCCACCAGCTGAGCGGGCTCCAGCCGTAATAATGGTCGTTGCCGAACCAGGAAACCCAGGCCGGTGACCAATGGTAGCCGGGGAGCCAGTGCCAGCCGAAAGAATAACTCCAATGCCAGCGGCCGTAGTGGTGGGTGAACCAGCCGCAGGTGTCGTAGGATATCCAGGTGTAACCGTAATAGGGATTCCACACCCAGCGTCCGTTGGCGTAAGGCATCCAGTTGGATTGGGTATTGTAAGGTATCCAGGCATAGGAGCGAAACTCGGACATGTAGGACCAGCGTCCGGAACGGGACATTTCGTATTCGGTGTCTTCGTAGCCGTTCTGCAGATATCTGGAGGTGCCGTAGCGGGCGTAGCTCAGCTTGCTGTTCTGGGCTTCATTCCAAAGGTCAAAATCGTCTTTTTCCGAAGCGTAGAAATAATAGGGCCTCTCCTCAATATTGCCGCCGGACATGACGATCTTCTGGTTTTCCCTGACGTTGCGGCTGCTTTCCTGGCCGGCCACTTCGGCGATACCCTCCATGACAAGCACTTCGGTCTGGGCGTTCTCGCTGACATTGACGCGATAAATCCCTTTATCCAGTATAAAGATGCCGCAGTCCGGCGTTTGAATTTCAATGCCTTTTTCGTTGTCCAGGTTTTCAATGTCCAGATAAATGCTGCCCCTTTCCACACGCACATTCAGGTCGGTTTTGCGCAGTTGGGGGATCTTTTCCAGCATGACGATGCTGTCCGCGTCCAGGCGCAGGTAGTTCAAGCGACCCAGGTAAATTCCCAGCCGGCCTTCTGTCGTGCCCACCGTATCTTTTTCAAACAAGGGCAGGTTAACGGTCGCTTCTTCGTTGCCTTCTTCATAGGAACGCTGGACAAAACCTTCGCCATCCACGTTTTTGATGCGGATAACCTTGGCGTTGTCGTAGTATTTGGCTTCATTGGTTTCCATTTCGTCGGACCAGCAGACTCCTGACAGCAGCAACATGCTCACAATGGCAATTATTGTTTTTTTCATGTTGACCTCCTCGATTTTAAGATAGCATTTTAATTGCCAACTCCAGGGAGGCAATTTGTCCTGTTTTTGTGACATGTAGCGCCAAAAAACCGAAATTCGGGACAGTGATTCAGGCTTGGGCTTGGCGGTTGAAAAGAGCGGTTAAGTGCAATAAGCGGCGGCCGATCTCCGGGGTAAGGGCTCCGGGAGTCAATCGCCAATGCCAATTGCCCTCCCCCCGACCCGGGGTATTCATGCGGAAACGTTCGTCATATCCCAAAATATCCTGAACCGGAAACATAGCCAGGCCGGCGATCGATTGCATGGCCAGGCGGATGAAGTGCCAGTGAAATTCGTCACGGTTGGTGAGGTTTAAATAGTCCATGATGGCCAATTTCGTCACTTCGCTGCTTTCAGGACCGTAAAACCAGCCGTTGCTGGTGTTGTTGTCATGGGTGCCGGTATATACCAGGCAGTTGGCGTGGCTGAAATTGTGGGGCAGGTAGGAATTGCCGCGCTGACCGTCAAAGGCAAACTGCAGGATCTTCATGCCAGGAAATCCCAGGTGGTCGCGCAGGGCCTCCACCTCCGGCGTGAGCTCGCCCAGGTCTTCGGCGATCAGGGGCAGATCTCCCATTTCTTTTTTCAGGGCAGCAAAGAAAGCCGCTCCCGGACCCTGCTGCCATTGGCCGTCGACCGCGGTCTGGGCGGAAGCCGGGATGGCCCAGCAGGTATCGAAGCCGCGGAAATGGTCTATACGCAAGACGTTTACCAGTTGCAGCAAGTGGCGGATACGGGCTGTCCACCAGGCCGTGGTACCGGGATGAAGTTCTCCATCCTGCCGCCAGCGGAAAAGCGGGTTTCCCCAGCGCTGGCCGCTGGAACTGAAATAGTCGGGCGGCACGCCGGCCACTACGGCCGGCAAACCGCTGGCCCGGTCCAACTGGAATATTTCGGGGTGGGACCAGGCATCGGCGCTTTCAAAATTGACGTAGAAAGGAATATCGCCGATGATCTTGATGCCGCGGCTGTTGGCGTATTTTTTAAGCGTCCGCCACTGCTCAAAAAAAACAAACTGCTCGAACTGCCGCAGCAGTATCGCATCCTGCATTTTATTTTGCCAGTGAGCAACGGCGGCTGCCTGCCGGCTGGCGATAGCGGCGGGCCAGGAGGTCCACTGAAATGTCTGGAAGTGGTCGGCCAGGGCCCGGAACAGGGAGTAGTCCTCGAGCCAATGCTTTTGTTCGCTGCAAAAACGTGTAAAAGCATCGGCGGCAGCCTGGCTGTTCTTTTTAAAAAAATGTCTGGCCGCCTTGGCCAGCAATTCTGTTTTTTTTGAGGCGGTGTTTTGCAGGTCGCAAAAATCCGTTCCGGGATCAGCTTGGCATTCCCGTAATTCCTCTGCGGTGCTCCAGCCTTGGGAGTGAAGTGTCTTGGGGCTGATCAACATTTCATTGCCGGCGAATGCCGATGGCGAAGAATAGGGGGAAAAATGCCAATGGGAACATACCGCTCCCAAGGGCAGGACCTGCCAGTAGGACTGGCCGCTGGCGGCCAGGAAATTGACAAAATCGGCCGCCTCTTCTCCCATGGTACCGCAACCGTAGGGGCCGGGCAGGGAGGTGACATGAAGCAGCAGGCCGCTGGCGCGCTCAATGGTCATGGCTGCCTTCTTTCATTTTCAGGGACAGGTTCAACTGCCGGCGCTCAACTGAATTCATCAAGTTCTTTGCCGATATTGTCATTGTACATGATGGTGCGGTTACGCCCCGACTCCTTGGCAAAATATAATGATTTATCGGCATGGTTCAAAATCTCCTCAGCGGTCAGTCCGTGTTCGGGGTAGGTGGCCAGGCCGATGGAAATGGTGATCTTTTTATGCGGTTGGGTCTCGGCGCCGGGGAACGTCTGCCTTTCAACACTTTCGCGCAGCCTTTCTGCGGCCAGGTACGCGCCGACTTTGTCGGTCTGGGGCAGGATGATTACGAATTCATCGCCGCCGTACTTGGCCAGCAGGTCGGTGGAGCGAAATTTTTTTTTCATGATGGCGCCGATAGCTTTCAAAGTCTGGGAACCGCGCAGGTGGCCGTTGCTGTCATTGAAATTCTTGAAATGGTCGACATCGAAAATGATCAATGAATAACTTAGGTTGTGGTGCTGTGATTTTTTGTTCTCCAGGTCCATGAGCTCAAAGAAGTGCATCTGGTTGTACAGGCCGGTAAGTCCGTCACTTATGGAAAGCTCCCTGGTCTGCTGCAGCAGATTCTTGAGCAGTTCTTCATTGTGGCGCAGATTTTTGGAAAGGTAACCGGAGACGAAATAGGCGAAGATGAACATGAAGTCGAAAGCCAGCATGCTCATGATCTGCTGGCTGGAAAAAAAGTGTTGGCTGTTCTGCAGCAAGCCGATGGCCAGGAGCAGGAATATGGCCTTCAGGGTGTTGCGGAAAGACTTGTGGTAATCTATCAGGAAAGTGGAGATCATTATGTAGACAATGAACATGGCAATGATCGGGCTATTGAGGGCGCCGGAAAAAAATACGGTTAAAGCCAGGGCTACCAGATCAAAATCGAGTTGCAGTGAAACCAGGCGCAGCAGCTTGCTGTAATCCGGCAGGCGGTCGCCAAATTTTTCCTTTTTCCGGATATCCAGCATGAAAAGAAAATTGACGATGACCGGCAGCAGGAAAACCAGCAGCGCGTCCCGGGGACTGATCAGCGAGCGCCGGGCCAGAAACCGGTAGGCCAGGAAAAAGGTAACGATGAAAATGGGGTAAATCCAGCGGATGCGGACCAGCCAGTGGTTTTTCCCGAACATGTGTTTCAGAGCCAGGATATCGGGGTGTAAAAGCTCGGGCTGCGGGTCTTCCTGATTTTCCATGCCTATAAAATATTTATTTTTGCTATAAAAGTCAAATTTTCAGTTGCAGTTGTCGCATTAAAATATTAAAATGTTTTTTCTTCGATATTTATTTAAGGAGGAGAAGCTTGTATAAAAGAACGCGTTTCTATGATTTTACCTATTACAATTTTATCGGCTCCTGGGCTTGGATTCTCCATCGGCTCGCCGGCCTGGCGCTTATTTTTTACCTGTGCCTGCATATCTGGGTCATCAACAGCCTGACCCATGGTGAGGCCGCCTTCAACAATGTGATGGCCTTCCTGAACGGGGTTCCCTTCAAGCTTCTGGAAACCGGATTGTGGGGAGTCATCCTGTTTCATGCCTTCAACGGTGTGCGCATCGTGATCATCGATTTTTTCAAGGGCTCCCTGGTGCATAAAAAGCTGTTCATCGTGCTGATCGCCGTGGCTTTTATCCTGTGGGCGCTGGGTTCGTACTTGATTCTGCAACATGTGCAGTGGAGGGCAGGATGAACAAGGATTTCAAGCAAACTTCCCGGTCGGGTTCGCTTCCCTGGCTGTTACAGCGCATTTCCGCGGTCATTCTTTTTGTCTTGCTGCTGCTGCATTTCATCACCTATCATTTCCTGTCCAAGGGCAGGGCCGTGAACTATCAGGAGATCGTGGCCAAGGCCGGCAGCTGGTGGTTCCCGCTGCTGCAGTTCGCCTTCCTGCTTACGGCGTTGTATCACGGCCTTAACGGGCTCTGGTCGGTTTTGGAAGACTACACGGCCAACAAATTCTGGCGCCTGGTCTGGTACGGACTTCTGCTTTCGGTCGGAGCGGTGCTTTTGTTCGTCGGCACCCTGACCATCATCAAGCTCTACACCCTGCCGGTCGCGTAAAGGAGTGACACCATGAAAATCGATGAAGCAAGGAATTACCATAAAATTGATGCCGTGATCGTCGGGGCCGGCCTGGCCGGTCTGCGCGCTGCCCTGGAAGTTGCCAAGAGCGGCTTGGCGGCGGCAGTGATCAGCAAGGTGTATCCGACCCGCTCCCATTCGGGCGGCGCCCAGGGGGGCATTGCCGCCGCCCTGGCCAACGTGAGTGAAGATTCTCTGGAATCGCATATGTTCGACACCATCAAAGGCAGTGATTACCTGGCTGACCAGGATATTATCGAGCGCTTCGTCAACGAGGCGCTCAAAACCGTGTACGAGTTCGAGCACATGGGCGTCCCCTTCTCACGCACCGCAGACGGCCGCATCAACCAGCGCCCCTTTGGCGGCCATTCCTCGCCGCGCGCCTGTTTCGCCCAGGATGTCACCGGCCACGTACTGCTGCACACTCTCTACGAGCAGTGTCTGCAGCACAACGTCCTCTTTTTCAACGAATTCCAGGTATTGTCGCTGCTGGTCAGCGATGACGTATCCAGGGGGTTGGTGGCCTGGGATATCCGCAATGGCGGCCTGCATATTTTCCATGCCCGCGCTGTTTTGCTGGCCACCGGCGGCTACGGCCGGGCCTGGAAGGTCACTTCCAACGCCCACGCCAACACCGGCGACGGCGTGGCCCTGGTGCTTGAAGCGGGCCTGCCGCTGGAAGACATGGAATTCGTCCAGTTCCACCCGACCGGACTCTACAAGCACGGCATCCTGCTCTCCGAGGCCGCCCGCGGCGAAGGTGCTTACATCCTCAACGACAAGGGCGAGCGCTTCATGAAAACTTATGCGGCGGCCAAAATGGAACTGGCACCGCGCGATGTGGTTTCCCGGGCCGAACAGACCGAGATCAATGAGGGCCGCGGCATCGGCGGCAAGGATTATGTCTACCTCGACCTGCGCCACCTGGGCAGGCAGAAGATCCTGGAGCGCCTGCCGCAGATCTATGACCTGGCCTTGAATTACCTGAAGGTCGACGGCATCAAGGAGGCCATCCCCATTCAGCCCACGGCCCATTATTCCATGGGCGGCATCCCGGCCAACGTGCGCACCGAAGTTATCAAGGATGCCGCGGGTACGGTTGTCAAGGGCCTGTACACGGCCGGCGAGGCCTCCTGCCTGTCATTGCACGGCGCCAACCGCCTGGGCACCAATTCCCTGCAGGACGCGGCCACCTTCGGTCGTATCGCCGGCATCCACATGAGCGAGTTCTGCCGGGAAAACAATTTCTCCGGACTTCCGGCCCAGCCGCTGGAGATTGCCCAGGGCAAGATAGACCGCCTGTGGAACGGGCAGGGCAAGGAAAGGCACGCCCCGATCCGTGAGAAACTGCAGGAGAATATGACCAAGTATCTCGGTGTTTTTCGCAACCAGGACGACATGCTGAAAATGCTGGTCATGATCAAGGAGCTGCAGGAACGCTACCGGCAAGTGACCGTGGATGACCACGGTGATGTCTTCAACCTTGACCTGATCGAGGCCCTGGAGCTGGAAAACCTGCTCAGTTTCTCGGAAGTGATTGTCGAGGGGGCCCTGGCCCGCCAGGAGTCGCGCGGTGCCCATTTCCGCAATGATTTCCCCAAGCGCAACGACGGAGAGTGGCTGAAGCATACGCTGGCCTGGCGCCGCGACGGCAAGATCGTTCTGGATTTCAGCAAAGGGGTGGTCATTTACCCGCAGTACCAGCCCCAGGAAAGGAAATACTAAGGAGGATGCAGCAATGGCCATGATTGATATCAGTGTTAAAATATTGAGATACCAGCCGGGAAAAGACGAGAAGCCGCACTGGCAGGTATTCAACATCGCGGTCGAAGACGAATCCACCATTCTTGACGTGCTCAACGAGATCCACTGGCAGCATGACGGCACCCTGGCCTACCGCCGCTCCTGCCGCAGTTCCATCTGCGGCTCCTGCGCCATGAAGGTCAACGGCCGCAACGTGCTGGCCTGCGAAACGCCGATCCACCGCTTCGGCCGCAAGCTGAAGATCGAACCGCTGTCCGGGTTCGACATCATCAAGGATCTGGTGGTTGACCTGGATCCTTTCTTTGCCAAGTTGAAGCGCATCAGGCCTTATCTGATCCTGGACAAGCCCGCTCCCGATAAGGAGTTCGTCCAATCGCCGGAACAGCTTGAGCAGATCGGTGAATCGACCCTGTGCATCCTCTGTGCCGCCTGCAGCGCCGCTTGCCCCAGCTCGTGGCCCAACAGCGAGTATCTGGGCCCGGCCGCCCTGCTTAAAGCCTATCGCTTCATCTTCGACAGCCGCGACGACGGCGCCGACCAGCGTATCGAGATCGTCAACGACAAGAACGGCGTCTGGCGCTGCCACACCATCTTCAACTGCGTGGAAGCCTGTCCCAAGAAGATCAAGATCACCGAATATCTGTCGCGCCTGAAGGTCAAGGTGGTTGAAAATTCGTTGTAATTTTGATTTTAACGTAGGGGAGGGTTTCAAACCCTCCCTTACATAATAAAAAAACAAAAATTTTATGGAGGAAAATATGCATAAGGTCACAAGATTTGTTTTAATTATTTTTTTGCTGAGCCTGGGTTTTGTTCTGGTCGGCGACCAGATGCCCGATCCCGATACCGAAAGCACGGTTCCGGAATTGATCGATTTCCATGACATCATTTATCCCATCTGGCATACTGCCTTTCCGGCTAAGGATTACAAGGCCCTGCGCGGCTTTGTAACCGAGATCAACGAACAGGCCGCCAAGATCAACGCCGCCGCCCTGCCCGGCATCCTGCGCGACAAGAAGCAGGTATGGGAGACCGGCCTGGCCGAGTTCAACCAGGCGGTGAAAACCTATGGTAGCGCCGCTACCGGCAGCGACGACCAGGCGCTCCTGGACGCGGCCGAGCTCCTGCACTCCCGCTTTGAAATGCTGGTGCGCGCCATTCGCCCTGTGGCCAGGGAAGTCGACGCTTATCACAAGGTCCTGTATGTCGTCTACCACAAATACCTGCCCGAAAAAAAATACGCTGAAATCCGCAGCGTGGCCGCCGACATGGTGGCCAAGGCCGAAGCCGTAACCAGGGCCACGCTTTCCAAGCGTTTGGCCGCCAAGACCGAGGCTTTCCAGGCCGCGGCCGCCAAATTGCTGGCCGAGACCATGGCTCTGGAAGCGGCCGGAAAAGCTGGCCTGGAGAAGGATATTCCTCTCTTGGTCGATAAAGTGCACAGTGCCTACCAGGCCCTGGAAAAGGTGTTCGATTAAGGAATCTTAATGTAGGGGAGGGTTTCAAACCCTCCCGTTTGTTAATTCATTGATTGTATAAAAAAGAAAGGGCGGACATCCGCCAGGCGAAACGCCGGCGGATCCGCCCCTACAAAAATGTCCTTCTTCTACAGGTGTTTCTTGACCAGCTCGATCACATCGGGCAGGTCCATGCCGATCTCCTTCAGGTGCTCGACCGTGGGCACGCCGTCCCTGGACCAGCCGCGGCGCTTGAACACGGCGTCGATCAGGCTTTCATATTGCTTTTCACGGTACTGGCGGTGCAGTTTGATCTTTTCCTCGCTGCTCTTGCCGGCGGGGTCTATGTTCTGCTTTTCCAGCAGTTGCTTGTCGTAACGCTCGGCGCGCGACTCGTATTCCTCGACCGTGACCGGCCCCATGGCGCGGTAGGGCGGGTAATCGTCGGGGCGCTTGCCGTGGCCCATCTTAAGGTTGAAGACGCGCTGGAAATTGTAGACCCGTTCCGACTGCATCATGAGCTCCTGCTTATCGATATGCTCGCCGGTGATGGCATTATAGACGTCCACGTAATTCTGCACATGTTCGGGCACCTTGTTGGGCTCGTCCTGCTTGGCGTTGTCGGCCGGTTCCACGTCGTTCCAGGGCAGCTTGCAAAGGCCCTGCAGTCCGAACCAGGTGCGGAAGATGGGAAAATAATGAAGGGCCTCAGCCTTATTTTCAAAGGTGGGGATCTGGTTGTTGACCATGTCCATGAAGATCAGCCAGGCCTCGTCGTGCTGCGGTCCCTTGTTGGTCAGGTAATAGCCTCCCTGCTGGGCCAATGATTCTTTGGACTGGTATTCGGACTGTTCCAGGCCCTTGCCGTGCATACCGATATCCTTGAGGAACTGGGCGTCGGCGCCGTATTCCCTGGCAAAGTATTCCTGCATGTATTTCACGCCCTTGCCGGCGATCAAACCGAAGCCTTCGCCGCGGGCGATGCGGTGCATCATCTCCAGGGCCGCTTCCCAGTTGCCCCAGGTCATTTCCAGGCCATCGGTGCGCTCCTTGTTCAGAATGCCGTTCTCATAGCAGTCCATGACGAAGGCGGTCAGGGTGCCGAAGGAAATGGTGTCCAGGCCGTAGGTGTCGCAGTAGAAGTTGATCTCCACCACGGCGTCGGGGTTGAAGATGGCCGTGCTCGATCCGCAGCCGCCTACCGTTTCATACTCGGGACCGTCGACCAACACTTTCTGTCCCTTGTAAGGGCCGGTTTTCAGCTCGAAGTTGTCTATGCCGTGAGCGCAGGACATGGTGCAACCGAACCAGCAACCGTCGGGTACGTTCTGGGTGAAGTACTTTTTCCAGACCCAGGAAGCCAGTTTGACCGCTTCGGGGTGGCTGCCGTATCGAAAATTTTTCACCGGCAGCAGGTCATAGTCGTTCATGATCTCCACCAGGTGGGCGGTGCCGATAGTGCGCATCTGGCACTGCTTGTCGTCGAGACTCAGTATCTCCTTGTGAAGTTTCAGTCCGGTTTTCTGCAGGGTTTCCATGTCCACCGGGTTGTTCGATTTCCCGGTCAGACCTGAGTACTTGACCACCATTGCCTTGATTTTTTTATTGCGGAATACGGTGCCGATGCCGCCGCGTCCCGCTTGTTTCAAGCGGGGCAACTTGCGGCGCTTGTCCCAGTAGGAGAAGTTCAAGCAGCCGATCCATGCATGTTCTGCGCCATGTCCGGCTGAGACCACCGAGACATGTTGCTTTTCGCGTTCGTTGGCGGCGAACATTTCGTGCAGCTGTTCGGCCAGCACGTGGGAGTCCACGGCTTCCTCCGGGGCTTCCATGATCTGGATCTTGCCCTGGTTACCGTCTATATAAATGATGACGTCACGGTCCGACTTGCCCTGGATCTCCATGGCGTCGAATCCGGAGAATTTCAAATAGGGGCCGAAGTGACCGCCGACGTTGCTGTCGATGGGAATGCCGGTCTGGGGTGAGATTGTGGTGACAAGCGATTTGCCCGAGCCGGGGTAGTTGGTGTTGCCGGCGATGGGGCCGGTAGCGATGCAAATCTCGTTTTCCGGGCTGTCCCAACGCGTGCTGCCGCTGACCGCGTCCCATAGCAGCTTGAGGTCGTAGCCCTTGCCGCCGATGAACTTCTTCTTCATTGCGGCCGGCACCGGTTTTTCCTTTATTTCCATGGTGGCCAGGTTGATGTACAGGGTGCGGTCGTTGTAGCCCTTGACCACCGGCTTCAATTCATAGCTGAATTCCTTCAGGATTTTATGGGCTTTTCTGAACTTTTCAATATCGTACTTCGCTTCGTTGGTACTCATAGCTCAATCCTCCTTGACTTCGATTTTCAGGGCTCCGGTCGGGCATTGCTTGGCGCAGGCGTCGCAGGCGATGCATTTGAAAGGGACCAAGCCGCCGCGATAGGTCATCATAACGTCTGTAGGGCAGGCGGCCACGCAGGCCAGGCAGTTGATACACAGGGTCTTGTTGATCATGACCACTCCCTGTTTGTTCACCGTGATGGCCGCTGTCGGGCATTCGGCGACGCAGACCCGGCACTGGTTGCAAACGCTCAGCGCAAAAGAGTTCTTGCCGGCGGCAGACACTTTGATGGCCGATTTTTCCGGATCGTCAACCTTGAAGTAAAGCTGCGAACACACGCTCATGCAGGTGTTGCAGCCGTTGCATTTTTCGGCAAAGGTATGTAAGTATTTCATGACGGTTTCGGCAACCTCCTTATTTTTTCTCGGCTTGCAGGGTGATCTCGATCTTTTCCCAGGGCTGGGGGATTTTGTCCAGGGCTTGCACTGCCCCCAGCACCACGTTGCTGAGGATCTTTTTCACGAAAGGATTCAGAGCAATGATCCGGTCGTTGACTTTTAGTTCAATGTTGCTTTTCATGATATTCCTCCATAAAAGCGCTGATGGCCGTGATTTGATCGGGATGGAAACACGGCAGTCGGCAGGGGGCGCCGGCGCTGGTGATCACGGCCGCCAATTTTTCGGGCGGAAATTTCATCGCCTTCTGCCGCTGGGGATCTTCCACTTCAATGACCGGGATCCCCGGTGGGCAGAAACCCTCCAGCAGGACGATGTCGTTTGGCCGCAGCTGCGCCCGCAATTCCGCCATAAGCTCTTGGGGATCGCCGAGCCGGGTCATGCGCAGCAACTCGTTTTCAGCCACCAGGTAAGCTTCGTCGGCTCCGGCCCGCAGGAAACGGGCGGTATCCTTGGCCTCGGGCTGCAGGGCATAGCCGGCGTGGGTGCTCTTAACGGCGACTACCCGCTTCTGGTTGGCTTTGAAATTTTCGATCAGGCGGGTGATGAGGGTGGTTTTGCCGCTGCCCGACCATCCGACGATTGAAAAAATCTTCATGGGCCATAATTTTATTATAGATAGGCCGATTAGTCAATCCAGAAGAAAACTTGGCAGCGTGCCGTTGGGCCGGGACCTGTTATTCTACCTTATCGCCAGTGCTTTTTTGCTGACTGGAGGCGCCGGCTTCCTTGATGGTGAAAGCGCCGTCGCTGCGATCATTGTTCTTCTGGGGATCGGCCAAGGAAAGTTTTCCGGCTTTGACTCCGTTCAGGGCATCCTTATCAAAGGTTGGGTGCACGCGCCATTGGATCTGGATGCGGTAATTGCCGCCGGCGCCATAAGCCATGCCGTTGAGCAGGGAATTGCCGATGTGCCAACTGTAGCGGAAACTGGTGGCCGGAAGATTCTCGGCGATAAGGCCGAGCGGCAGGTCATCTTTCACCAGGGTCAGACTAACAAAGCCTTCTTTGCCCGCAAATGACCAGTTGATACTGTAGTCCACCCCTTTTTCCAGGATTTCGCCGCCATTGGGCGTCATCAGGGATATATTGGCAGCGGCCGGGGC
>JALHTJ010000330.1 GCA_022865785.1 Candidatus Aminicenantota bacterium
TCTGCCTGGGCGGCATTGAACTTCAATTGGTTGCGGGAGAACATGTGGTCGCGTTCATCGGCGCGATCGATACGGCTCAGATCGGGCTCGACCGCGGCCGGGAAAAATTTGAGCAGCGATAGGGCGATAAAAATGAACAGCAGCACCAGCAGCGCCACGTTGGCGAACTGGACAGAGGCGATTTGCCGCCAATGGAGCATGCTCCCCCAGGATAAAGCATTGGCCAGAAAAAAAAGAACCGACAGCCCGACTGCCCGCTTTTCCCCTTCGTGATAGGAAGTAACGGCGAATAGAAGGAAGAACAAGGTCCCGGCCAGCAAACCAATCCAATCGATCCAGTACATGATCATGATCAACCTCGATATCGGCACGGGTTTTTATTCAAGGCCCCTCATTCGTGACCCGGGCGTTTTTCGTAGGCTGAGATCTTTTTCAGGCGCTGCTTATTCCGGGCGTTCCCGCTGAACGGGGTCTTCAACCAAGCGATCATGGTTTTGCAGCCAACAGGTCCTTCACGACCTGAACCACATGCCCGGCGGTGAATCCGAATTTATTCTGCAGCGCCGGCAATGGCGCGGACGCCCCGAAAGTTTCCATGCCGATGCTGCGTCCCAACGGCCCGACATAGCGGGACCAGCCCAGCGTCGAAGCCTGCTCGACCGATACCCGAACCGTGACCTCGGGCGGCAGGATGCTCTCCCGATATTCCCTTGTCTGTTTTTCAAACAATTCCCAGGAGGGCATGCTGACCACCCTGGCTTGGATATTTTCCGCCTGGAGCTCGTAATACGCCGCCAGGCAGAGGGAGACTTCGCTGCCGCTGGCCAGCAGCAGCACCCGGGGCTTGCCGTTCCCGGCATCGGCCAGGATATAGGCCCCCTTGGCGACAGCGGCAGCCGGCCCGTATTTCGAGCGGTCGAACGTAGGCAGGTTCTGGCGGCTGAGGATGAGGGCCACCGGCTCGTGCCGGAGTTGAATGACCAGCTTCCAGGCTTCGACCACTTCATTGGCATCGGCCGGGCGCAGGACGATCAGCCCTGGCATGGCGCGCAAGGAAGCCAGGTGTTCGATGGGCTGGTGGGTGGGGCCGTCCTCGCCGACGCCGATGGAGTCGTGGCTAAAAATGTGGATCACGGGAAGTTCCATCAGGGCGCTAAGGCGGATAGCGGGCCGGCCGTAGTCGCTGAAGACCAGGAACCCCGAGCCGAAAGGGCGAAGCTTGGAAAGCGACAAGCCATTGAGAATGGCCGCCATGGCGTGTTCGCGCACCCCGAAATGGATGTTGCGCCCGGAATAGCTCCCAGGGGCGAAATCCCCGGCGCCGGCAAAAGTCAGCCGGGTCTTGGTGGAGGGAGACAGATCCGCGGACCCGCCGAGCAGCCAGGGAATGTTTTTCGCCAGTTCATTCAAGACAAGACCCGAGCTGACCCGCGTGGCCAGGCCTTTTTCATCGGCGGGAAATAAAGGCAGGTTCTTGTCCCAATTTTCCGGGAGTTGCCGCTGCCCTATCCTGAAGAGGGATTCAGCCAGATCCGGGAACTCTGCGCGGTATTTTTCAAGGAGGGATAACCAGGTATCGCGCCGGCCCTTGCCGCGTTTGCCGATGCCTTTGCCAAAGTGGGCATACACCCCTTCAGGAACAAGAAATTTTGCGTCTTCCGGCCAGCCGAAGTTGCGTTTTGTCTGGCGGATCTCTTCTTCTCCTAAAGGTTCCCCGTGGGCCGCTGCCGAATCCTGTTTGTGGGGCGATCCATATCCTATATGGCTGGCGATGATGATCAGGGAGGGGCGATCGTCTGTTTGGGCGAAATTGCGGAATGCCTGTTGCAACATCTCCAGGTCATTGGCATCCTCCACA
>JALHTJ010000331.1 GCA_022865785.1 Candidatus Aminicenantota bacterium
CCGCCGACGCCCTTGCCCACCGTGGTCAGGACGGATTCGACGTAGGGCATTTCCGGCTGCAGCACCTGATAGATCCTATCCTCCAGTCCACGCATGAATTCGTCGCTGGCCTGGATATCGCTGCCGATGGGCAGCTCCGCAAAAACATTGATGAAGCGGGGTTCGTTGACCGGAAAGAACAGGACCCCTCCGTGGCGCGCTATGAAAAAAGCGATAGAAACAAAGAGCAGGGCAAATACCGTTGCCAGGCTCCATATCGAGTTTTTGCCTTTGAGGGTGAAGCGCAGCAGCTTAAGGTAGGAGACTTCCAAACGGGGAAAGAGCTCTCGTTGGAACCAGGCGCTCAGATCGAACAGGAAAAGTTGGTAGAAGGCGACCAGCAGGGCCATGATCAGGGTGAATGTGCCCAGTGCGGTGAAGCCCGCAACGTAGCATAACCCGGCCAGGCCGGCTATGACAGCCAGGTTGCGTCTGGTTTTTTTCCAGAGCGGCCGGCGCGACTCGTCTTCACGCTTGATGAAGCGCGAGGTCAGCACCGGGTTGATCACCAAGGCCACGAACAGCGAGGCGCTGAGTGCGATGATCAGGGTCATAGGCAGGTGCTTCATGAATTGGCCCATGACCCCCTTCCAGAACAGCAGTGGGAAAAAAGCCATCAGGGTGGTCAGGGAGGAGGTGATGATCGGCACGGCGATCTCGCCGGTGGCGTATCGCGCCGCGTCGAACAGCGAGTAGCCCCGGCCGATAAAGCGGTGGATGTTCTCCACCACCACGATGCCGTTGTCGACCAGCATGCCCAGGGCCAGCACCAGGCCGAAGAGCACCATCATGTTGACCGTGGCGCCAAGGGCGTTGAGCACGATGAACGAGATGAGCATCGACATGGGGATGGCCAGGCCGACGAAAAGGGCGTTGCGCAAGCCGAGGAACATGAACAGCACGCCGACCACAAAGATCACGCCCAGGATGATGCTGTTTTCCAGGTCACTGACCATGCTGCGCACGTATTGCGACTGGTCGTTGGACTGGTTGATGCTCAGGCTGGCGGGGATGGATTTCGCCTGGCGGGCTTTGGTGAGCACGATATTCAGCTTGTCGATGGCCACGATCAGGTTTTCCCGTGCCTTTTTGATCACTTGCAGGCTGACCACGGGCAGGCGATTGAGCCGGGCATAGCTCAGGGTGTCTTCGAAACTGTCGACCACCTCGGCCACGTCGCGCAGGTAGACGATGTCTTTGCCATCCTCCTCTTTGATGATGAGGTCGGCGATCTCGCCGATGCGCTTGAATTCGCCTATGGTGCGGATGGAGCGGGTGGTCTTGTCAACCACCAGTTCTCCGGCGCCGCTACTGATGTTTTCGGCGCTGACCGCGTTCTCGATATCGTTGAACCCCAGCTTATAGGCTTCCATTTTCAGCGGATCGACGTTGATCTGGATCTGCCGCTCGTTCAACCCGCTGATCTGCACTTTCGAGATCTCGGGGATGGTCTCGATCTCGTCTTTCAGATACTCGGCGTAATCCTTCAATTCATCAATGCTGAAATCTCCGGAAAGATTGACATTGATGATGGGGAATTCGTTGACATCCAGCTCGATGACCATGGGATCGATCCGCAGATCGTTGGGCAGTTCGCTCTTAGCTTTGTCCACGGCGTCCTTGACGTCCCGCAGCGCCTTATCGATCTTGACATTGGAGTTGAATTCGATGAAGACGTTGGAGTTGTCCTGTGCGGAAACCGAACGCAGCTGCTTGATGCCGCTGATGGCATTGATCTCTTTTTCCAGCGGCCGGGTGATCAGGTTCTCGATGTCCACCGGCGAATTGCCGGCGTAGATGGTGTTGACGTACACGTAGGGCAGGTTGATCTGTGGAAACATTTCCAGGGGCATGGTCCGGTAGGCCATCAGGCCAAAAAGGACCAGCAGCAGGGTCATCAGGATCACCGTGTTGCGGTTCCTCAGGGCGAACGTGGTGAGGCCGAACTCGCGGACCAGTTTTGTTCCGGTCAGGTCGTTTTTTTCCATGGTGCTTTCCGTAGGCCGTTCAGCGCTTGACCGTTACCGGCATGCCGTTCGTGACCAGGTTATAGCCGCTGACGATCAGTTGCTGCCCGGCGGCCAGGCCGGCGACGACCATGGTCCGGTTGCCCTCGGTCAGCCCCGTGGTGATGTACACCTTGCTGGCTACGGTTATTTCGTTTTCCCGCCCCATGATGTACAGATAGTTTCCGGCCAGGTCATTCTTGATAACGATGGCCGGCACCACCAGGGCGGCGGGGGCGAAAAAATCACGGAAGCGTAGGGTGGCCATCATGTTGGGTTTCATTTTTTCCTGCGGGTTGTCCAGGACGGCTTGCACCAGGACGGTGCGGTTTTTCGCGCTTACCACCTGGCCGATGCGGGAAATCGAAGCTTCCAGGCGCCAGTCGGGATAAGTGGGTAAGGTGATCTCGACCATGTCTCCCTGTTTGATCCGGCCCAGGTAGGTCTCGGCGACCTCGGCGTTGAGACGCATACGGTCCAAGTTGACCAGCTGCATCAGCTGCAGCCCGGGCACGGCCAGCTCGCCCGCCTTCTTGAATACCTTGTCGACAATGCCGGTGAATGGGGCCCTGACCTGGGCCAGGTCGAGCTGCGCCTGCAGGGACG
>JALHTJ010000061.1 GCA_022865785.1 Candidatus Aminicenantota bacterium
ATATAGGGATTAGCGTGATGCAGAAATCTTGAAAAATATGGGTATGCCCTGAAAATGCAATTCTTGGGTAAATCTTTTTTTTAGGTACATTTCATCAGCCGCTTTTAGTTTTAAAGGAGATTTACAGTGGAATTTAATGAAAAATGGCCGCTGTGACTCAATGGAAATGTATTTGGGACTGAATATGCGGTGATCTGCTGTAGTCAGTTTTCTTTCACGCAGCAGCTTTTTTGCCAATTCGTTGAATGACGAAAGTTTGATTTTTTCATCCAATTTGGCCATGACACTTTCGGCCAGATCCAACATTTGAAAAATATTTTTACCGGTTTTGGCGGAAACGGCAATAAAATCGGCAAAATAAAGGGCATTGAAACGGTTATGGATTTGAGCGAAGAACTTGTTGCTGCCTGTGTTTTCGGACAACAGGTCGGCCTTGTTGGCGGCAATGATCACCGGTTTGGCTGCCTTGACGATTTTTTGGGCGATCAAAAGATCGTTTTGATCGACACGCTTGGATATATCGATAATAAAAATAATAATGTCTGCTGCGCGCATTTCTTTTTCAGCACGGATAACGGCGGCGCTTTCGGTGTCTTCCTTGACCTTCTGCAGTTTTCTGATACCGGCATTATCCACCAAAATAAACCTTTGGCGGTTGCGTATTACTTCCAGGTCAATGGAATCCCGGGTAGTGCCCGGCAAGGGACTGACGATAACCAATTCATCATTCAAGATCTTGTTAATGATGGAAGATTTGCCTACATTCGGTTTACCGATAATGCTTATCCTGGGGGCATTGTTGAGATCAGGAACAACTGGTGTCGAGTTTTGCAGGAGACGGGTGATTTGATCGAGAAGAACTTCCACCCCAAGATTGTGTTCGGCGGAAATATAAACAAAATCAGTTTTTAATTCAAAATATGTCGATGGCGTGATGAATCGATCAAGATTATCGACTTTGTTCAATACCGGGATAATATGCTTATGCAGCCTTTTAATCTGCAGATACAGATCTTTTTCATATCCCAGCAATTCTCTTTTGCCGTCAAATAAAAATATGATCAGATCTGATTTTTCAGCGGCCCTTAAAATTTTCTTGTTGATTTCAAGGGTTATGATCTCTTTATCAAGGAAAAATCCACCGCTATCCTGCAGAGCGAACCATTGCTCATCTATTTTGACTTTTTGGCGGAAGATGTCCCTGGTCATCCCCGGCAGGGAATGAACCAGGGCTTTCCTTTTGCCGAGAATGCGGTTAAAAAGAGTTGATTTTCCGGTATTGGGAACACCAACGATGGTTATTAGCGGAATTATGCCCATTAGCTGATTATTAAAAAGGCGGGTTAAAACCCGCCCTTACATGGTATTTTTCAGTGCCATGGTTGTTTCTTTCTATTTTCTTCCCAAACACTAACACTAACACTGTTATCTCGTTGACTTGCTCTGCAAGCGGATCATGGCCATACTGAAACATTCGAGCGCCTCTCCCCTACCCACGGCATCGAGTTTTTCTTTGCTCTTGGCTTTTAAATTGAAATCAGATTGGGGAATCCCCAATATATTGGTGATATTTTTTACTATTTCTCTTTTGAAGGGGCTGATCTTGGGTTCTTCCATAACCAGAACACAGTCCAGGTTGAGTATTTCGAAATTGTTGCCAGCCAGCAGTTGCTTGACTTTGTTCAGCAAAACTGAACTGGCAATGCCTTTAAAGGCCGGATCGTTGTCGGGAAACAATTCCCCGATATCGGGCTGGCCTCCCATGGCCCCCAGCAAAGCGTCGATCAGGGAATGGATCAGCACGTCTCCATCGGAATGGGCATGCGCCGCAAGGGAATCGCTGACTTTCACTCCGCCAATCATCAACCCGTTTCCACGGACCAGCCTGTGAATATCGTAACCGATTCCGGAGCGGATTTTTATCATGAGGTTTTTCTTCCAAAGATGATCTTGCCTGATGTCGATTGCAGAACCGAAGTCACTTCTATTTCCAATTCGTGGCCGATGTCAGTTTTGGCATCATCGACCACGACCATGGTTCCGTCCTCCAGGTAGGCCAGCCCCTGCTTTTTCTCTTTTCCTTCCTTGGTGATCTTGATCTGCAATTTCTCCCCAGGATAAACAATGGGTTTGAGGGCGAAGGCCAACTCGTTGACGTTCAGAACCTTGACATCCTGCAGTTTGGCGATTTTGCTCAGATTAATATCGTTGGTGATGACCTTGAAATTGTGCTCCTTGGCTAATAAAACAAGCTTTTGGTCGACTTCTTTTATGCCGGGAACATTTTTATTCAAAATCGTTACCGATATTTCCTTATTCTGCTGCAGCTGTTCGATGACATCCAATCCCCTTTTCCCCCTTACTTTTTTATTGGGATCGCTGGAATCGGCAATGAATTGCAGCTCGGCCAGAACAAACTGGGTGATGATCAATTCGCCTTCGACGAATCCCGATAGAGCAATGGAAACCATCCTGCCGTCAATGATGGCGCTGGTATCGAGAAGATAAGACTGGGTGAAAGCACTGCTGCCCCGAAAAAATTCCTTGATATTCAGTGGCGAGAACATATTGGGTTTGCTGATACCGATGAAAAAACCGGTCACCGGAATACCGAAAAGAAAAAGAGCTTTAAAAAATACATAGGCCGAAAACGACATGGCGATCAGGTTGAACAGCTGGAACATGATCCAGCCGATAGCGACGCCTCCGAGCAAACCCAGAGAAGCGCTCCAAAGGTGCTTTAATTCGGATTTTTTAATTTTATAAACCAACAACGAAAGTGAAAGGGCGAAAGCGGCGCCGAGCATGGCGCCCAGTTCCTGGGAAGTGCCCTGAAACGGCGGGTATGTATAACCGATTAAACCGAAAATGACAACGAATATCAATTTATAAAAATAAATGAACATCAAGTTATCTCCTTTAATGAAATTTAATATAGTTTAATGAATAATTAATTGTAAACTATTTTGAGGAAAATTTCAATTGTTGCGGCCAAGGTCGCCACGATTATTTTTTAATAAAATCAAGCAAATCACGGATATTTTCGATGGAAACAACCGATATGTCATGATAATTTAACGTTTTGCTCTGTCCGGCCGGAAGACACATGGTTGAAAAACCCTGTCTTATAGACTCTTTCAGCCTGGTCTCCAGGAAGCTGATCGGCCTGATCTCGCCGGTCAGCCCGACCTCCCCCATGATGATCGAATTGGGGCGGGGGTTGATATTTTTGTAACTGGATAACAGGGCTGAACATACGGCCAGATCGGCGGCCGGTTCACGAATGACCATGCCTCCGGTAATGTTCAGGAAGACATCGGATTTATAAAAAGGCAGTTTCAGTTTTTTCTCAATGATCGATATAAGCATGGACAATCGATAATTGTCAAAACCGATGGCAATACGACGCGGGTTGCCGGCAAACGGGCTTTCGCTGACCAGGGCCTGTATCTCGGTAAGCAGCGGGCGCAAGCCGTTCATGGCCGGAAAAATAGCGGTCCCGGGAGCTGGCGCCTGGCGGTTCTGGATCAATAGTTGCGAAGGGTCGTTTACCGAGGTCAAGCCTTTTTCGCTCATTTGGAAAATGCCTATCTCATTCATTGGACCAAAGCGGTTTTTTTCGGCGCGCAGCAGCCTGATATCGGTCTGCATCTCACCCTGAAAATAAAGGACGGCATCCACCATGTGTTCAAGCGTTTTGGGGCCGGCCAGCTGCCCCTCTTTGGTGATATGGCCGATAATGAACACGGTGATGCCTCTTTTTTTGCCTAATTCGATGATCTCCGCGGTCACGTAGCGCAACGATGAAACCGAGCCGCTCATATGCGCGGTTTTTTTGGAGGTGATAGTCTGAATGGAGTCGATGATCAGGAAATCGGGCTTGAGTTCCCGGACATGGCTTTTCAGGTCCTCCAGAGTGCCAATAGTGAACAGGTAAATGTTGTCGGAATTGATGGCTAGTCTTTCGGCCCTGAGCTTGATCTGCAGCGCTGATTCTTCACCGGAATAGTACAGCACTTTCTTGCCTTGCGCGGACAGCAGCGCCGACACTTCCAGAAGCAAGGTGGATTTGCCAACCCCGGGTTCGCCGCCGATCAGGATCACCGAATGGCTGACGATGCCACCGCCCAGCACGCGGTCGAATTCATCCATGCCGGTTACAAGCCGCTTGATCTCACGCGGATCGATCTCGCTGATTTTTTGCGGCAAATTTGCAGGCATTGACTCGTCGGCGGCGGCTGTTTCCACGCCTTCGCTTTCAACCATGGTGTTCCAGGCCTGGCATTGCGGGCAGCGCCCATAGTATTTGGGGCTTTGGAATCCGCACTCGATGCATTCGAACTGGCCGGTGCTCTTCATATTTTTAGTTGCCGAAACTGATCCCTATCATGAATTCGCGGTTCTGCGGCTGCAGCAGATCGTAATAACCGGCCTGGACATGGATATTTTTCGACAATGAAAAACGCAGCATGGTTTTCAAAAGCGGATTCTTTTCACGGTTGAACCGGTATGCATACATATCGAGGCTCAGCCTGTTGTCCAGCATGTTCAGGCTCAAGGCCGCGCCCAGATCGGATTCGATCAGCCCGGCGCTTACGGAAAAAGCCGTGATTTTTTTACCGGCCAGGGCGGTGAAGTGCGGATCGCCGCCGAGCGGGTCCTCGTTCACGGCGGTCTGTATCAGAAAGCCAGGGGTGGAGATGTCCATGCCCAGAGCCGAACGGGCCTTTTTCAGCCTGGTAAAATAATCGAAGTGTACGGCATAATTAAAGGTGATGGCATCCAAGGATTTCTTCTTTTTTTCCAGGTCCTGCAGCATGGACTGGACGGAACTGACCGACGCGTCGATCTTTTTATACAATTCCTCGTCCTGAAGCAGCTTTCCGGCCGTGCCCTTGCCCTGGCGCAGATCGTCGCTGATCCGGGTCAGGTCGACGGCGATGCGATCGATCTTCTCGCTGGTGCTTTTAAGATCCCCGAGCAGGCCTTTTTGGTCGTCGGCGAAAGCCGCATCCATTTCCTTGACGAAATGATCCACCATGTCCACGGTTCGCGACATTTTCACCGAGATCTGGTCCATGTTCTCCAAGACCCGGCCGACCTGGCCGGTTTCAGCGAGCATGGTATTCAGTTTTTCGGTGATGGATCTCAGATTGATGAAAGACGCGCGCAGGGATTCCTTGGAATACTTGTCGGAAATGATATCGTTGATGGAATCGGTGATCTGGATGGTGCGTTCGTAAATATTGTCGAATTTAGCCTTCAATTCGTCAAGGTTGAAAGGTTCGATCACCAGGATTTCCCCCCCGGGCTCGATTTCCCTGGTGAGGGGATTGTTGAATTCATCCTTGTAAACGATCTCAATGTATTTCTCTCCTACAAAGCCGATAGTGGAAATGATGGCCCGGGCGTCATCCAGGATAAGGTAGCGCTTGTTGATCATCATGCGCACCACGGCCTTGCGCCCTTCGAGTGCTATTTTACCCACGATGCCGATCTTCACCCCGGCCAGGCGCACCGGCGCGGTCGTATACATGCCGGCTACTGAAGCGAATTTGCCATAAATCGGATAGCGTTTGCCCTTGGAAAAGAATTCGCTGCAGGATTCGGTTTTGATGATGAAATAGGAAAAAACGATGAACACGACCATTAGGAAAATTCCCAATTTAATTTCTTTTTTCATATTGTCACCTTATCTTGATAGGTCCTTCGGCCTTGCCTTCGATGAATTGCCGGACCACTGCGTTTTTGGTGTTGCGGATCTCCTCGGGACTGCCGGTTTCAATGATTTCCCCTTCGAAGAGAACCGCGATTTTATCGGAGATCTTGTAGGCGCTGATCATGTCGTGGGTAATGACAATGGAAGTGATCGCCGGGTCGGCGCTGACCTTGATGATCAGCTCGTTGATCATGTCGGCCATGATTGGATCCAGGCCGGTTGTGGGCTCGTCGAACATGATGATGGCTGGCTCTTTGGCAATGACCCGGGCGATGGCCACCCTTTTTTTCATACCGCCGCTGAGTTCCGCAGGCAGCAACTGGGCTATATCAGAGAGCCCGACCTGGTTCAGGCTGCGCTCGATTATCAAATCGATGGCAGCGGCATCCATATCTTTGCGATTTTTGATGCCGAAGGCCACGTTCGCGCCCACGCTCAAGGAATCGAAAAGGGCTCCGCTTTGAAAAACCATGCCAAACTTGTCCACCATGCGGTAGAGTTCGCTTTCACTCATTTTGGTGATGTCCTCGCCTTCCACAAAAATGGACCCGGAATCGGGCTTCATCAGGCCGATGACATGCTTGAAAAGGACGCTCTTGCCGCTGCCGCTGCCGCCGATAATAGTCGTTGTCTGACCGGGCTCGATGATCAGGTTCACCCCCCGCAGGACCTTTTTATCGGCGAACGATTTATGAAGATCGCGGATTTCGATCATCGCAGGCTGAAGGGCAGGATCTTGGTCCAAAAGAAGTCGGAAACCAGGATAATCACCGAGGACACAACCACGGCGGTGGTGGTGGCCCGCCCTACCCCCTTGGCCCCGCCTTCGGTTTTCAAACCGAAATAGCTGCCTATAACGGCGATGGTCAACCCGAAAAAGACGGACTTGATCAATCCCGACAACACATCCCATATCTCCAGGGAGACAAAGAGCTGGGAATCGAATAAATTGGGATTCTGGTGGACCACCAGCGCGGCCACCAGCCTGCCGCCCATAATGGCGACAAAATCGCCGAAAAGGGTGAGCAGTGGGGTCATAATGACCAGGGCGATCAGGCGCGGGCTGACCAGGTATTTGACCGGGTTGACTCCGAAAGTGAACAGGGCGTCGACCTGCTCGGTGACAACCATGGTGCCGATCTCGGCGCTGTATGAAGCGCTGACCCTACCGGCCAGCATCAGACCGGTCAGCACCGGGATCAGCTCTTTGGTCAGGCTGACCCCGACCAGGGAACCGGTGAATACTTCAGCGCCGAAACGCTGCAGGCCGTAATAGCTCTGCAGGGCCAGAACGCCGCCCGTAAATACGGCCATCAAAAAAATGACCGGGATGGACTTGATCCCGTCCAAATACAGGTGGCTCTCGATTAGACGGAAGTTGAACGGTCGCTTGAAGATCAAGGCGATCGCCTTGGCCGTCAAAATGAAGATCTCGCCGCTTTTGCGGGCGAAGCTGGAGAGCGGCTGCTTGATCTTGTCGGCCCTCATTATTCTCTCTCGCGGAATTCCATGTTGGCGAACTTGGTGAACTTGTCGAGGAAGGCCAGGACGATCTTTCCGGTCGGACCGTTCCTCTGCTTGGCGATGATCAGGTCGGCCTCGCCTTTCCGTTCCGAGTCCTTGTCGAACTGGTCGTCACGGTGAATAAAGATCACCACGTCGGCGTCCTGCTCGATGGAACCGCTCTCCTTGAGATCGGAAAGCTGATATTTCGGGCCTTTCTCCCTTTTGCCGCCCCTGGTTTCCGGTGAACGGTTCAGTTGAGCCATGGCCACAACCGGAATCTGCAGTTCCTTGGCCAATTCCTTCAGGGCGGCGGTGATGACGGCCACTTCCTGGGCCCGGGTGTCGCTGCGGCGCAGGTTCTCGGCCGATACCTTGATCAATTGCAGATAGTCGACAAAAATGATGTCCAGGTTCTTTTCCGCCTTGAGTTTCCTGGCCCTGGCCTTCATCTCCACGATGGAAAGGGAGGCCGAGTCGTCGACATACAGTTTGGCTTTCTGCAGCTCGGAAGCTGCCAGCTCAAGGTCATGCCATTCCTTGTTAGTCAGGTGGGGTTTGGCGGTGCGGATCGAGCTCATGCTGACCTTGGCATGGATGGCCATCATGCGCATCAACACCTGTATCTTCGACATTTCTATAGAATAGAAAGCCACGGCTTTTTCTTCCTTGATGGCCATGTTCACGGCGATATTCAGCGCCAAAGCGGTCTTGCCCATGGAAGGGCGGGCGGCGAAAACTATCAGGTCGCCGTTCTGAAAACCGGAAGTGATGTCGTCGAGATCGTAGTAACCGGTCTTTAGGCCCTGGCTCTCCCCTCCCTTCTGGATCCTCTCGATCAAATCCATGGCCTCGGGGATCATTTCGGCGGTGGAAACAAATCCTTTTTTTATGCGGTCCTCGGAGATCGTGATGATGTCTTCCTGCATTTCGTTGAGCAGGCTGATGGTGTCGGCAGCCGGTTCCCCGCCTTTCTGAATGATGTTCCGCGAGGTTAAAATGATCTTGCGTAGCGTCGAGCGATCCTTGACGATCTTGATGTATTCCTTGATATCCAGGTTTTCCGGGATATCGTCAACCAGGGAAGTAACGAAGGCGTGGCCGCCGACAAACTGCAGTTTTTTCTTTTTTTCCAGAAAACTGGAAATAGTGATGATGTCGGCGGCGGAATCGCTGTTGACCAATTGCAGGACGGCCTGGGCGATCAGGATATGGGCATCGCGAAAAAAATCCTCGCTGCTGATCTCGGCAAAGACCTGATTGACGTAGCGGTTGTCGATCAGCATCGCCCCCAGCAGAGCTTTTTCGGCTATTTCGTCGTGGGGCAGGGCCTGGTTTAATTCAAGCGCCATGGGTGCGGTTAATCCGGAGTTTCTTCGCCGTCCTTCAAAACTTCAATCTTGATTTCTGCATCCACATCTTTGAATAATTTTATCTTGCCAGCGAAAACCCCCAGTTTTTTGATAGGCTCTTCGAGATGGATTTTCTTTCTTTCCACGCTGATGCCGATGGCGGCGAGTTCTTTTTCGATCTCGGCCGTGGTGACCGAACCGAACAACACATCGTTCTCTCCGGCTTTCTTTTTAATGGAGATGGACACCCCATCCAGCTTTTGTTTTTGTTCAACGGCGGAGAGTTTTTCCAATTCCAGCTTTTTTTGATGTTTCTTTTTCTTGCCTTCCATGAGCGCAACGTTGTGCGCGGTGATTTCCAATGCCAGCTTTCTGGGCATGAGAAAATTGCGGACAAAGCCCTTTTTCACTTCAATGATATCTCCCAGGCTGCCGACTTTTTCGACATCCGAGGTCAATATGACTTTCATGTGATCCTCTTTTTTTCTTCGGTGAATCTGAGCAAAGCCATCTGCCGGGCTCTCTTGATGGCTTTGGACAATTGCTTCTGGTGATAGGCGCAGGTGCCGCTGACCCGGGCCGGAAAAATGCGCCCGGTCTCGGAAATAAAATTCTCCAGATTTTTGTGATTCTTGTAATCGATCAGCGTGATCTTGTCTTTGCAGAATGCGCAGTATTTTTTGCGCGCCGAATAATACTTTTTGGGGGGTTTGCCGTCACCGCTACTACTTCTCATCTGCATCTGATTCCTCCTCTTTCTCTGAAACATCCTCGCTTTCCCTTTCCTCGCTGCGGCTTTCCATGGTTTTTTTGCGGATCTTGTCGATCTTGGCCCATTTTTTGGTCAGTTTGTTGGATTTCTTCAGCTTGTCATCAAGCCGCAGAGTGATGAAGCGCAGCACTTTTTCCATTTGCTTCAGGCGCCTTTCCAGAGTAGTGATGATCGCGCCGTCGACTTCGGTCTGGATGAACACGTAATAGCCTTCCAGGTTTTTTTTAATTGGAAAGGCCATTTTTTTTCTTCCCCATTCATCAAGATTTTCAATAACGCCCTTGGCTTTCTTGATGGTGGTGGTGATGGACTCGATGATTTTTTTGACTTCTTCCTCATTGACCTCGGGGGTTATGATGAAGCCAATCTCATACCTGCTATTCATTTTTCCTCCTTGTGGATGTTTTAGCCTCTTCTTTTTGAAGAAGCAAGGAGTTCTTTCTCCTGTTGAATATATTCATGGTACCGTGAATATCATTTTCTAAAATCATTTGCGCCGCTTCGGCGGCACTGACGACCCCCTCCTGAAGTTTGGCAAAGGACTGGCCCCTGAGGGGCTTCAATACATAGCGAATGATGTCCGCGGTTCTGCGAACGGGGTTGCGAATGCCGATGCGCAGGCGGGGGAAATCCTGGGTGCCGCAATGCTGGATCACCGAGCGCATCCCCTTGTGGGTACCGGAGCTCCCCCTTTCGCGGATGCGGATGCTGCCCAGCGGCAGGTCGATGTCATCATAGATCACCAGCATATCGGAATAAGCGAACGAGAACATCTTTTGCAACTTGTGAACGGCAAGTCCGGATTCGTTCATATAAGTCATGGGTTTGGCCAGGACGACATCTTGACCGCAGATGCGCGCTTTTTTATAATGCAGGATCCTGCCCAGGCCGGCCAAAGCGATGTCGTGACGGCGGCAGATCTCCTCAATGCACATGAATCCGGCATTGTGCGGGCTTTTCTCATATATTTTATCTGGATTACCCAAACCGATGAAAACAAAAATTTATCCCTCCTTTTTGCCCTTGCCTTTGTCCTTATCTTTGCCTTTGTCCTTATCTTTGTCCTTATCTTTGTCTTTATCTTTGCCTTTGTCTTTATCTTTGTCTGTTTCCTTGGCCTTTTCCAAGCCGGCGGCGGCTTCCGGTGCGGCTTCAGCGCCTTCAACGGCTTCTTCAACGACTTCTTCCACCTCAACAACCTCTTCCTTGGCTTTGGCGGCCACGGCGCAGATCACAGTGTTGGCCAGAGAGAGGATTTGATAGGCTTCGGTTTTGGCCAGGGTCTCCACCTTGATTGACTGGCCGATATGCAGGGCCGAAATATCCACGCGGATCTCCTTGGGAATACTGGTGGGCAAGCTGCGCACCAGCACTTCGCGCGAAATGAATTCCAGCAGACCGTCCTCGGTTTTGACACCGATGGGTTCTCCTTCGAGCACCACGGGCACTTCGACTTCCACGGGCTTGTTAAGGTCGATGCGGATAAAATCGACATGGATGATGTGGTCTGATAAATAATCGTACTGAATATCCTTGATCATGGCGTCGAATTTGGATTTTTCGCCCTGGGTGATACGCAGGAGCGAGTTTTCCTTGTTCTCTGATTTCAGGATGCCCTTGATGTCGCTCAGGTTCACCGCGATGGGGATGCTTTCCGCGGTGATACCGTAAAGAATGGCCGGGATCTTGCCCTGGGCCCGCAGCCCCTTGCGGGCCTGCTTGCTTATTTCTTTTCTCAGTTCCGCGTTAATCGTGATCAAATTTTCCATTTTCACCTCTTTTATTTTTACAAAAATAATTTCGAAACGGAAGTTTCCTTGTGGATACTGGCAATGGCGTCGGCGAAGAGCTTGGATACGGAAAGCACTTCGATCTTCTGGCATTCATCCGGACGGCAGCGCAAAGGAATAGTGTTGGTGACAAATATTTTTTCCAGGGGCGCCTCATTGATCCTGGCCAGGGCATTTCCGGAAAATATACCGTGGGTACAGGCGGCAAAGACTTTTTTGGCACCATTTTTTTTCAGGGCGTTGATGGTCGCGCTCAGGGTGCCGGCGGTGTCAATGATGTCGTCGACGATGATGGCGTTCTTGTTCTCCACGTCACCGATGATATGCATCAACTCGGCCACGTTCGGAGCCGTCCTTTTTTTATCGGCGATGGCCAGGTCGGCGTTCAGCTTGCGCGCGAATAAACGAGCCCTTTCCACGCCGCCGGCGTCGGGTGAAACAATGACCAGGTCCCGCAGTTTCATCCTTTTGAAATGGGAAATGAAGACAGGCAGGGCCATAAGGTTATCGACGGGAATGTTGAAAAAACCCTGGATTTGGGCGGCGTGAAGATCAATGGTCAGGACCCGGGAAAAACCGGCGGTCTCCAGCAGATCAGCGAGCAGCCGCGCCGAAATGGCGACCCTGGGCCTGTCCTTGCGGTCCTGGCGGGCATAAGCGTAATAGGCGATCACTGCCGTGATGCGGCGGGCCGAGGCCCTTTTGAATGCGTCAGCCATCAGCAGCAGCTCCATGATATGGAAATTGCTGTCCGCGCAGAGTGATTGCACGATGAACACATCGGCGCCGCGGACGTTTTCGTGGCTCTGAAAACGGATCTCGCCGTCGGAAAACACATCCAATACCGACTGACCCAATGTGCGGTGCAGATTCCTGGCGATTTCGCCGGCAAGTTTTTCATTGGCAGAACCTGAAAAAATCAAAAATTTATTCTCGTTTGTCATCGGGTTTTTCTGGGGCGGTAGGATTCGAACCTACGAATCTCGGCTCCAAAGGCCGATGCCTTACCGCTTGGCCACACCCCAATTCGCTCCTGATAATTTTTTCTTGTCATGGTCCGGGTCTGTATTACGCCGGGCAGTGTTCCGGGCAAGGCAGCAATTTTATTTGCCGGGCCGATAGCGAATACCGCTGAACCACTGCCTGTCATTTGCACGAGATCGCATCCTCCTCGCAACATTTTTCGCTTGATTTCCCTGATTTCCGGAAATAATTCAAAAGTAACGTTTTCCAGTTCATTTTCTA
>JALHTJ010000332.1 GCA_022865785.1 Candidatus Aminicenantota bacterium
AGGAATGGTTTATGGAAATTCAATTGGATGAAATCCCAGGGGAATTCTGTATCCAACGGAAACTCGGACAGAAAATCAGTTCCCGCCTCCAGTCCGATTAATTCCTCCCAGACCGGAAAATGGAAATGGATGTCCCAGGCACTGAAGGTCTCCCCGCGCCGGAAGGCTTGCAGCAAAATCTCGCCCACACGGGCGTCGCCGCGCGCCAAAATGGTCTCGATCAGGCCCCGGGAGGCAGAATGAAAATCAAGATTAAGGTTTTTGTGATGTTTTAGCCTTTTTTTTATCAAGGCCATTTTTTCTTCCAGTTCGGCGACAGGGGCCCTGGCCGCCCATTGCAGCGGGGTATGCGACTTGGGAACGAAGGCTGAGAACGAAGCATGAATGTTGATCCGTGCCTGGCGGGTCCGGGCCATGGCCAATATCTTTTCCAACAGCAGGACGATAGCTTCAATATCTTCCATGGTCTCGCTGGGCAAGCCGAGCATGAAATACATTTTTATTTTCTGCCAGCGGTGCCGCCAGGCAATATCCAGGGCCTGAAAAATCTCGGCATCCGTGACATTTTTATTGATGACCCGGCGTAGACGCTCACTGCCCGCTTCAGGGACGATGGTGATTCCGGTTTTGCGGAACATGGCCAAAATGGAAAGCATTTCATCGCTTAGGGTCGAAGGGCGCAGCGAGGGGATGGAAACGGAAATATCCGGCTGAACGATGGTTGGGATCCGCTGCAGCAGTTCCGCCAGACCAGGATAATCGCCGGAACTCAGCGAAGCCAGAGAAAAAGACTCATAACCGGTCGCAGCCAGAGATTCCTTAATGAAATCAAGGGTGAATCCGGGTTCCCGGTAACGAAAGGGAGCGTAATATGATTTGGCTTGGCAGAAACGGCAATTTTGCGGACAGCCGCGGGCGATCTCCACATTCAGACGGTTGAAGACCACATCGCAAATGGGTACGATCTCGGCCGGCTCGGCCTGGATACGGTTCAGGTCCGGGCATACCCGTTTCTTAATCATTTTGCCGCCGAGGTCGGGAACCATAAAGGGGCCCGCTTTTTTCAAAACATACAGGCTGGGGACATAGACCCCATCCACGCGGTCAAAATCTTTCAACACCGCGACCCGGCTTTTTTTTTGGCTCCGCGCCGATTTCAATACGGCGATCAAATCCGGAAAAATGGCTTCGCCGTCACCAAACGCGAAAAGATCAATAAAGACACGCAGGGGCTCAGGATTGGCCACGGCAATGCCCCCGGCAGCCACCCACGGATCCCCTTCCTGGCGTTGGGCGGAAAGCAAGGGCAAGCCGCTCATTTCCAGGACTTGGAGCACGTTGGTGAAATTCAGTTCACTCAGCAGGGAAAAGCCGATCAGATCGAAACTTGCCAGCGGTATCTTATTTTCCAGAGAAAACAAGGGCACCTTGTTTTCATTGAAAATCGCGATATTTTCCGGCTCAGGAACAAAAGCCCTCTCGGCATGCACGCCGTCCATGCCGTTGAGCAAATGATAGAGAATCTTCATCCCGGAATGACTCATGCCGATGGCGTAGGTGTCGGGAAAAACCAGGCAAATGTTGATATCGCTGCTCTTGAATTCCCGGCGGTTGGCGTTGATCTCCCTGCCTATGAATGCCTGGGGATTTTTTAAACGGCCCAATAGTTCACGGCTGTTCATGTTAGATAATTGTTGATTTTAATGCGGAAGACAATCGCTTCGCCGATGAAGAGGGAGAGCAGCGATGAACCTCCATAAGAAACAAAGGGCAGCGATATTCCCAGAACCGGGAAAAAGCCGATGGCCATGGTCACATTGATTATGAATTGGAACAGGATCAGACCGTTGAAAAGGTAGATGAAATAAAATTCCTCGTCGTTTTTAAAATTGAATTTGAATTGACGGTAAAAAAAGATGAAGAACACAAAAAACAGCAAGCCGGTATTGATGAAACCGAATTCCTCACCGATGAGCGAAATGATGAAGTCGGTATGCCGCGCCGGCAGGAACTGGTATTGCGACTGTGAGCCTTTCAGGTAACCCTTACCACTCAGCCCACCCGAACCGATGGCGATCTTTGACTGAATGATTTGATAGCCGGTGGAGGTTTTGTATTCAGAGGGATTCAGAAAGGAGATGATGCGATCCCTCTGGTAGGGTCTCAAAATGGAATGCCAGCCAATAATACCGCTGAAAATGACCAGCAACAGTGAGATCACCAGCACGGCAGGCTTTACTTTTTTCAACAAGATTACCAAAGGGACGAAGGAACAAAGAATGAACGAAACGCCCATATCGGGTTGCAGGATGATCAAGGCCACCGGGGCAACGATGACACCCACCAATTTGATAAATGCTTTCCAATCAATCACTTCGAACTGGGTCAGAATCTTGGCCAGGTACAATGCCAGCGGGATCTTGACGAATTCGGAAAACTGGAAACCGATTCCCCAGAGCTGGAACCAGCTTTTGGTCCTGGCCACAGTGCCGCCCAGAACAATTTGCATAACCAGGATGACAATCAGAGCCAGATACACAGCGAAGGCATTGCGGAAAATGAAATCGATTTTAAGTGCAAAGACGATAAAAAAAACCAGCAATGAAACAATCAACCAAACCGCCTGTTTCAGATAATGGGTTTCGTGGGAAGAATAACCGGCGCTGTAAATCAGGAAAATGCTGATCAGGGAAAGCAGCAGCAGCAAAACAAAAGTGAACTTGTCGAAATATTTAAAGTAGTCCTTCATTTTCAAAATACTTTTTGTAGATCTGGGCCGCCAGCGGCGCGGCAATCGCACCGGCGTCGCCGCCGTTTTCAACCAGGACCACCATGGCCAGACGCGGGTTCACTCTGGGAGCAAACGACACGAACCAGGAATGAGGCATGAATCTTTTTTCCTGGGTCAATTTTTTGTAGCGGGGATTTTCCTTGGCGATGATCTGGGCGGTGCCCGTTTTGCCGCAGATGTCCAGACCATCGATCTTTGCCGCCCGTCCGGTTCCTTCGCTGTTGACCACCCGGAACAGGCCCTCAATGAGCAGCTCAAAATTTTTTTCGTCTATGGGAACCCTGGAAAATCCGGCCGCGAATTCCTTGACGACTTTTCCCTGTTTTTCAATTCTTTGCAGCAGATGCAGTTCCGGCATCCGCCCGCGCAAAGCCACGGTGGCGATCAGTTTGAGCATTTGCGCAGGTGTAACGTTTAGGCTGCCGTGACCGATCGAAACTGAAATGGTTTCACCCGGGAACCACCTCTGGTTAAAAGTACTCATTTTCCAGGCGCTGCCGGGCACGAGCCCGGCTTTTTCATTGGGCAGATCGATACCGCTTTCTTTTCCCAGACCCATGAGGCGGGCATAGCTGGCAATGGTGTCGATGTCCATTTTCATGCCCAGATTGTAGAAGTAAATATTGCAGGAATTCTGCAGGGCGGCAAAGAGGTTTACCACCCCGTGCCCGCCCGGATTCCAGCAGTGAAACACGCGATCATAAAAAACCTGGCTGCCCGAGCAAAAAACCGCTGAATTGGGAGAGATGATTTTTTCCTGCAGCCCGGCCAAGGTCATGATGATTTTAAAAACTGAACCCGGCGAATAAATCCCCTGTAAAAACTTGTTTTG
This sequence comes from Candidatus Aminicenantota bacterium, assembly GCA_022865785.1. Classification (GTDB taxonomy): domain Bacteria; phylum Acidobacteriota; class Aminicenantia; order UBA2199; family UBA2199; genus UBA2199. Next base: position 3,624 of record JALHTJ010000332.1, read on the forward strand.
CAGAGGTTTTTGCGGATCATTGCTTATCGCCTGCCATTCTTCCCGCCCCATTTCCCGGGAAAATATTTCGGGGTTGAAATCGGGTTTGCTGACCAAGGCCAGGACACCGCCGGTTTTCAGATCCAGGACTCCGACCGCGCCGTTTTCATTAGCGAGAAGATTTTCAATGAATTCCTGCAAACGCAAATCCAGGGTAAGGACAACGGTCTCACCGATTTCGGGCTTTACTTCAGAACTGACGCGCTGGATCCTCTCCACATTATTCTTGATCACGGTCTGACGGCCTTTCACTCCCTGCAAAAACGTCTCGTATTGATTCTCGATGCCGCTGCGGCCGACCAGATCCCCAAAACCGTAAATTCCGGACTTGTCTGCATTCAATTCCGTTTCGGTTATTTCCGAGATATGGCCCAACAGGTGGGCGGCGAGATGGGCCTGCGGATAGGTCCGGCTGGGTTCCATGCCAATCTCAAATTCAGGAAATTCGTCCTGCCGACTCTGGATAAAAATAACCGTCTCCCAGGGCAGATTGCTTTTGATGGGGATACGGTAAAAACCGGAGTATTTTTTGTATTTGTCAATGATCTGGTCTATGTCGGCAACGCTCTTGCCGGAAAAATAACTGGCTTTTTCAATGGTTTTTTCCAATTTTTCCACGTTTTCCCGGACCAGGTACAGGGTAAAATTGATCTTGTTCTCGGCGAGCACCCTTCCCAATCGGTCCACGATCATACCCCGCGGCGCCGGCAAGTCAATAACGCGGGTTATGTTTTTGATGGCCAGTTGGGTGTACTTTTCATTGTGAACGATCTGGATGCTCCAGAAAGCAGCAAAAATGAAAAAAAATGTGCCAATCAGAAAAACAGTCGAGACGATGGCCGCCCTTTTCACAAAGTCGGAGCTGATTTTCCGTTTGCTAAGATACATCCAGAAGGGATTTCACTTTCTTTAATCCCAAAATGATCGTGCCGACGATAGCGGTTGTCAGCGGCTGATAGAAAAGGAGACTGGTCGTGATTTTGAGATTGAAGATCAGAACATGAAAAACAAAGGCCACCAAATTGGACAAGAACAGGGAGACGAAGATCAGCAAAAAGATGAACACGTTCTTTTTTAAATCCAGGAACCTGGCCATGGCATTCAAAAAAAAGGCGGCCAGAGTGCGTGAAAATGAAAAAGCGCCCAAGACGCCTCCGGAAAGATAATCGGAACAAAGACCAATAAAAGCTGCACTGAGTACGCTGGATATGAACCCAGATTTAATGGCAATATAAAAGATGATCAGATAAAGCAGATCAATATTCAGGCGCCATGAATGGTAATTACGGGAAATAACGAACTGGCCGATGACCAAGGCAACCAAAAGAATATTCCGAAAACGGTTATTCATGCAGCAATACCATCAGCTTTTTCAGAGGCTTGTCTACAAAAAAAGGCCTTACCTGAATTCTTTGGGTCAAATAATCCTTGTCAATCTTGATCACCCTGCCAATCGGCAGGTAATTGGGATAAATCAAATCAGTTCCAGAAGTGATCACGGTATCACCAAGGCGCACCGCCTTGTTGGCCAGGAGATATTGGAAACTGCATTCCGCACGGTTGTCGCCCTTGAGCAGACCTTCCAGCATGTTGCTCTCAATATACGCTCCGGTGCCGCCGATGGAACTGGTTATCAGGCGAACCTGGGCTGAAAAAGCGGTCAGCGGCCTGATTATTTTCCCGACCAATTCGGCATCGGTGTTAAGTACCACATCATTTTCCGCCAGACCGGCGCGCATTCCCTGATCGATCATGACCTGGGCGTAGGGGAAATTCACGTCAACCGAAACCACGGTGGCCAGAACAAACTTATGGGAATTTTTCTTGACCTGGGCCAAAACGTTCAGATCGCGGAGCTCGCTCTTTAGCGCATAAACTTGAATCCGCAGGTCCAAATATTGTTTTTTCAGCAATTGGTATTTTTTAAATACATTCCGCAAAAAAAAGTAACGGTCCAGCTCGGCACTGACAAAATCGGATGATTTTTGAAACGTGATCTGCAGAGGCATGAGCATGTTGGCAATCACCGATTGCAGCAGCGATTGGCGATTTTTTAAAATAATCTGAGAAGAGATCAGGATCAAATTGACAAAAAGTATTAGAACCAGAACAGCTGATTTTTTTTCAGTGCTGAGTTCACTCTTGCCAGGATTATAGCGCATTGCCGATTTTTTTCAGAAGCGGTAAATTCTCCAGAATTTTCCCTGCTCCCAAAACCACTGAAGACAGCGGGTCATCGGCAATAAAGATCGGCAGTGATGTTTCTTCCCGCAGCCGTTTATCAAGGTTCTTGAGCAAAGCTCCACCGCCGCAAATGATGATGCCGCGATCGACAATATCGGCCGCAAGTTCCGGCGGGGTTTTCTCCAAAGTGTTTTTCACCACTTCAATAAGTGTTTGCACAACCCCTTCCAGCGCTTCACGGATCTCACTGTCATTAACATTTAGCGTTTTGGGGATCCCGTAGGTAAGATCCCGGCCCTTGATTTCCATTTCCAAAGGCTCATCCAAGGGAAAAGCAGACCCGATCTTGATTTTGATCTGTTCCGCCGTTCTCTCACCAATCAGCAGGTTGTATTTCTTTTTGATGTATTGAATGATGGCTTCGTCCATTTCGTTGCTGGCAATGCGGATCGATTTGGAGATCACGATGCCGGAGAGGGAGATGACCGCAACATCCGTCGTGCCGCCGCCGATATCCACAATCATATTTCCCCCGGGTTCGGTGATCGGCAGATCGGCGCCGATGGCCGCGGCCATGGCCTGTTCAATAAGAAAAACTTCATTGGCGCGGGCACGCAGGGCAGCATCGCGAACAGCCCGCCGCTCCACCTGAGTGATTTCGGAAGGAATGCCGATCACGATGCGCGGCTTCAGAAATTGATTCCCGGTTCTTGTCTTTTTAATAAAATACTGCAGCATTTTTTCAGTGGTTTCAAAATCGGCGATTACTCCGTCTTTCATGGGCCTTATGGCGCGGATATTGGCCGGAGTTTTGCCCAGCATATCCTTGGCTTCCATTCCAACCGCTTGGATCCTGCCGTTTCGGTCATCAACCACTACAATGGAAGGTTCCCGCAGAACGATCCCCCGGCCCCTGATATACACTAGAGTGTTGGCCGTACCGAGATCGATAGCCAGATCGGAAGAAAAATAATTGTACATGTTTGCCATTAATCCCATAGGCATGCTCCTTAAAAAAATTCCGATCGCACTTTGTTTCTATTCATCAAAAATGGTCACTTGCTTTAAAAAAACCGACTCCAACCCCGAAGGCGCTACCGCCCTGAATACAATGCTCTTGACCCCGATACTTCTATAGGAAATGGTGTGGATAAATTTTCCTTCGCTGGCCAGCTGGACGGCAACTCCATCAATGGACAATTGGGCATTTTGATCGGTTCTACCCTTGATCAGCACCATATTGCCGCTGACCGATAAAGAGTCTACCTCGATTTGCGGCGGTTGGGGCAACAGCCCTTTTTTCAAAAGTGAACTGCTGATCTTGATCACGCCCATTTTGGCCGGCGCGGATTCGATTTGATTCGCCGTATCGAAAGCTGCCACTTCCCAGTACAGCTCGCTGTATTCAATGAATGACATGATATCCAACACGATGGAATTGCTGGCCACCACTTTGCTCAACAAAAGATTGTCCCGCATGGCTGAAGGATAGATTTTTAGCAGATAATTCCTCGCTCCCTGGACATTCTTCCATTTGAATTGGATGATGGTATCATTGGCAAGGGTTAGGGCAATGGTTTCCGCTTGTGGTGAAACAAAAGGTGGGGCTGGGAAAAGATTGGCCGGCGGTATTTTGTTGCCGTTTTTTGTGTCGAGGTACTGCAATCCCTTTAATTGAAAAAACTTGCCATTGTAATCAAAATCGAGTTGCCCGGAAAAATTCCAGATCTCAATTGAGCTGAAGCCCAGGCGAATGCGGCCGGATGCGGATAGCCGGAAAATATTGCCTGCCTTGAATAGGGAAATTTCGACTTTTTGAGCAGCGAGTTTTTTGTCCCAGTAAAATTCCCCTTTTTCCAGGATCAGTTCCCGGGTCTGCGGGGTGTAATGAATGGCGCTTCCAGGCAGGGCCGTAAAAAGGAAACCTTCAAAAAAGAATTCCCAAGCGGTTTGGTCGTCGGATCTGAGCTGGGTTTCAGAAACGAAATTCAAGGTTTTGATATTCACCGGGTGCGTTTCATCATTGTCCAGCCAGACATTGCCTTTTTCGGATATGCCTGTAATTTGAAAACCGGGGGCGACAGGGAGGAACTGTTTGCTTGAAAAAGAGAGTGAAAAATCAGGATGGTTCAGCCAAAAAAACCCGATAATGGCGATTAAAAAAGAACTCGCTAAAAAAATCACCCTGAGTTTAGTCATGCTTGTATAGTAGCAAAATTAACTTGAAAAATCAATTTAACGGATTTTTAAAAGAAATCTCACTTGCCTATGCCATCGATAAAGCCGATTTTCTTGAGAAATTTGATGATTAACACCGCAATCACGAAAAGAGAGTAGAACAACACCCGGTATTCCCTGTTTTTCATGTAATAAGAGATATTAAAATTGAATTTTCTAATTTTTTTGATTTTCGGAAAAAAAAGATTGGCCTGCTTTGCCCATTTATCGTACTGTGAGCCGAAACGTTTCCGCAGGCGTTTTCTTTCCACGATGATCAGGAAAGTAAAAAAAGTAAAATAATAGACAAGAAAGATCAGCACCGTGGGCACATTGTTGCTAGCTATGGCGATTCCGGATCCGATGAACAGGTTGCCAAAATAGAGCGGATTTCTGGTCAGGGAATACGGACCATCGGTGGCTAATTCCTTGTCTTTATTGATGTAGCCTGAAGACCAGCCCCGGAAGAACATGCCGATCATCATGAAGAAAAATCCGATGAAGATCGACCGGGCCGTGGGCGTGGCCAACCACAGGACGGCAACCAGGCATAAAATACCGATAAAAGAACGGTATTTAATCAGCGTTTCGGTTGTGTTGCGCATCTGTTCTTCTTGCCGCCTCTATGATATCCTCGGTCACAATATCTCGTATACAACTCATTGTATCACATTTGCGCCGGTAACAAAAACTGCAGGCGAGCTCACGATATAGCGCACGACTTTCCGAAAACAACGGACCATTGCGCTGCGGTGAACTCGGCCCGAATATTCCAACTGCGGGAGTGCGGGTCAAGTCGGCCAGATGCAAGGCCAAAGTGTCTCCTGAAATGACCAGCCGTGCATGACTGATGAAATAAAGCAGATCGCTGAAATTCATGAATGGAGCGAGCAGTACTCCACTTTGCCGGGATACCGCCGCGGCCGTTTCCCGTTCCTTTTCATTGCCCCAGAGCATCACCAGCCGGTAATCATCTTTTAAGCCGCTGGCGATCTGCAGCCATTGTTTTTCAGAGAGAAGTTTACTGGGCCAGCCACCACCGACATTCAGAATAATCCAGCCCTGGTCGTGCAAATTATTTTGTTCGAGAAATTCGCTCAGCTGCCGGGAGGGCACCCACTCTTGCACGGGATATTCGACAGCAGCGGAACTGCTGCCCAGCAGAGAGAGCAGATGCATGTTTTTGTAAATAACATGGCGATCCTCGGGGAAATAAACGGCCCGGCGGGAATAAAAAAGCGCCGCCATCGATTCGCGAGCGTTGCCGGATGCAAATCCCAATCGACTGCCGCCCAACAAAAAGGAAAGCAGTGCCGACTTGATCAATCCCTGAAAATCCAGAACCAGATCGAATTGGCGCCGCCAGCGGCGTACAAAGCCAATCAGGTATTTTATTCTGGCGATCGAGCCTTTCCGGGCTTTCAGATCGAAGACAATAATCCGATCTATTCCCGGAAAGTTCTCCAATAATGCGGCCCCGGCCGCTTCCGCGATCCAGCTGATCTCAGCATCAGGATAGTGCCGGCGCAGCGCCTGGAATGCGGGAAGCGTATGCACGATATCCCCCAGCGAGGACAAACGAATAATGGCGATGCTTTTCAATTTAACCGTGCAATTCCTTGATCTTTTCAATTATCAGCGATGTGGAGTGGACCTTGTCTCCACCAACAATGGCCATTTCGCCGCCATAACTGCGGACAATGTCTCTTTCCGGGATGGAATTAATAGTATAATCGGAACCCTTGCAGTGAAAATGCGGGGTGATAGTCAGCAGCACTCTTTCGACTGTCGTCTCAGCAAAAATGGTCACATAATCCACGCAAGCCAGGGCGGAAATGATCATAACCCGACCGCGCTCGTCGATCAGGGCGCGTCCGGCGCCTTTCAGCTGCTTCAGCGAGGAATCGGAATTCAAGGCGACCACCAGGATGTCGCCCTTGGCCTTGGCTTGCTGAAGGTAGCGAATATGGCCGATATGGATGAGATCAAAG
>JALHTJ010000062.1 GCA_022865785.1 Candidatus Aminicenantota bacterium
ATACGATTCTTCATTCGAAATTTTGGGTTGCTGGTTTTTGACCTTTTTACGGTCTACGGGAATTGCTGTTTGAAAAATTGACTTTTTTTTTAACGTCAACCTGGCGCCGTGTGCCGTACGCCAAGCCCTATGCTTCTGCGGATTGGTTGTTACTCGTAGCGCAGCGCTTCGATGGGGTCGAGGTTGGCCGCCTTCCAGGCCGGGTAAGTCCCGAAGCCGACGCCGACCACCACGCAGAGGACGATCCCGGTCAGCACCCAGTCGAGCGGCAGGGCCGGGGCGGCGTTCAGGAATTTGCCGGCCAGGTTGCCGGCGCCCAACCCCAGGGTGATGCCGATGATGCCGCCGAATTGGCACAGGGTGATGGCTTCGATCAGGAACTGGAAGAGGATGTTGCGCTTCTTGGCCCCGATGGCCTTGCGGATGCCGATCTCGCGGGTGCGTTCGGTCACCGAAACCAGCATGATGTTCATGATGCCGACCCCGGCGGCCAGCAGGGCAATGAAAGCGATCACGATGGCGCCCAGGCGCACGTATTGGGTGATCTGGCCCACCTGGGCGATAATCGATTCGTTGGAAAAAATGTCGAAATCGTTCTCCTCGCCGGGCGCCACCTTGCGAATGGTGCGCATGTAGCCGATGGCGGCGTCGATGGTGCTGTTATAGGTGACGGAGCTGTGGGCCATGATGGTGATGTTGAGGCTGCGGCTGGTCTTGCCGTACTTGGTCTGAAAGGTGGAGAGCGGCGTGGCCACGAAGCCGTCCATCGATTGTCCGAACATCTGCCCTTGCTCAGCGAAAACGCCGATGACGGTCAGGCGCAGGCCGTCAACCTTGACCTCCTGCTCGAGCGGATCGACGTGCTTGAAGAGTTTTTTGGCCACATCGGTGCCCAGGACGCAGACACGCTTGTTGTGATCCATGTCATTCTGGTTGATGACCCGGCCGCTGTCGATGGCCCAGTCGTTGGTCACCATGGCCTCGGGAGTGCCGCCGACCAGCTGGATGTTGGCGTTGGTCTCGTCCCATTGCGACTTGAAGAGCTTGCCGAACTGCCACTGTTCGGCGCCGACCAGTTTCGCTTCATCCAGCATCGCTCTCAGCCGGTAATAATCCTCGACGTTGATGTTCTTGCGGTTGCGGATCTTGTCGCTCAAGCGGCCCTGCTGCATGGCCGGGAATTTCTGGATCTGGAAGGTGTTTTTGCCCAGCTGCGCCAACCCTTCGCTGATGGAGTTCTGCAGCATGGTGATCACGGTGCTGATGGAAATAATGGAAAAAATGCCGATGACGATGCCCAGCACCGTCAGCGAGGAGCGCAGCTTGTTGCTGCGCAGCGAACCGAAGGCGACTTTCAGAACTTCCCAGAATTTCATTATTCGTACCTCAGGGCTTCGACCGGGTCCATTTTTGCAGCTGTCCAGGCCGGGGCCAGGCCGGAGACAATGCCGGTCAGCAGCGAGATGGTGATAGCCAGAATTACCGTGTTTATTTGCACGCTGGTGGGCAGGAACTTGTTGATGATCATGCTCAAGCCGATGGCCAGCAGCAGCCCGACCAGCCCGCCGATCAGGCAGATCACCGCGGCCTCGGTAAGAAACTGACCCATGATCGTCCGCTTTTTGGCGCCGATGGCCTTGCGGATGCCGATCTCGCGCGTGCGCTCCTTCACCGAGACGAACATGATGTTCATGATGCCGATGGCGCCCACCAGCAGGGAGAGCCCGGTGATGAACAGGCCGACCAGCTTGATCACGCCCACGACCCGGTTGTAGTTTTCAGTCAGTCCCTCCTGCTGGTTGATGGCGAAATCGTCCTTTTCGTCGTACATCAGGCCGCGCACGCGGCGCATCAGTCCGAGCGCCTCTTCCTTGGTGGTGTTGATCATTTCCGTGCTGCGCGCGCGCACCACGATGGTCACCGAATCCCGGTTGCGTTTGAAGTACTTGAAAACCGTTCCGATAGGGATGTAGACCTGGTTGTCGGGGTTAAAGTTGCCCAGCAGGGTGCTGCCCTGCTTATCCAGCACGCCGATGACGCGGAAGCGAATGCCGTCGATCTTGACCGTTTTGGCCAGGGGATCCTGCTTTTCGAACAAATGGGCGGCGACTTCGCTGCCCAGCACGGCCACGTTGCGGGCGCCGTTGCTCTCCACCGGGGAAAAGAAGCGGCCGCGCCCGAAATTGAAGTTGGTGGTGCGCACATACTCGTCGGTCGTTCCGGTCATCAGCGTGCCTTC
>JALHTJ010000063.1 GCA_022865785.1 Candidatus Aminicenantota bacterium
ACCTGGCTGGAGATCAGCGCCGGGCTGCCCGCCCGGAAATGGGTTTCACGCCTGGTGGCCTCGCGTTACAAGCTGGGCACGGTCTATATTACTCAGAACGGGAAGCGGGATGACGATTTCGCACCCTACGTATGGAGATCAGACAATTTTGGCAGAACCTGGCAGAACATCAGCAGCGGCATTCCCTTCGGTCCGGTCAATGTCATGCGCGAAGACGTTCGCGACCCTGACACTATTTACCTGGGAACCGACAGCGCCGTCTTTATCAGCCGTGACCGTGGCCAAAGCTGGCACGTACTGGGCGGCAACCTGCCGACGCTGTACGTCCATGACCTGGTCATTCACCCCCGGGACAACATCATCGTCATCGCCACCCACGGCCGCGGCATGTGGGCTCTGGATGCCGACCCGCTGGCCATAAAAAAAGCGGAAGAAGAAGAGTAATCCTGGGCGATCGAATCATCCGGGATTTTGTTTACTGCTAAAGCGAGATGTCCCCAATAGGAGAACAACAATGAATTTGAAGAACGGCACTTTTTTGATCCTGGGTTGCCTGGCGGCCCTTTCATTGCTGGCCGGACAGAGCGAAGAACCGATCAAGGAAGCCATATCTGTGGTGAACGTCGAAGTGCCGGTGCGCGTTTTTGCCAACGGACAATCGATCGGCGGCCTGCATAAAGAGGATTTTGAAATAAGCGAGGATGGCAAGGCCCAGCAAATAAACGGGTTCTACTTTTTTCACAAGAAAATAAACGCCACGCCCGCAGCTGCGGAAGGATCCTCCCCGGCCCAACAGCCCGCGGGCCGCTATTTTGTCCTGATCTTTCGCACTTATGCGAGTAACGAGGAACTTGAAAATGGACTGCTGTATCTTTTCGACAACATTCTCAGGCCGCAGGACCAGATCTTCGTTATGGCCAACAACCGCACCCTGATGTTCGAACAGCTCGGGGCCGACCCTGGCGCCCAAGGGAAAATACTCGAACTGTTGCGCTCCGAGAGCCAGAACGCCCGCAACCAGATGCTTAATTTTGTGCGCAGCATCGAGCAGAGCCTTAACATGACCAAGTTTCGCATGGCCATAGGCGGCCGTGCCGATCTCAGCGTAGATTACCTTACGAACTTTCTGGACACCTATCTGCGGGCATGGCAGGAATTCAAACGCCGCTACCTTTCTTTGGATATCGACAAATTTTATTACTTTTCCAGGCATCTGGAAAAGGTCAAAAAAGAAAAGTGGGTGCTGAATTTTTACCAGTTGGAGCAATTCCCGCAGATCGCCTTCGGCGGCGATATTGAAAGGCAGTTGCGCAACTACATCGCTTTGCTGGCCGCCAGCGATAATCCGACAACCAAGGCCCAGGGCCGTAACATCGAACGGCTGCTGCGGACCATCGACCGCGAAATGAATGTCGCTGAAAACTTCCCGGCCGCAGAAGTCAGCAAACTTTTCTATAAGGTGAACGCCACGTTTCATTCTTTTTTCATGCGCGTGTTCCACGATACCGACAGTTCTGAAACGCAGTTTCGCAGCGTCGCTACCGATATCGAGAACAGCCTGCGAGCGCTTACCGAGGCCACCGGGGGCACTTTGACATCTTCCAACAATATCGACACGGCCCTGGCCATTGTCAGCGAAAAGAACGACGATTACTACGTCCTGACCTACGAACCGGCCAGCGCTAAAAAGATCGGCAAGATCAAGGTCCGGGTCAAGGGCAAGCGCTACGATGTTTTGTATGACAACAACATTCGCGCCGATTACATCAGCGAATATCTGCGAAAAAAAGAACTTGAAACACCGAGCGTTAAGATCAAGGAACTTTCCTTCGCCGCCAAAAAACTGGCTTTTGTCATCAGTGATTATTCCCTGGCCAAGATCCAAAGCGAAACCGCCGGCATGCTTGGCGTGCGCATCCGCATCAAGGACAATCAGGAACGGAGCGTCTTTGACCAAAGCCGCAGCCTGAAAGCCGACAAGAAAACGTTGTCGCTCAACTTGAGTTTCAGCACCCTGGTCGCAGGCAAATACGACATCATCATCGATGTCCTGGACCAGGTCAGCGGCAAGACCTGCACCGAGGTCATCCAGCCGCTGGTCAAATAAAACCGGAGGTGCCCGGCATCACGGGTTGGCTTTTTTCGTTCCTTGTCATCAGTTGGCGAATCATGTTATGATGATCCTTCAAGAAAAAAGGGCATCAACATGGACGAACATATTAAAGACGAGATTGCCAAGCTGAAAGAATATTTCCGCGGCCGCAAGGATTCCCTTGCCGGCCTGGAAGAACTGGCCGGCGCACCTATCCGGCACCATTTCCCTGTCGATCTCTGGCAACTGTCAGACAGCGAACTGGATGGAGAAATGGGCAAGCGCCTGAGCTTTCTCAACGATGACATCGATTGCCGTCCTACTCCGGACATCACTTCCCACCGCCGTTTTATCGGGCCGGCAATCGTATGGTTAAAAAAAGTGGTTTTTAGAATTTTCCGCCCCTACAGCAACACCCTGTTCTTGCGCCAAAACCGCTTCAACGATCAGCTGGTTGCTTTTCATCTGGCCACTTTTATCCGTTTGCGCCGCCTCGAGGAAAAAGTACGCAACCTGGAAAGGCAGGAGCAGGAGCTCAGGGAACAGGTTGAGGACCTCCCGAGAGTCCAGGGATCCCCTACACCGAAGCATGAAGCCGATTGAAGCCCGGATCGAAACTTTTTTTCACGTTCTCGGCCGCAGAGACCCCGCAGCCGGATCACAGCTTCACCCCCTGGCGCAAGCCGTGGCCAGAAAGTCCGGACCGCAGGCGGCATTCAACCTGCTGCAGCGCAGCGAGGTCGTTGCCGGCTGGCGCCAACCGCGGCTGGCCATCTATGACCACACCCTGCACCTGATCGGCGGCGGCGAAAAATACGGCTGCACCATGGCCGCAGCTCTGCAGGAAGAGTTCGACGTCACCCTGATCGCCCACCGGCCGGTCACCCTGGCCAACCTCATGGAGTGGTACGATATCGACCTGTCGCGCTGCCGGGTCAAGATTCTGCCCCTTGATTTTTTCGATAAAAAAGACCCGGGCCCGATCAATCCGGAGCTGGTTTCCGATCGCAGTGAAAATCCTTTCCTGGCTGTCAGCCGCGAAAGCGGAAATTACGATTTTTTCATCAACAACAGCATGCTGGAAATGGTTTTCCCCCTGTCCAACATTTCCCTGTTCGTCTGCCATTTTCCCGAA
>JALHTJ010000333.1 GCA_022865785.1 Candidatus Aminicenantota bacterium
CCCCTGGCGCTGCGGGCAGTAGGCACAGGAAAAATTGCATTGATCGCTTAAAACCAGGGTTAAAGAGGAGATCTCCCGCATGGCAAGGCCATTGTAGCAAGGCACTGGATTCGATGCAAGCAAGCATGGGATAGGGCATGTTTTAAAAAAGAATCAATAAATATTTATTTCTTGTAATTCATAGTCATTTAAACTAAAATTATTATATGTTTTGAGAAAAGGAGATGAAGCATGGACATTAAAAAAGCAAACGTGAATTTACTGCTGGGCAAAGTCGGCGAACTCTTGAAGGGGCTGCCGGATGATGCGAAAAAAGGTGATGAATTCAGCGAAGCCGAAAAGGCACTGGCCAAGCTGCAGGACCTCTTTGCCGGTCAGGACGGCGAAATCGAGTTATTGGCCTGCCGCGGGGATGCGCATGTAATCAACGGTTGATTTTTAATTTTGGTTTATTTTAAAGCTTAAATTGAGTCTGCATAAAAGCATTTTATTGCTTGTTTTTTCTATAAATTTATTTGGTGGACTTTGGGGTCTTGATCCGCAAAAAAAAATAACTCAATATACACTGAATACGTGGAAAACCGAACGCGGCCTGCCCAACAATACGGTTTTAGCCATCGCGCAAGACCGCTCCGGTTATTTATGGCTGGGTACGGCTGATGGACTGGTGCGTTTTGATGGAGTTAATTTTTCATTAACCAATTTTGAGAACAATGCCGCATTTCTTGATCATTTTGTTAATAATTTATATATTACCTCCAATGGAGTTCTTTGGATCGGAACTTTGCGCGGACAGCTGCTTAGCCTGGAACAGGGAAGGTTTAAACGCCATCTCCTTTCTCCAACGGTTTCAAATATTTCCTCTAATTGTTTGATTGAGGATGACCAGGGCACTCTTTGGGTCGGGTCATCCGAGGGTTTATTTTACTGCTCACCAGGAAATAAAGGGTTGTTTAAAAAATATTTGGCTTTCCCATACGTAAAAATTCTCTGCCTGGTGAAAGACCGTTTGGGTCACTTGCTGATCAGCACTGAAAAAAAGGGTTTATTTCGCTTGGAAAAAGACAAATTGCGAAAGGTCCTGTCTGATACTGATAAATTGGGCAGTGATATCAATGTTTTTAGCCAAGACCGCAACGGATGCTTATGGCTCGGCACGGACAGCGGCTTATATCAATATCAAAATGATCGTTTACTCCATTATCCTCTAAAACCAGGGATACCCAACAACATCATCTCCCTGGCCGAGGATCGCGATGGCAACCTGTGGGTGGGTAGTGAGGGGGGCCTACATCGTTGGCGCAATGGCGTTTTTCAATCTCTGGCCACTGAACAGGGTTTAAGCAGCAATTATATCTATTCCATATATGAAGATGCCGAAGGGACGTTGTGGGTGGGAACAGTTGAAGGCGGATTGACCCAGCTTCGAGACGAAAAAATAACGGTTTTTGGAAAAGCGGAAGGGCTGAGTTCAGGCCTGGTGCGTTGCATCCATGGGGGCGAGGCCGGAATCCTGTGGATCAGCGGTTATGGCGGTTACCTGAGCCGTCTTCAAGGGAATCACTTTGAAAATTTCCGTCCAAGTGAATTGTTGAAAAATGACACTGTCTGGCAACTGGAAGCTGAAACGGATGGATCCGTTTGGCTGGGAACCGATCACGGCCTGTATCATTTTCAAAACAACCATTTCCAGACCGTTGCTTTGCCACCGGCAATTGCGAGTGCGGATATCCGCTGCGTGTTCAAAGACCGTTCAGGTCGTTTGTGGATCGGCTCTTGGGGAGCTGGCCTGTTGTGCCGTAGCGATGGGAAATTCATCGTTTATTCCACTTCCGATGGTTTTTCTGACAAGCAAGTAAACGTCATCCATGAAGATAGGCAGGGTAATATTTGGGTTGGTGGTGAAAGTGGTGTCAGCATTGCGCAGCAGAAAAAAAATGGCGCCTTTAACTTTAAAAACATATTAAGTGGTTGCCGAGCGGTTGCGTTTTATGAAGATGTTCACAGCGCCATGTGGGTCGGTACACGTAACCATGGTTTGAAGATATTTAAAAATGGCCGGTGGGGTTCGCTAAGCAGCGAACAAGGCCTTTTTGATAATCAAGTCTATGCCATTGTCGAAGACGTACATAGCGACCTCTGGCTGAGCAGCGAGCGCGGCATTTTCAGGGCCAGGAAAAGTGATCTGGAAAGAGCGGCCTTCGACCCTATACTGAAAGTGCGCGGCCGGCTGTTCGATGAAAACGACGGCATGAAGAGCCGCATATGCAACTATGGCAATCCCTCCGGCTGGAAAGATGACAACGGCCGTTTGTGGTTCGCCAACCTGGCGGGGGTGGTGACCATCGATCCGGCCCATATCCAGAAGAACGACCGCGTGCCGCCGGTGCTGGTGGAGGAGGTATTGGTCGATAACCAAATCCTGCTGACTGCGGGCAATTCCATGGCGGCGCCGTTGCAACTGGAGGCCGGAAGCCAAAGGTTTGAGTTCAAATACACGGCCCTGAGCTTCATCCGTTCCGACAAGATCGAGTTCAAGTACAAGCTGGAGGGCTACGACAAGGAGTGGACGGCCGCCGGTGGCCGCCGCGAGGCTTTCTACAACGACCTCAGGCCCGGACGTTACCGATTCCGGGTGCAGGCCGCCAATGCTGACGGGGTGTGGAACCTGGCCGGCGCCTCTTTCGCTTTTTACCTGCGCCCCTTCGTTTACCAGACCTGGTGGTTCATGCTCCTCTCGGCCCTGGCCTTCATGGTCGTGTCGGTGCTCTTGTGGCAGCTGCTGAAAAAGTATCTGCGCGCCGTCACCTTCTGGAAGAAGAAGACCCAGATCGGCCACTTCAAGATCCTGGAAACCATCGGCACGGGCGGCATGGCCACGGTCTACAAGGCCCAGGACATGCTCGACAAGAAGCGCGTCGTGGCCCTCAAAGTGCTGAAAGAGGAAAATTTCCACGACGAAAACCAGAAAAAACGCTTCAAGCACGAGTCGCTGATCACCGAACAGCTGGACCACCCCCACATCGTGCGCATCATCGAGCGCGGCGAGATAGAAGACTGCTGGTACATCGCCATGGAACTGCTGCAGGGAGAGTCGCTGGCCCTGCTCATCAGAAGGGACGGCCGCCTGCCCGTGGGCGCGGCGCTGGATATCATGCTGCAGATCGTTGACGCCCTGCGCGCCATCCACGCCCAGAACATCGTGCACCGCGACCTGAAGCCGGAAAATATCATGGTTAGCGATGGGCACGGGCGGCAGCATTTTGTCAAGCTGCTCGATTTCGGGCTGGCCATCACCCCGGCCCAGTCGCGGCTGACCATGTCGGGGGTGGTCATTGGCACCATCCGCTACCTGCCTCCGGAACGGATCAGCGACGGCACCTCATCACCTGCCGGCGATATTTATTCGGCGGGCATCATCCTCTATGAAATGCTGACCGGTTCCAAGCCCTTCTGGTCGGAGGCCACCGGCGAGGTGATCCACCGCATCCTCAAGACCTACCCGCTGCCGCCCAGGGAGATCAGCCATGAGGTCCCCAAGGAACTGAACGTCCTGATCATGGCCATGATCGATAAGGAGCCGGCCCGGCGCCCCGCCCTGGATGAGATCACGGACGAATTGCGGTGCCTGGCGGAAAAATTTCCGCCGCAGATTTGAAGTACGGATGAAATAAAGGGAAATTTACAATCAACCGCGATATATGTATAATCGGAAACACTCCGGGAGGTAAACCATGACCTGCAACGTCGGAAAAACGGACCGCATTATCCGGGTGATCGTCGGCGTGGCGATCGCCGCTCTGGGCTTTTATTTCAAGAGCTGGTGGGGGCTTCTGGCCGTCATCCCCCTGTTCACGGCCGCGATTGGGCATTGCGGCTTGTACGTACCGCTGAAGATTTCGACGGTCAAGAAGAAGCAAACAGAATAAATGAATAGCAGATGACAGAATCCGGAAAGGAAAAAAACTAGAGAGTAATCATTTTCTGTCATCTGACTTCTGACCTCTGTCTTCTAGTCCTGAAGAGGAAACAATGGATACTTCTGCTTGGCTGAATGGCATGGATGTGGCGGTCACGGTCTGCGATCGCGAGGGCATCATCGTCTACATGAATGACAAGTCGGTACGGACCTTCGCCCATGACGGGGGCAAGGCCCTGCTCGGCAAGAATCTGTGGGACTGCCACCCCGAGGTCGCCCGGGAAAAGATCCGCCGCATCATGGCCACGGGGATCAGCAACAGCTATACGATCGAAAAAAACGGCGTGAAAAAACTGATCCACCAGGTGCCCTGGCACGAAAACGACACACTCGCCGGCCTGGTGGAATTTTCCCTGGTCATTCCCATTGATCTGCCCCATTTTGTCCGGGGCTGAAAGGGGTAAAATCGTTCCTATCTAGCGGATTATTTCCCGTCGCCGATATTCTCCGCGAACCAGCCGAGAACCGTCTGCCACCAAAGCCGCGCGTTCTGCGGCTTCTGCACGAAATGGTTCTCGTC
>JALHTJ010000064.1 GCA_022865785.1 Candidatus Aminicenantota bacterium
GGCAAGGCGGTTTTCGCCTCGGATATCTACTCGGCCGGCAGCCTTTTTTATGAAATGGTGACCGGTTTCCCGCCTATCGTCCTGGCCAATCCCATGGAAATTTACAAGAAAGCCAAAGCCGGCCAATGGATACCCCTGGCCCAAAAAAACCCATCCGTTTCCCCTGAATTGAATTTTGTGATCATGAAAACCATGGCTGCGGATTTGAAGGTGCGCTACGCCCTGGCCACGGACGTGCTGAACGACCTTGAGAGCATGGGCAGCAAGAACCGCGATTACACGACAGAAATGAAGGATATCCAGAAGCGCATCCAGGCCCGGGAAAGCCGCACCGACCATGTCTGCTGGAACTGCCGCAAGGCCACGGGCCGGCGCGTCAAGACCTGCCCCTATTGCGGCGAAGAACAATAACTGCCCTTTATCCTTTGCTTTAGTCGGGGGCAGGTTGAGTTTTTTGTAAATAAGCCGAGGCTTGATTTAAACCGCCTTTGCGGCGATAATATTGCCAGGAGCAACCATGGAACGGGAAGAACTGTTCAGGAAGATCAGCATAGAAAATGAAAAAAAAATTGTGCTGCTGGTGCTGGATGGATTGGGCGGCCTGCCCGTTGACGGCAAAACCGAACTGGAGACGGCCCGCACCCCGAACCTGGACCTGCTGGCCGCGGAAAGCGAGCTGGGACTCAGCCACCCCATTGCCCCGGGCATCACCCCGGGCAGCGGCCCGGCCCATCTTTCCCTTTTCGGCTACGATCCGCTCAAATATGAAATAGGCCGCGGCATACTCGAGGCCCTGGGGGTGGGGATCGAGGTTGGCGCCAAGAGCGTGGCCGTTCGCGGCAATTTTGCCACCCTGGAAAATGGTTTGATCACCGACCGCCGCGCCGGCCGCATTTCTACCGCAAAAAACCGTGAAATCATTGCTTATTTGCACGAGAAAATAAAAAAGATCGAGGATGTCGAGATTGGCCTTTACTCGGGCGAGGAACACCGTTTCGTCCTGCTCCTGACGGGCGAGGCCTTAAGTGATCAGTTGAGCGATGCCGATCCCGAAGCAACCGGCCGGCCTATTTTGTACACTCGGGCCAAGGGCAAAGCCGCGGCCAAAACCGCACGCATCATCAATAATTTCATCGATCGCTTGACCGCGGAACTGACAGATTTCTACCCGGCCAACACCTGCCTGCTGCGCGGTTTTGCCAAGTACCCGGCCATTCCTTCCCTGGGAGAACTTTTCAAGCTGAAAGCAGCTGCCATTGCCGTCTACCCCATGTACAAAGGCCTGGCCCAACTGGTGGGCATGGATATTTTGGAGACCGGCCGTACGATTGAAGATCAACTCGACACTTTGAAAAAACATTATGCGGAGTATAATTTCTTTTTCGTGCATATCAAAAAGACCGATTCTTACGGGGAAGACGGCAATTTTGCAGGCAAGGTTTCTGTCATCGAGGAATTTGACCGTTGGCTGCCCGAAATTCTCGAGCTCACTCCTGATGTCCTGGTCGTTAGCGGCGATCATTCCACCCCGGCGTTGCTGAAAGCCCATTCCTGGCATCCCAACCCGGTGCTGCTCAAGGCGTCTTTTCAAAGGCAGACGTTGAATTCCAGAGTCAAATTCAGTGAAAAAAACTGTGTGTCCGGTATTTTGGGAACATTCTACGCCATGGATGTTTTACCTATGATGATGGCCAATGCCCTGAAGTTTAAAAAATACGGAGCCTGAACCTGTGCCATATTTAAAATTGGCAGTCGGTGAATTGCAGACAAATGTCTATTTGTTTTTTTCCGCTTCCAGCCGCAATTGTTTCATAGTTGATCCCGGTGCGGAAGCGGAAAGGATCATCGCCGCAATCGAAAAAGAAAAGCTTCTGCCTCAGGCCGTGATCTTGACTCACGGCCACGCTGACCATGTGGGGGCCGTTACGGCGCTGCTCAGCCGTTTCCATCTCCCTCTTTGGCTGCACGAGGCGGCCGAGAAGGAAATGCGTTCGCAGGTTAACCGTGAGATTGCCGCCATGTTCGGGCTTGAATTGCCGCCAGCCGCAAGCCGTCTTTTGACCAACGGCGAAACCATTGGCGCCGCCGACCTGAAACTTGAGGTCATCCATAGCCCCGGACATTCACCGGGCTCCATCCTGCTATATGGAGAAGGGCTGCTTTTTACCGGCGACACTCTTTTCAAGGATGATGTCGGTCGCACCGATCTGCCGGGCGGAGACGAGCTGCAGCTGAGGTGCTCACTGGACAAGATCAGGAAATTTCCCGCCGCGACCGTCATTTTGCCCGGGCATGGTGCGGCCAGCATCCTGGAGCAGGAATTGAAAAGCAATCCCTACCTCTGAGCATGGTTAAAAACGTTTCCCCGCGTACACCCCTCGAACAATTTTTAATTTACCTGGAGTTTGAAAAAGGATTTGCCGCCAATACCATCTTGTCCTACCGCCGGGAGTTGAAAAAGTTTTTCGCTTTTCTAAAAAAAAAACATCTGGATTATCTGCATGTGGATGAAACGCATATCCTGGATTTCATCCGCCAGGAAGGGCGGCGGGGCGGGGCTGTTTCTTCCCAAGCCCACCTGATCTCTGTATTGAAAAGCTTCTACCGCTACCTGCTCCAGGATGAACTGCTGGAATTCAGTCCGGTTTCCGCCGTCTCCCTGCCCAAGAAATGGATCAAGCTCCCCAAGTATCTTTCCATCGATGATATTGCCCGGTTGCTGGAAGCGCCGGATCAAGCCACGACCATCGGCAAAAGGGACAAAGCGGTTTTGGAATTGATGTATGCCACGGGATTGCGCATTTCTGAAGTGACCCAGTTGAAATTGGCCGACGTGTATCTGGACGAGGAGTTTTTGCGTGTTTTGGGCAAGGGAAGGAAGGAACGGATCGTGCCTTTCAATGAGATATCCCGGGATTGCCTGCGGAATTATCTTGACCTCAGCCGGCCGCTTTTGGTGAAGCAGGCACGGCCTGAACAGATTTTTGTGAATTACCGCGGCGCGATCTTCAGTCGCCAGGGGCTTTGGAAGATGATCAAGGCCTATGGGCAGATGGTCGGTTTGGCCAGACGCTTGACCCCGCACGTTCTGCGCCATTCCTTTGCCACCCACCTGGTTGAAAGAGGGGCCGACCTGAGATCGGTGCAGATGCTGCTTGGGCATTCATCCATTACCACTACCGAAATTTACACCCACCTGGCCAAGGACCAGGTGAAAAGAGTATATGACCAATTCCATCCGCGCAGCAATAAAAAGTAATTTGCGACTGCAAGATTTGCCTTCCGTTTTAGAGCCTTATAATAAATTTTCTGCGCTTTTAGCAAAGAAAATTTGTTATCTAAGGCTCTTATCCCCCCCTGCGGGGGACTTCGCAGCTCTGCTGGGTTCGGGGAGTACTCTGAGTTTCAACTACGGCAAATTATCCTTGACAACCAGATTTTAGCGGTTTATGATTGTTGTCGTTGAGGCAATAATGATAAACCGTAAAAAAATGACCGGAATCGGCTCCCAAGAAGCGGAACTCATCGCGACCATCGGCAGCAGCGGGCTGAAGGTGTTTTCCGTTGCTGCGGCGGCCAAGCTTCTTGGTTTCAGTAATACGACGGTCTCACAGATCGTTCACAGGCTTGTCGGGAAGCAGAAACTTCTTCGCATCGAGAAAGCGAAATACCTGGTTATTCCCCCTGCAGCCTGGAAGGCTGGAGAATACACAGAGGAAGGTATTATCATCGCCTCCCAGCTGATCAAACCGTACTACCTGAGCTACTGGACAGCGCTGCAGTTCTATGGCTGGACAGAGCAGCCGTCACGCACGATCTTTGTTGCCACGCAGAGAATGAAATTGCCGCTAGAACTCAAGGGAATCACCATTCGCTTCGTTCGCTTAAAAGACTCTCGTTTTTTTGGGTTTTCAGAACATTGGGTCGATACCCACAGAATTGCCGTCGCTGACAAAGAGAAGACTATTGCCGACTGTCTCGACCAACCCCGCTATTGTGGCGAGATCGTCGAAGTGGCAAAAGGCATTTGGAACGGCAGGAAAGACATCAACCTTGGAACCGTGGTTGACTACGCTATCCGTATGGAAAACGTTTCGATTATCAAACGTTTGGGATTTCTTCTTGACACCCTTGACCTCTGGCCTGCCAAATCGCGTAAAGAAGCACTCAAGCTGGTTACGCCGAGCATTGTACTGTTAGACCCAAACAGGAACAAAACCGGTTTCATCTGTTCCGATTGGCATGTTCGTGTAAACGTAACCCCTAAAAGCCTTACTGACTGGCGACTGACCTAAAGCGATGATTGACCCTACTGAAATCCGCATAAAGGCGGCACAAGCCAAGATCGACCCCGGCATCGTGGAGAAGGACTATGTGTTGTCGAAAGCCCTCATGGCAATGTCGCAAAGTGAGCCGGTGCAACAGTCCTTGCTCTTCAAGGGTGGAACAGCACTTAAAAAGTGCTACTTCCCAGAGTGGCGATTTTCAGAAGACCTCGACTTTACCAGCCGTGAGCTTCTGAAGCCAAAAGAAATCAAGGCGATCTTTCAAACGACCACTGAAAATGCCACACAGCTATTTGGAATTCCAATGCGGGTCATCGAGTATTCACAGTATCCGAAAACGGGCGACAAACTTACAAGCGCACAATTGAAACTCGGCTACGATGGTCCCTTACGCAAAGCGAGTGGCCAGAAGAATAATATCCGCGTCGACATCGCCTTTGCTGAGAAGATAGTTTCATCATCAAACAGCCGCCCTATCCACCGAGACTACACCGATGACATTGATGCACGATTATCAGTGTATTCACTTGAGGAGATCGTCTCAGAAAAACTCCGGAGCATCCTCCAGCGTGCCAAAAGCCGGGATTACTATGACGTCTGGATTTTATTGAAATGGTACAAGAAAAACATTGTCATCGATGATACACTCGCTATATTGAAGAAGAAATGTGAATTCAAAGGGATAACATTCCCCGTCGTTGAGGATTTTTTTGCGCCCGATCGGATCAATGAAGCGGCTCCGTTTTGGGAGCGCGGATTGGCGCATCAAGTCGATAAGCTACCCGCATTTGACATTGTTTTTTCAGAACTGCGTAAGCTTCTCGCCAGGATATTTGAGGGGTAGATTTGTTATTGGAGCTTAACTATAGTAATTAGAGGGTCACAACGCTACCACCGAAATTTACACCCACCTGGCCAAGGACCAGGTGAAGAAAGTTTACGACCAGTTTCATCCCCGCAGCAAAAAAAGGTGATTGATATCTGGTTTGAAATAAGCGGGGAGAGCGATGTCCCCCCGCCTGGAAATAGTCAGAACTTAAAATACAATGTGAGATAGGTATAGAAATCGGCTGACGGCTTGTCGCCGCTTGCGGGGGCGTCGTAAAAAATATACTTTACATTGGGGATGATCTTCACGTTCTCGTTCAATGACCAGCCGAGTCCGGCCAGGAGGACATTGGCCCTGACATTGTCGGCCATGGGGATGTAATCGATCCTGCTGCCGTTGGGATTGGGATCCAGCAGGCGGTCGAAGCGGCTGATGAAGTCCACTGTCTTGCTCAGTTTGAATACGCCGAAAACGGACACGAACTTTGTGTCGATGCGGCTATCGGCCTGTTTGGCATTGCGGACCCCGAAGTTGAAGCCGCCCCTGCCCCAGCCGCCCTTTATGCCGGCGAAGGCCTGGAAAATATTGACGGAACTGTCGTTGCCCAGGTTGGTATAATCGGCGTACAACTCCAAGAACAATGCGGGAACAGGCTGAAAGTTGAGGCGGCCATGCACTGCTTTGCCGCGGTCGGTTTCCGATTTGGTCCCGTCGCCATTGCCCAAGACAACGGCGTAGGTCAATTTGCCTTTTTTGTCCAAGTTTCCTTTTAATCCTAGCCCCACTTCGCGGGAGTTGCCGAAGCGAAAAAGGTCAATCGGTGTTTTTTCCATGGGGCGGTAGCCCCAAAATCCCTCCACGTTGTCATACATATTGGTGCCGATCAGGCCCAGCATAAAGGTCTGCCTGCCGATCTTCGTCGACAAGTAGGCGTCTTTGATATATGGAATGAGTGTGGATGAAGTCTTGAAATCGCCAGGGCTGTTCGCTTCCAGGCGAAAGCGCATGGCGATTTTATCGGTCAAGGTGTTGTCGTAGGTAAAGTAGATGCGGCGGAACCAGAAACCATTGTTGTCTTTGACGGCAGCATCGTGATGCTCGAGCGTATAATAATAGTCGCCAATCATCCAGCCTGAAAACTTACCTTCACCTTTCAGCCGGGTAGTGGAAACAAGCAGCAGCAAGATCGTCAATACCAAGACAATATATTTGTTTTTCATGGGATCCTTCTTTCTATTCGCGGTCATTGCTGTCCGATTCGGGACAGACCCAGTGAGAGCTTGGCCTTGGAGAGGGCAATATATCCGGCTTGGCCAACGAATTTTTGACCTTCATTCAAGACCCATTTCATGAAAGCGGCGACCAGCTGTTTTTTGGGCTGGCCTTTGCAGACGAAATACAGGTCCCTGGCCGGAGGGCTGGGATATTTGTCATTGGCGATGGCCTTGATGATCGCGTCGCGGTTACCGTAAAAATTCTCTTGCGGGTCGATGCGTCCGTTTCCGTCAAGATCGATAGGCAGGACCACCGTTCCGGCCATGGGCTGCAGCGATGTCGCATCGTAGGCGAAGTTGATATTGTTAAAGCCGATTCCCAGGGCATCCTTGCGCACGGCTTCGTTCAGGCCCGGATCTCCGAAAACTCCTATTCCCTGCAGATCTTCCTGGTTATTCCCAAAATATTGAGCCCAGGTTTCGGCCGCGCCGCAGGAATCGGAGCGGGTATAGACATGAACCTGATTGTTGCCCCGGGTGCCCACGAGTTCATTCCAGGTCGGTGGCTCTTCGTTGAGCCAGATGCGGGCGAAATCGGCCTTCTTGATACCTTTTTTCACCAATTCCCTGACCAGGGGGTTGGCCTGGTTGATGACCGCTACCACCGCATCCTTGGTCACGGCAACAAACCATGCCCCTTTTTGGATTTCCATCGGGTGAATTTCGCGGGAAACCATGCCGATATCGACCATGTCAGCCAAAGCGTCGGCAATGCCTTTGCCGGCCCCGCCCGCTGAAATATCGAAACGCATCCGGGGATGAAGTTTGCGGAATTCCTCTGCCCATTTCACTACCATGGGATAGAGGGCGAAGGCTCCGGAGATGGTTATTGTACCCTGCAGTGTACGCCCAACCTCTTGCGAGGGGAGCGGCCGGGCCTGAACGCTGAAATGTCCAAGCAGGGAGAGGATGACAAGAAACGCGAGCATTTTTTTCATGTGTTTGTCCTCCAGTATAAAAAGTGAATTTGCAAATAGAAGCGGGGGTTTGATTGAAAAATATTATGGGCTACAAGCATAGTACGATTATAATACAATTAATTTGCTTGTCAAGAGATCTATAAAAAATTTAAATAAATTCTTGATTTGAATTGAACAGGAGATTTGAATTTTGGCGGGTTTTGGTCTACAATAATCTTGAGGTGATTCATGGAGCGAACCCTGGCTATAATTAAACCCGATGCGGTACAACGCCAGTTGGTTGGAGTGCTCATCTCGGAAATTGAAAAAAACGATTTCCACATCGCCGCCATAAAGACTCAGCGCCTGACCGCAGCCCAGGCGGCGCGTTTTTATGATAAACACCGGGCCAAACCGTTTTATGACAGCCTGGTGACCTATATGTCATCGGGGCAGCTTTTTGCCCTGATTCTGGAGAAACCCTGCGCCATCAAGGATTGGCGGCATCTGATGGGGCCAACCAATCCCAAGCAGGCCGAGCCCGGGAGCCTGCGCCGCCTTTTTGCCATTGATGTGCAGCAGAACAGTGTTCACGGAGCCGATTCGCCGCAAACAGCAGAAAGGGAAATTAATTTTTTCTTTGGAGAGGGGGGATGAAAAATTTTCAGATCCGCAGCAAGATTGTCAACGGTGTGGCGGTACTTTATTTAAAGGGGCATCTCGATGCTCACCAGGTGGCCCGTTTTGAAAAGGAACTTATCCGCCTGATCAAGGAAAATAATTTCAATATCCTGATCAACGGCCAGGATCTGAACTACATCACTTCAGCCGGCATGGGCATCGTCATGGGCTATGTAGATGAAGTCCGGGAAAAAGGCGGAGACATCAAATTGTGTTCGCTGTCCGAACGGGTGTATGAAACCTTTGATCTGGTCGGTTTTACCGAAATTTATGATTTTATCCAGAATGAGCAGGTAGCCATTGAAAAATTCAGCAATATTTCCCCAAAAGCCTGATTTTTCAATTTCCATTCTTTCCCAAACCCAGCTATTGAAGATGGTGGTTGAATTGACGCGGCACATCACCACGCTGTTCAATTTTAATGCCGCCGAGGCCCAAAAAATCTCGCTGGCCATTGACGAGGCCGTGACCAATGTTATCAAGCATTCATATGGCAATGCCACCGATCAGAATATCACCATTGAATTTTTCCTGGCTACCGGGGGCATCAAGATCCGTATTTTTTACCGTGGCCTGCCTCCGGATATTTCCGATGAAGAGATCAATGTCAACAAGATGATCAAGAAAAAAAAGAAAGGCGGTCTCGGTGTCAAACTGATGAAAACTATTATGGATTCTGTCAGCTATGAAACCGTGGACGGCGAAAATTGCTGTGAAATGATCAAATGGCAGAAAACGATATAAAGCGGTTGCAGAAAGAATTGAAATTCAAGAAATTGCAGTTGAATTCCATTTATGAACTTTCCTCCGCCATGCAATCCCAGTTTGACGTGGACCACGTCATGCGCATCTTTTTTTCTTCGCTCATGGCGCCCCTGGGCATTTCCCGCACCTTTTTTTTTGATTCGAGCCAGGAACTTTTTCGCAAGCGCGGCTTCGTCCTGAACGAAGCGGAAGCCCAGTTGCTCAAAAAAAAACTAAAAAAAACCATAACCGCCGCTACTTGCCGTGAAGTGGCAGACTTGCCCCAGGACCTTGATGCCTTAAAAAAACTGTTGCTGGGCCGGCAGATCCACTACTTGCTCAATATTTCCGAGAGTAAAAAAAGAACCCTTGTCCTGGGTTTGGGGCGCAAATTCAACCGGCGTGACCTGGAACAGGAGGATTTTGAATTCGCCTATATCCTTTCGCGCTTCATGCTGATCGAATTGGACAACATCCGCTATCTGGCCCAGATCTTCGAGAAAAAGAAGTTGGAGCACGAGATCAAGATTGCCCGCGACATCCAGTTGTCGCTTCTGCCCCAGGGGCTGCCGCAGCTACAAAATTACGATATTGCTGTTATTTATGAGCCCATTCAGGAAGTTGGCGGCGATTATTATGATATCCTGAAAAAGAAAAAAAACATACAGCCGCTGGTGTTGGCCGATGTGGAGGGCAAGGGATTGGCTGCAGCGCTGCTGGCCGCTTCCTGCCAGGCCATATTTCATTCCATGAATGAGTTATACCTGTTCAAGCCGGCTCAATTCATCGGCAAAGCCAACTCCTTCATCCATGAAATCACCCGTGCCAGCCGCTTCATTACATTGTTCTGGATGCTGCTTAATGATGAAAACCCGGCAATTACCTATGTAAATGCCGGGCACAGCGCCCCCTTCTTGATTTCAGGCAAAAGCGTCAGGAAACTTGAGGCGGGTGGCATGCTGCTCGGTTTCAGCGACAGCGGCATTTACCAGGAGGAGACCCTGCCGCTGCGCAGCGGCGATATTGTCTGCGCTTTCACCGACGGCGTATTCGAAGCGGAGAATTCCAAGGGCGAAGAATTCGGTGAGAAAACCATTATGGATTTTATAATTGCCAACACGCAGCTTTCGGCAGCGGAGTTGAGCAACCGCTTGTATAAACAAATAAAGGATTTCAGCCGCAATAAAAAATTTCGCGATGATTTTACCATTTTGATAGTCAAGGTGCGCTGATGGGGGACGAATGAACACTGTGGTACTGGGAATGCAATGGGGCGATGAAGGAAAAGGTAAAGCCATAGATTACCTGGCCGGTTCTTTTGATGTGGTTACGCGTTTTCAAGGCGGACACAACGCTGGACACACTGTCTATTACCAGGGCCAAAAAGTCGTTCTGCATGTATTGCCTTCAGGCATTTTTTATCCCGACTGCCTGGCGGTGATCGCCAATGGCGTGGTGGTCCAGCCGCTGCAGCTCGTCGAGGAAATCCAAAATGCCCGCAGCCTGGGATTGTCCATGCAGAACCTGATCTTGGGCGAAAATGCGCCGCTGATCCTTCCTTTCCACCAGCAGCTGGATGTGGTTTTTGAAGATTCCCGCTACCAGCGCATCGGCACTACCAGGCGCGGCATCGGGCCTGCCTATGAGGATGTCGTCGGCCGCCGGGCTCTTTTTGTCAAGGACTTGCTGCAGGAGAAGGCGTTCCGCTCAAAGATCGCGATCCTGGCCGATTATTATCGGCGCCTTTTCAAGGCGCACGGTCATCCGGTCGATGATATTGACCAGGCCATAGACCAATACCTGCAAGCCGGGATCTTTCTCAAGCCCTATATCGCCAATGCCGCCCACCTGCTGCGGCGGGCTTACGTGGAAAAGAAAAATATCCTTTTTGAGGGAGCCCAGGGCACGCTGCTCGATATTAATCTGGGCACCTATCCTTTCGTTACTTCGTCGAATACCACCATCGCCGGGGTCTTTTCAGGGACAGGCCTCTCTCCCAAGGCCGTGGACAAGGTGATCGGCATCTCCAAGGCCTATACCACCCGGGTGGGCGAAGGGCCGTTCCCCACGGAATTGAAGGATGAATGCGGCAGCATGCTGCGTGAGCGGGGCAACGAGTACGGTTCCACTACCGGTCGGCCGCGGCGGGTAGGGTGGCTGGACTTGGTGGCGCTGAAATATGCCGTTCAGGTCAACGGTGTGGATTCCCTTTTTATCACCAAGCTCGATGTGCTGGATGAGTCGGCTGAGATACAAGTGGCCACTTCCTATGAAAGCGCTGACGGCCGCGGCGACGATTTTTTCTCACATGCCGATGCCCTGAGCCGGGTTCGACCGGTATATCAGGTTCTACCCGGCTGGCGGAAAAATCTCGGCGCCATCCGCCGTCTGGGTGATCTGCCGCGGCAAGTTCGTTCCTACCTGAGTTTTATCGAGAATTTTACCGGAGTAGGCGTCAGCCATGTCTCGCTCGGCGGAGAACGCGAACAAACGATAGAAATCGATCGTTAGTTTAGTTTTTTTGAAAACGCCCGGTTGCTGACAGATTGCTTATTCTACGGCAATGACGATACGCTGGCCGCGGAAAATCCTTTTTTTCAAAATAGTGACTTGTATCCAATTGCCCCTGGGACCCAAGCGAACCGCGTAATCTTTGCCGGCGTTGAATTCACGCGGAAAAATCGTCAGGGCCGATACTTTTTTCAATTGCAGCGCCGCGGCCTGGACCCGGATGTGCTGCTGGCTGCGCAAATCAATGGAGAGTCGGAACTGGCCGGGGGAGATTTCGGCCAGGCGCGTGCTTTTCAAAAAACCGCTGATAAGGGTTTTACGCTCATGGAGACCGGTGACCGATCCGCTGATGTAGAAAAGTGAATTCAAACGAACCAGTGCCGTTTCTTTTGCCTGGCGGGCAGTCTCCGCGGGGGTCAGGGGAGCGCTTCCCTGGGTGACGAATGTGCAGAATCCGTCGGGCAGCCAGAAATTCCACACCTTGAAGCCGGGAAGCAGGGGGTCCTGGAATTGCGTGTCCTGGAGGATCCGCTGTGCTTCCGCGGTTGACTTGCCGGTCCGGGCCGATAAAAAATCGTAGGCGATCTGAAAATGGGTATCGCCGCTTACCACGACCCTGGGTTGGCCCAGACGTTTTTCCAAATCGCTGATGCGGTTCTTCAAGGAATGGTATCTGCTGGACAAGGCAAGGAAGTCGGCGCAGGCCTTATCGCCGCGTCGCGCCTTTTCCCGTAACGCTTCGTTTTGTTTGACTGTCAAATTGCTGAAATCCCAATCGCGAATGTCCAGAGAACTTGTTTCCTGGATTTTTCTGAAAAGTTCCAGAAGCATTTTTTTTGCCTGGCGGGCGCCCGTTTCATTGACTATGATCTCATTGACCTGCAGTTGGGCCGCGAGCCGGTCCTTGAAGGCGGCGGGCGATTTTTTATGGTCTATGCTTTTGGGGGCGGTGACAGGGTTCATGGCTATAGCTCGTCCTGGAAAAGCCGGCCGGAAAATCAATATCGATCCCAGAAGCAAGATTGTCGCCATGGCTATGGCGATGGCCCAATGCCGGAATTTCCAAGACCGCCTGTAGGCCGCGCGACCGAACGGGTTGGTATCGTCCTTGGCTTTTTCTAAATCCCGGCGATCTGATTCATTGGTCATAGGCATCTATTATATTCCAAATAGCTGTCGCGGAAAAGTATATGTCCGGATAAAAGGTTTTCACTACTGCTGCTGATAATTGCCGCAAGGGAAAGCGAACAATTGCTCTATCCCGATTTCAGACTTGGAAGTGATTGGCTAGGGGATAGCTCGCTCATAAGTTCAGAAACAATTCCAGTTTTTACACTACTTTTTTCCACTTAGTTTTATGGCAAACAGTTTTGCGTGTTTCAAGTCGAAAGAACGAACCAATAAAAATAAGGGTTGCGTATTTCCGGCAACGTGTCATGCCGGCATTTGCTTTCCGCTACTGGAAAGAACTACTTTTTAGTTTTTTTGGCCTTGACTTTTTTAGCCTTGGCTTTTACGACCGGCTTGGTCTTGGGCTTGACCTTGGGTTTAACATTGGGCTTGACCTTGGGCTTGACGACCGGTTTTACCTTGGATTTGATCTTGGGTTTGGCTTTTGCTTTGGCAGCCTTGGCCAGTTCGTCCTTGCTTTTGCGCTTGATGTCCATGGCGTGGGAGCGCTTGTAACTTTGGATGTCCTTGAAACGGCCCTTGGCATCGCGCACGGCATAGAGTTTGGTTCCCTTGGAGCTTCGCATTACGGTTCTTTTTGTTGGCATGTTACCTCCCCTCTTTCTATAACATGTTGAAATTTTAATGTCAATTTTGCTGTCACTTCTCCTCGGCCAATGAAATGATTTACACTATCGTTCCTGCCCAAACAAATAAAATTCACCCGGAGCCGCCTCTTTTTTACAAATAGAAATAGATTTCAAGAATCCTTATTTGCGGGGCTTCGGTTTGGCTGTTGTTCTTTGCCTCGACTCCGACCGAACCGTACACCGCCATCGGGACCGGTTTGCCGTTTAAACCATCGGGGAAAAGCTTGCCCAGTACTCCGATATTTTGAAGATTCATCGTGAAATTGCTTTGGGGGAGCCATGCGCCTTGGTAGATAAGGTAGCGATGCGAATTGTACGGACTTTCCAGATACAGGGTATAACGGTACATAATGGGCAGTGTCTTGCTAAACGCGCTTGTCTGGCAGGCAATTCCCTGGCTCTTCCGACATTCGATCAGATCCTGGAGGGGGGAAGAAGTCCGGCCGTTGACCGCAAAGGAGGTGATCACGGCGTAGGATACAAGCTCCAGGTTCACCATGTTGGTCTGCTGCTGTTGGAGGTTGGGTTGATTTGTTTGCACGGGGGAATTCGGCGTATGATGCGTCATCCGTATTTCAGGTGTGATGGTGAAATAGCCGTTGCTCATATCCTCGCTGCCGCCGCTGTTGATGATCTTGATCTTGTAATTATTGGCCGGGGTTGCTTTTGCTCCCCCTTCGAGATTGCCGATGGTCCAGGCATGGTCCCCGGGGCCGGAAGTGAGGTTTTGGGTGATATTGCCGATACGGGTGTTGCCCTTCCAAAGCTCAAGACGGTTGCTGCCGCTAAGACCCGAGGCGTTCCAGGTGATATGGCCGGCAGCGCCTTGCTGCCAGCTCTCGCCGCCGTTGGGTTTGCTGATCGTCAATAAAGTAGACGCAGGCGGCGCCCCGGATATATTTAAAGAAGTAGGCGGGGCCGGGGGCGCAGACGAAGACCCGGCTGCAATGGAGAATTTTCGGTCACTTAAATCTTCCTTGCCGTTGTCCGCGGTCACAATGCGGATCTTGTAGTTGGCGGCGGCGGCCGCGGTGTTTCCACCGTATCGGCCGATGGTCCAGGCATAGGTAGAAGGCACGGCATCCAGGTTGTTGGCGATAACGCCCAACGGAGTTCCGCCCTGGATCAGCTGCAGTTTGACCTTCTGGTTGATGCCGTTCGCCGTCCACTTGATCTGGCAGGTCTGGCCCAGGATAAGCGTTTCGCCGCCGTTGGGCGCATTCAGTACCAGGCTCTGCGCGCTCAGTAACAACGCCAATGTAAAAACGATCACAATTGCCAGGAAAACTATTTTTTTCATGATATCTCCTTTTTTGTGGTTTTAAAAAACTATATTCAAGCTGCGGAGAAATATCTCAATAAAATTAAAATAAATATTTTTATTGCAATCATGACGCGCCCGGGAAACGGTCGAGGGCAATGAGCAGCAGCTTGGCGGCGCGTTCGAGTCTTGCTGCCTCGATGACATAAGCCAGGCGCACTTCGTCCTTGCCTTTGCCGGGCGTGCTGTAGAACCCCTCTCCCGGAGCGATCATCACGGTTTCGTTGTTGTCAGAAAATTCGTTGAGCAGCCAGCGGGCGAAGGTTTCGCCGTCGGCTATCGGCAGCTTGGCCATGATATAAAAGGCGCCTTCGGGCTTTTGCAGGACAATGCCCGGGTGCGAGGTCAGGATGTCGCACAAAATGTCGCGGCGCTTCTGGTACTCGGCCATGACACCCTTGAAATAATCGTGGGGGAGTTCGTAGGCGCCGATGGCCCCGATCTGTTCCAGGGTTGGCGGGCAAAGGCGGGCCTGGGCGAACTTGGCGATGCCCTTCATCACTTCTTCGTTGCGCGAGATGACCGCGCCGATGCGGGCGCCGCAGGCCGAATAGCGCTTGGAAATGGAGTCAACCACGATGACGCGGTCTTCCAGACCTTCGAGCTGCAGAACGCTGAAATGGATCTTGCCGTCATAGGTGAATTCTTTGTAGACTTCGTCGGCGATAAGGTAAAGGTCGTGCTTCTTGGCGAAGGCGCCGATGGCCGTTAATTCTTCAACGGTATACACGGTGCCGGTGGGGTTGTTGGGGGAGCAGAGCAGCACGGCGCGTGTTTTCGGCGAGAGCTTCTTTTCGAATTCGGCGATTTCGGGGAGGTGGAAACCGGTCTCGGCCCTGGCGGTCACCGGCACGAGTTTGACGTTGCAAAGCGAGGCGTAGCCGTTGTAGTTGGTGTAGAACGGTTCGGAAACGATGATCTCATCGCCCGGGTCGGCCACGGCGTTGAAAGCGAATGAAATGGCCTCGCTGCCACCGGTGGCGATGACGATGTTCTTGTTTTCCAGCTTGATTTTGAAGTAATTGAAATAGTGAACCATGGCCTCTTTCAAGGCCTCCAGGCCGTCGGAGGGTCCGTAGGAAAGCACTTTTTCCTTGTAATCGATGATCTTTTTGAAGAAAACTTCCGGGGTCTGGATGTCGGGCTGGCCGATATTCAGGTGGTAAACGGTGGTCCCCCTTTTCTTGGCCGCGTTGGCCAGGCCGGAGAGTTTACGGATCGGGGATTCCTGGATGCTTTGGGCGCGAGCGGAAATCTTCATGGTTCCTCCTGAAACGTTAAGAGAGAAATTATAATATGATTCACCGGCGCGGTCAACTTCTTGCCAATCGTGGTTTGCGATGGTATGGTTAAGCGGGGGGACTTCCCATGAAGCCTTGGATTTTTGAACGCCAGCTTGACGAATTGAAAGAGGAACTGCGCGGCGCCGGCTTCCGTGCTTTTACCGCCCGCCAGGTCTTCCAGTGGCTCTATCATAAAAACAACCAGGATCCTTCAACCTGGAGCAACATCGGCAAAGCGGACCGCGAAATGATCGCGGAACTTTATGAATGTGAATGCCGGCCCGTGCTGGAAAGCCGCGGCGACGATCAGGGCACGCGAAAATTTCTCATCGGCCTGGCCGACGGCTTGCAGATCGAAGCCGTGCTTATCCGCGAAAAAGACCATTACACTTTCTGCCTGTCGACCCAGGTGGGCTGCGCCCTGGATTGCGCTTTCTGCGCTACCGGCAGCATGGGCTTCCGCCGCAACCTGAGCAGCGGTGAAATACTCAGCCAGGTGCTGACTTTGAAAAAAGAATTGGGCGACTACAGCGGCAAGCTGAACCTAGTTCTCATGGGCATGGGCGAACCGCTGCTCAACTACGAAAACCTGGCCCGGGTTTTGCGGACCATCAGCGAGCCGGATGGGCTGAACATTTCGCCCCGGCATGTCACCGTGTCCACGGCCGGCATCCTGGAAAACCTGAAAAAACTGGAAAAAGATTTCCCCCAGGTCAGGATCGCCTTTTCGTTGAACGCCCCGGATGCGATTCTGCGCGCCGAGTTGATGCCGCTAGCGAACCGCGAGAACCTGGGTGACCTGTTGGCCCATTTCCGTGAGCATAAGCGCCGCCGGCGCCTAACTTGCGAATACGTGCTGCTGGCAGGCGTGAACGATTCCCCGGCCCAGGCCCGGCAACTGGTGCGGCTGCTGCACGGCATCCCGGCCAAGGTCAACCTCATCCCCTACAACGAAAATCCGGCCCTGCCCTTCCGGCGCCCCGACGAAGCAACGGTGGAAAAATTCCGCGCCGTACTGGTCAGGCACGGCCTGACCGTTATCACGCGCTGGTCCAAGGGGCAGGATATCCGCTCGGCCTGCGGCCAATTGGCCGTTTCTACCGCGAATTCTTGATTTTATCTTTATAAAGGAATATAATATGGTCTCTGGGGGATCATGAAATCAAAGCTTGAAAAACTTAAGGGTACCTGTATCGGCATCGCCGGCTGCGGCGGGCTTGGCTCCAACTGCGCCATGGCCCTGGCCCGCGCCGGGGTCGGCACCCTGGTCATTGCCGATTTCGATACCGTCACTCTGGAAAACCTCAACCGTCAATACTATTTCCTGGACCAGGTAGGGCAGAAGAAAGTTGCGGCTTTGCAGGAAAATATCAGGAAGGTCAATCCCGCCATAGATGTACAGATCCATGATGTGCGCCTGGGGCCCGATGAGGTGGTGAATATATTTAAAAATTGCCGGTTGATCATCGAAGCCTTTGACCGGGCCGATATGAAATTGATGATCATCGAAACCATCACTGAACGTTTTCCTGATAAATTCATCATCGCCGGTTCAGGACTGGCCGGGTATGGGGAGAACAATGCCCTGCGCACCCGGCGCCTTGGCAACCTGTTCATCTGCGGCGACGAGACCAGCGAGGTTTCCGAAACATTGCCGCCCCTGGCGCCGCGCGTTGGCGTCGTAGCTGCCCTGCAGGCCAACCAGGCCCTGGAGATCATCATGGACGATCTGGAGCCAAGCGTTGGCGATGATGTCTGGGATGAATGAACAAGGGGAAATCCATGAAAATCAATCTGAACAATAAAGAGGTCAGCATGGCCGGCGAATCGTTCAGCGTCCGCGAATTGCTGAACCTGATGCATTTCACTTTTCCGATGATCGTGGTCAAGATCAACGGCCGCCTGGTCAAAAAAGAGGATTACGAACGAGTGTTCATCGGCGACGGCGACAACGTCGAAGCCATCCATTTGATATCCGGAGGCTGATCCAGACATAAGCGAACTATCGTGATGCGTAACGCGTGACGCGTGACGAGTAAGAAAATAAATTCCAAATCACAAGCACCAAGCACCAAATAAGCACCAAATTCCAATAACCAAATGGCCCAAACGAAGAAAGAAAGCACTCGTTGACGGGTAGACGAGTAGAAGGGTTGACGGGACAGAGGCAATGACGGCGAACGATTTTCACGTGGGGGCGATCCAGCGGGTCACCCATCTTAAATTCAAAATACCAAGCACCAAATTACAAACAAATCACAAATCCCAATGACCCAAACGAATAAAAATTAATAGAGATATGCATTTAGTAGGGAACGCAAATTTGCGTTCCTTCTAGTAGAAAATTTCAATTGCCTTTGTTTGTAACATTGGAATTTGGAATTTGTGATTTGTAATTTTAGTCCTTTCTCTTCCCTCGTCCCTCGTTACTTGTCACTCGTCTCTATAGCTCGCTGTTTTCTTTAGCTGATCAGGTCCTGGAATTTCCGCCAGCGCGAAACGAAGAAGGCTTCCACGTCCTTTTCCTTGTAAGGACGGCCCAGGAAAGTGTGGCGGCATCCCATGTAGGCGGCGCATTCAAAAGGCTTTACCGCATGGATGGAGCATTGGTTTTCAACAGTCAAAAAAACGCAGCGGCCTTTTTCATGGACATAATATTCGGGAACTGTAGATCCGGGAACCGCCAGGTAACGGCCGGCCTTGAGCTTGGCCGGGGCAAGGAAATGAATGCGGCAGTTTTTGCCGGCGGCGGCTATGCGCACCAGGTACCCGGCCAGCAGTTCTTTTTCACCGAGGTTCAGAAAAACGGCAATTTTTTTCATATCGGCGGGAATAAGCCGTCCGGGATCTCGGCGGCAGGCGCTGCTGCATCTTTCGCAGGCGCAGGCATCCATTTTCAGCCGCCTTTTTTCTGTGCCGCTTGGCAGCGGCGCTGGTTTTTCAGAATGGTTTCGATCTCCCGGCGCGCGGCTTGCTCGCCGCGGCGGATGATCTCGGCCGGGCGGTAGAACTCAAACATTTTAATATCGGAAGTTTCAATATGGATTATGGCGTCCGGAACGTCGTTGCCCAGCCGGGCGGCGATCAATTTTTCCTGCATGATCTCCATGGTGGCCAGGAATGTTTCGATCACGTTGGGTTCCTCGTCTGCGTGGCCCGCAAGCAGTTTACGGCTTAAAAAATCATCAAGGCGCGCCAGCAGCAGCTTTTCTTTGGCGTTGACTTTTTTCCGGCGCCGCGGCCGCAAAGGGCGCGCGGTAATGACGTTGACGGCAATGGTGAAGTCGCTGCCGTTATTCTTCAATACATCGACCGGCACCGGATTGATCAGGCCGCCGTCGACCAGGTAGCTCCTACCCAGGCGGACCGGCTTGAAGATGACCGGGATGGATATGGA
>JALHTJ010000001.1 GCA_022865785.1 Candidatus Aminicenantota bacterium
AATGCCGGCCCGGATGCGCTGGCTGTCGATTTTGTCAATGCCCATGGCCTTGGCGATGGTGTCGGCGATCTTGAAGCCCACGCCGCGCACCCGCTCGATCAGCAGGTAAGGGTTGCTTTCGATCAGCGCCAGCGCCAGGTCGCCGAATTCACGGTAGATGCGGAAAACCGTCTCCTGGCCGATGCCGTAAGGAGTCAGGCGCACGTTCAGGTCGCGCAGGACCCGGCTGTCGCGCACGCTTTGCTTGATGGTTTCGATGACCGTTTTTTTCAGCCCGTGGACCTCGCGCAGCCGCTCCGGATTGTTTTCCAGCACCTCGAACGTCCCCTGGCCGAATTGGTCGACGATCTTTTGCGCCGTTTTTTTGCCGATGCCCTTGAAGCGGCCGGAAGAGAGATAGTTGGCAATGCCTTCGCCGTCCTGGGGCAGGATGAACTCATAACGACTGACCTTGATCTGCTTGCCGAAGCGCGGGTGGTCGGATTCGTCGCCCTCGATCAGCAGGAAATCACCTTCGCTTAAAGAGAAAAGGTTGCCGACTATGATCCGGCTTTCCCGGGAACCATCCAGTGTCACCTTGAATACCCCGAACCCCGAGTCCGGGGAAACGAAGATCTTGCGGCTGACCTTTACTTTGAACGACAGCAATTTAATTGATGGTCACCGGGATGACCCCTGGGTTATCGATGACGATGTCTTTGCTGAAATTGATGGTCTTTTGCTTTTCGTTATAGATCATGATCTCAGAATTGGCCCGCTAGCCGCGGTTTCGACCACTTTGCTAAAATGAACCGACAGCACGTCGACGAAATGCATATGCGCTCCTTAAAAAAGGATTATACAAAATTGACGATAAATATTAAAGAATTTTCTGTAAGAACTCTATTGCTGTTGATTGTCAGCCCTCAGCAATTCCGGCAAATGAATAAAAATCTCATCGGCAATAGTGAGAAAGCGTTTTTCCAACTCCTCAGTCATCCGTTCGGCAAAAGTCTGGTTGTCCAGAATTTCCACGGCAAAAATATGGATGTCATGATCCAGAGGAAGATGCATGTTCAGACGCCGGCCAAACTCCAAAGCAGTCGCGAAGTTGGCATCATGGACGCAATTGAGATTCATGGTCTCGCGCAAACGATCGGCGGTGAAATAGTGCCAGGCACCGGGTATGGCGCCGACAGTGCGAATGGAATCGATGACGATAAGACGATCGTAACCTTCCATGATATCAAGCAGGTTAAATCCACCCAGAGAGCAATCTGCCACGATATCGAGATCAATAAATTCTTGCAGTTTATTCTTAAAATGACTAACTAGGCGGATTCCAATCGCATCATCACACAGGATAGGATTCCCCATCCCCAACAGCAAGGTTCGCTTCAGCAAGGGTGCGGGGAAATCAATTAAATTCCTCTTTTCAGCTGCCAATGCAAGGCGCCGTTTTTATAGGCTGAAATCTCCAAAGGCATCTGACCCGGCAGAGAATGGGTGGCGCAACTGTAACATGGATCAAAGGCACGGAAAGCCATTTCGATCATGTTTAAAATTCCCTGGTCCGGATCTTTTCCCGGTTTTATCAGGGCCTGGGCCACTTTTTTGGTCACCATTTGAATGGGAGCATTGTTGTTGGTGGTACCGACGATCAGGTTGGCGCTGGTGCAGATCCCGTTTTTATCGCAGGTATAATGGTGAGTCAACGTGCCGCGCATGGCTTCCACGATGCCCACACCCTCACCGGTTATCCCTTTCGGTATCACCCGGAATTGATCGCCGGTGATCTCCGCATCAGCGCAATAGCGCTCCAGCATCTCGACATTGTGCACCATTTCCACCAGCCTGGCCCAATGGTTGGCCAAGAGGGCCCGGCACGGTTTACCTCCCAGTGTCTGGAACATTTCCTCGAAGGCTACCTGTGCCCTTGGCGTAGCCATGCGATCCGAAACGTTCAGCCGGGCCAAAGGGGTGGCGCAGTACAAACTGGAATCGATGCCTTCTGTAAATCCCTTCCAACCGCGTTTTTTCAAGTAAGGAAATTTCAGATACGACCAGGACTCCACATGTTCGGCCACAAAATCGGCGTATTCATGGGCATGGTATTTGCAGATCTCCTTTCCCTGGAAATCAACCACACGCACCTGCCCGTCATAGAAATTCGAGGCGTTGTTTTCATCGACCAAACCCATGGAATGGACGTCCAGCGTGTAGGGACCGTGCAGAATCAAGTCCACATACTGCGGATTGCCCAGTACGATGTCCCGAAAGAGTTGCAAGGAGAAATCGGCAAATGCCGCCAACTCCTTAACCATGGGTTTGATCTTCTCCAACTCACTCTTTTTCAATCCTTTTGATACTCCTCCGGGCAGGCACCAGACCAGATGCGTTGTCCGCCCTCCCAAAAGCTGCTGGATTTTCTGGGCCATGGCCCTGGCCTGGATCACTTTGCCGCCGATTTCCAAGCCCACTTTGGCGACCACGCCCAAAATATTGCGGATGGCTGGGTCGGCGTCAGGGCCAAGGACAAAGTCGGGAGCGGCCAGCGCGTAAAAATGGGCGATATGGCTATGGATATAGTGAGCATGATAATACATTTCGCGCAATTTGTGAGCCAA
>JALHTJ010000334.1 GCA_022865785.1 Candidatus Aminicenantota bacterium
CTGGAACTGGGAAATGGCCGCTGCCGCCGCAACGATGGCGTCGATTCCCTGGTGCGGGAAAGCCCCGTGGCTGGCTTTGCCTTGAATATGGATGTAAACCCAGGCCACGTTGGCCATGATCGGCCCGGGCCGCAGGCTTACCTGTCCGGCCGGGAGGTCGGGGAGCACGTGCAGGGCCAGCAGGGCATCGAGGCGGGGATTTTCCAGGATGCCCGCCTCGATCAGCCGTTCGGCGCCGCCCTTTTCCTTCTTGGGCGCTCCTTCCTCGCAAGGCTGGAAGATGAAGACCACGGTGCCGGGAACCTGGGGGCGGATCTCGGACAACAGCCGGGCGCAGACCAGCACATTGGTCATATGGACGTCATGGCCGCAGGCATGCATCTGTCCCGGCTGTCGCGATGCGAAGGACAGGCCGGTCGTTTCCTGGATGGGCAAGGCATCCATGTCGGCACGCAGGCCGATGACCGGACCCGGAAGACCGCCGCGCAGGACTGCCTTGATGCCCGTGCCGGCAATGCCGGCGGTCACCTCCAGGCCCAGATCTTTCAGGTAGGCGGCCAGGAAGGCGGCCGTCTTTTTTTCCTGAAAACAGAGTTCCGGGAACTGGTGCAGCTGGCGGCGCAACTGGACACTTTCCGGGAATATCTCGGCTGCCCGTTTCTGAAAAAAAGCGGTTTGGTCAGTGGCGGCGCCCAGCGACACCGATAAAAAGCAGCATAGCAATCCGGCCCACGCGATTTTTTTCATGACTGGCACACCTGGCGCTTACGGGACCACGACATTGTTGAAAACATCGTTGATGATATCATCGCTGCTCAGGGCCTCGGCCTCGGCTTCATAACTAAGAATAATGCGGTGGCGCAGGACATCGCGGCCGATGGTCTTGACGTCTTCGGGAGTAACATAGCCGCGGCGGCGGATAAAGGCCAGGGCCTTGGCCGTTTCGGTCAGGTAGATGGAAGCCCGGGGTGAAGCGCCGTAACGGATCAAGTTTTTCAGTTTGGCTATGCCCGCCTCTTGGGGAAAGCGGGTGGCAAAAACCAGGTTGATGATGTAATCCTTGATGCGCTCATCCATGTACACCAACTGGTAGGATTTCTGCAGTTTGGCCAGAGCGGCTTTGTTCAAGACAACCTTGAGAGGAATAGCGCCGCCGCCGGCCATGCGGCTGACGATCTCCTTTTCCTCGTCTTTGAGCGGGTAGGTGACCTTGACCTTGAGCAGAAAGCGGTCGATCTGGGCTTCAGGCAGGGGGTAGGTTCCCTCCTGCTCGATCGGGTTCTGGGTGGCCATGACCATGAACGGCTTGGCGATGGGGTGGCTCTCGTCGCCGATGGTCACCTGCAGTTCCTGCATGGCTTCCAGCAGGGCGCTCTGCACTTTAGCCGGGGCGCGGTTGATCTCGTCGGCCAGCAGCAGGTTGGTGAAGATCGGGCCTTTGCGGGTATAAAAATCGGCGGTTTTCGGATTGAAGACCATGGTGCCGGTGAGGTCGGCCGGAAGCAGGTCGGGGGTAAACTGGATGCGCTTGAAGTTCAGGTCGGTGACCCGGGCCAGGGTCTTGATGGCCAGGGTCTTGGCCAGGCCGGGCACGCCTTCGAGCAGGATATGCCCGGAGGTCAGCAGGGCGATCATCATCCGTTCCAGCAGTTCTTTCTGCCCGACGATGACTTTGGCCATTTCGGCCATGGTCTGGTCGATGACCATGCTCTCTTCCTTGATTTTCTCGTTGATAAAGGTCAGGTCCTGGGCCATCATTTATTCTCCTTGGTTAAGTATCTCTGGCGGTAATCTACGCCCAGGATTTCGAAGCTATGGGCCATTTCGAACAGGCGGCTGCGGATGCGTTCGCCGATGCGTTCTCTTAGGGTGTCCTCACTGCCGAGCTTCTTATCAAAATAGTTACTGGCAAACAATGTAATACGTTTATTGTTGTAGCGACGGTTGATCAGATAATAAATATTATCCTCAACCCAGGGGCTAGGTTTAGAAGACCCAAGTTCATCGAAAATTAGAAGCTCCACCATAGCTAAACGTTGAATTAATTGTCCGATAGTGGAAAAATCGCGATTTGACGTATCCTCTCCCGAGCGCATTTCGCGGGCCAGGTCGTTCCAATCAATATAGACTACGTCAATATTTTTTTCCTTGATCAATTGATTGCCGATGCAACACAACAGTCGGGTCTTGCCCACACCGGTCCCTCCCTGAAAAAGAAGGCCGTAGTCTTCGACATTCGGATAATCGGTGATGAATTTTTCTGCAGCTTGCTTGGCTTTGGCCT
The DNA here is from genome assembly GCA_022865785.1 of Candidatus Aminicenantota bacterium. Taxonomy (GTDB): domain Bacteria; phylum Acidobacteriota; class Aminicenantia; order UBA2199; family UBA2199; genus UBA2199. The sequence goes on from JALHTJ010000334.1 coordinate 2,285, forward strand.
GGGATGTTCCCTCTTTCTCAGGTTTATAACCTCTTAGGTCAACATTTAAAAAACGTAAAGGAATATTTGCATTTAAAAACAAGTTATTTTTTGTATCGCTTTGTCGGCATTGGCAGGGGCGGGCTATCTCGCGTTCCCCGACCTTGACCAGCACCCAACCGCTGTCTTGACAAATCTTGCAGTTTGCTTCCTTCAATTCAATGCTCCATATATGCCCTGCTGGTGCAGCTGTTTCTTCAGCTTGGC
>JALHTJ010000335.1 GCA_022865785.1 Candidatus Aminicenantota bacterium
GAGATGTCGCCGATCTCCTCGCCCCACTCCTGGGCGCGCAGCACACGGCGCATGATCTTGCCTGAGCGCGTCTTGGGCAGGCCGGGCACGAACTCGATCTCCTGGGGCATGGCCAGGGCCGATAATTTTTTGCGGACGAAGTTCATGATTTCCAGTTCCAGCTCCTTGGACGCCTGGAAGCCGGGCTTGAGGGCAATGAAGGCCTTGACCACCTCCATGTTCACCGGGTCAGGCTTGCCCACCACGGCCGACTCGGCCACCGCCTCGTGCTCGAGCAGCGCCGACTCGATCTCGAAAGGGCCGACCAGGTGGCCGGCGGTGTTGATCACGTCGTCGTCGCGGCCCACGAACCAGAAGTAGCCGTCTTCGTCGATCGAGGCGCGGTCGCCGCAGATGTACCAGCCGTTCTTGAACTTGCTTTTATAGATTTCCTCGTTATTCCAATATGTACGGAACATGGACGGCCAGCCGGGCTTGATGGCGATCAAACCCACGATGCCCGCTTTTGTGATCGGCTCATGCGTCTTCAGGTCGACCACGGTGGCGGTGATGCCCGGGAAGGGCTTGCCCATGGAGCCGGGCTTGATCTTCATGGTCGGGTAATTGCTGATCATCATGCTGCCGGTCTCGGTCTGCCAGAAGGTATCATGGAAAAACAGGCCGAAGACCTTTTTCGACCACAGCACCGCTTCGGCGTTCAGCGGTTCACCGACTGAGCAGAGGTGGCGCAGGCTGGAGAGGTTGAATTTTTTAACGATCTCGTCGCCCTCCTTCATCAGTGAGCGGATGGCGGTTGGCGCCGAGTACCAGACCGTGACCTTGTGTTTTTCGATGAAGCGGTACCAGGATTCGGCTTTGAAGCCTGCGTCTAGCACGCACTGGGTCACGCCGCTGGCCCAGGGACCGATGATACCGTAAGAGGTGCCGGTGACCCAGCCCGGGTCGGCTGTGCACCAGTAGATGTCGTCATCCTGCAAGTCCAGAACATACTTGGTGCTGATATATTGGGAAATAAGCGAATAGTGGACATGCTGCGCGCCCTTGGGCTTGCCGGTGGTGCCTGAAGTGTAGTGCAGGACCGAAGGTGTTTCCGCTTGGGCGGGAAAGACCGGAAAGTTTTCCACCCGCGCTTCCTTTTCCATGTGCAGGGCGATTTCCCTTTCGCGCAAAGGCTTGCTTTCGTCGTCGTCAACGACGATGATGTTTCGCAAGGTCGGCAGGTCCTTGAGCAGGGCGCGCACCTTGGCCACGTGCTTTTTCTGGGTGATGATGGCGGCCGTGCCGGCATCGGCCAGGCGGGTAAGCAAAGATTCGGCACCGAAAGCCGAAAACAGGGGCTGGGCTATTCCGCCCATTTTCAATATGGCCAGAAAGCCGAAGTAGAGTTCCGGCACCTTGTCCATGAAAAGGCAGATGCGCTCCCCGGGCTGCAAGCCGAGGTTCTTCAGGTAAAGGGCGATCGTATTGGTCAGCAGGCGCATGTCGTTGAACGTATACTGTTTTATCGCGCCGGCGTGGCCTTCCCAAATAAGGGCCAGCTTGGCGCCCTTGCCCTGGGCGCAGATGCGGTCGCTGCAGTAGGCGCCGATGTTGATGGTGTCCCCGGTCTTGTAGCCGAGTTCCTTTTCCGCAATGCTCCATTGGAAGTCTTTGATTTCTTCTTCGTAGCTGCGCATGTTGGTCATAACGGTTCCTCCAGGTAGTTTTTTTTCAAGCCTTTTGCGGCCACCGTACTTCATTATAAAAATACTTTATAGATTATAAACACCCGCTTGTCAAGAAAATCGTAATTCGTAAATCGTAATTCGAAAAGACATTTTCAAGAAATTAATTACTTCTTGTTTCTTACAAATCGCGACTCACGAATTAAGAATCACGGAGCACTGTCTCTTTGTTGACAGTCTTAAGTCCCCGTTCTACAATGACGGCCATGACCGGCTCGACTCCTTTTTATCGGAACATGGAGCGCTTTTTCATCCGCCTCAAGGCCGGACAAACCATGACCTTGGCCGCTGCATTGCAGCTCCATTTGCGTGTTACTCCCGAACAGGCGCGGCAGCTGGTTCGGCAGGGCAGTGTCTGGGACGGGGAGCACAAAGCGCGCTTGAAAGACGAAAACATGGCGATCAACGGTCAGTTGCTGCGCGTGGACCGGCCGAAATTCACCATACAGGAATATGAATTGCTGCCTGAAGAAATAAAGTACGAAGATAACGATCTGTTTATCGTCTTCAAAAGGGGAGGCGTGCCGGTGCAGCCTACGCCCTACTGCGACATCGACAACCTGCTGCACGGCGTGCAGAAATATTACGAGCGCTTGGCACTCCGCTACCGGGCGGCGCCGATCAACCGCCTTGACCTGCCGGCCCAGGGGCTGGTCTTTTTCGCCAAGAACAAACAGAGCGAGATCGCCCTGCACCGCCAGTTCCAGGAACGGAAGATCCGCAAACGTTACCTGGCCGCCACCCGGATTTTTGCCGGAGTGCAGCCTTCCTATATCATTCGCTCAGAGCTGGAGTGGCAGGGAAGCAGCAAGGCGGCATTGACCTACATCCGTTTTTGCCGGGAAAGCCGCGGCCGCTATTTTTTTCTGGTTTTCCCGCAGAGTGGGCGAACTCACCAGATCCGCCGCCATTTTCAGGAAAAGGTGGCGCCCCTGGAAGGCGATGTCCGCTACGGTCATTGCGCACCAGGCGCCGAACTCTGGCTGCTTTGTTTCCATTATTCATTCCGCCACCCGACCAGCGGCAAAAAGATCACGGTCAGTTACCTGCCCGAAACATGGCGGGAGGCCATGGGATTGGCGGCGGCAGCCGGGTGAAACGGGATTTCATACTTAGCGAAATGTTGGGTACGGAAACGCTCACCACTCCGAGCCAGACCAATAAAAGCTCGGACGGATTAAAATGACCAACTCGTCCGCCCGCTAGGCGTGGCGGACTCAGACAGTGGTCATTTTACGCAAGGGCACATCCGTCCTCACTTAGTTGGTTCCCTGGCCCTGCGTTTGCGTTCACTTTTTCCGACGCCAACATTTCCATGAAATAGCGCGGTGATGAATTAAATGAAGTGAAGCAGTTGACAAACACAAAAACATATGTTAATATGTTTATATGATAAAAACGGTACGCATCCTCAGGGTCCTGGCTGATGAAAACCGCCTGCGCCTGCTGCTGCTTTTGCAGCAGAGAGAACTTTTCGTCTGCCAGCTTATGGCTGTATTAAAACTGTCGCAGCCCCTGGTCTCGCGCAACCTGGCCCTTCTGGAGCGGGAAGGGTTGCTCGATTCAAGGCGCCAGGGCAAGCATGTCTTTTACCGCCTGAAAAAAAATCTACCGCCCCTGGCCGCCTCGCTGCTGCGATCCATGGCCAAGGAACCGGCCGTGGATGACTTGTTCGCCCGCGATCGGCAAAATATGGAATTATTCTGCCGCCGCTTCCTGCGCGGGGCTGAATGTGATATGGGCGCGGTCAAGGCTTTTATTGAATACAAAAGTAAAAATAATAAAGAAGGAGTCAACTATGGAAAAATTGGACAAAAAAACATTCACTGAGAAAATTTTCGATTTCGAAAACAAGAAGGAATGGGAATTCCGCGGCGAACTTCCGGCTATCGTGGATTTTTATGCCGACTGGTGCGGGCCCTGCAAGATGGTCGCCCCCATCCTGGAGAAGATCTCCAAAGAGTACGACGGCAAGCTGCATATTTACAAGGTCGATACCGACAAGGAGCATGATCTGGCCGGCGCCTTCGGCATCCAGAGCATACCCAGCCTGCTGTTCATCCCGAAGAAGGGCGAGCCGCAGATGGCCCGTGGTGCTCTGAGCCGCGAGGCTTTCGAAAAGGCGATCCAGGAGACCCTGGGAGTGGAGAAGGACGATCAGAGGCCCACGTGACACGTGACGCGTAACGCGTGACAAGTAGCTGCAAAGAAACGAATTAATGAAAAGCCCAAAAGGTAGGCTTTGTCTATAATTCGACATACTGCCCTTACAGGTCACGCGTCTCGTGCATCGCGTTTCGTTAGGCCGTTGAGTGTCCTACCACGTCACGCGTCACGCGTTTCGCGTCACGAAAGGTCGATGGTTTACTAATCCCGCCATTTGTGCTATTTTCTGGCCATGGAAAGCGGCAAGAACAAGCGGGTTGAGCTGGCGCTCAAAGATCTTTTCCAACTGCGCAACGATATCGAGACCGAGTTGCGTTTGATCAAAATCGATCCTTTCAGCGGCGAATTTGTCGATTTCCCCTCCCAACTGGCCCCGGAGATTACCGCTATATACAAGAAGCGCGGCATCGAGCGCCTTTTCTCCCACCAGGCCGAGGCACTGGAGAATATCCTGCGGGGAAAACACACGGTTGTGGCCACACCGACCGCCTCGGGCAAGACCTTGATCTACAACGCCGCCGCCCTGGACGCCCTGGCCCGTAATCCCCAAGCCAAGGCCCTGTACCTGTTCCCGACCAAGGCCCTGTCCCAGGACCAGTTGGCCGAACTTTTCGATCTGAACAAGGCCCTGGGCGACAAGCTGGGCCTATACACTTATGACGGCGATACGCCGACCAGCATGCGCCAGGCCATCCGCAAGCAGGCGCAGATAGTGATCTCCAACCCTTACATGCTGCACTCGGGCATCCTGCCGCACCACACCAAGTGGGCCAGCCTGTTCGAAAACCTGAAGTACGTGGTCATCGATGAATTGCATTATTATACCGGGGTTTTCGGCTCGCACGTGGCCAATGTCATACGCCGCTTGAAGCGCGTCTGCGCTTTTTACGGTACGCGGCCGGTTTTCATCATGAGTTCGGCTACCATCGCCAATCCGGCCGACCTGGCTTCCAGGCTGATCGAGGAAGAGGTGGTCCTGATCGACAAGAATGGTGCCCCGCGCGGGACTAAATTCCTGGTTTTTTTCAATCCGCCCGTGGTCAACAAGCAGCTGGGCATCCGCCGTTCCTACGTCTCCATGACCCGCGAGATCGCCGGCATCCTGCTCAAGCACGGTTTGCAGGTGATCACTTTTGCCAACTCGCGCCTTATCACCGAGATCCTGGTAAAATACCTGAAAAATGATTTTGAAAAATCCGTGTTGGACCGCGACACCATACGAGGTTATCGCGGCGGTTATCTGCCCAAGCTGCGGCGCGAGATCGAGAAAGGCCTGCGCGACGGCAAGATCAAGGCCGTGGTCTCGACCAACGCCCTGGAACTGGGCATCGATATCGGTTCGCTTGACGCCGTGGTCCTGGCATCCTATCCCGGTTCGATCTCCTCGACCTGGCAGCGCCTCGGCAGGGCCGGCAGGCGCAGCAGCCAGTCGTTGGGAGTCTTGGTCGCCTCTTCCATGCCCATCGACCAGTACATCGTCAGCCATCCCGAATATTTTTCCGGCCAGTCTCCGGAAATGGGGCGCATCAACGCCGACAATCTTACCGTTTTGATCGATCATATCAAGTGCGCCGCTTTCGAGTTGCCTTTCGCCAAGGGCGACAAATTCGGCAGCGAAGACCTGCAGGAAATCCTGGATTATTTGGCCGCAAATCAGGTGCTTTTGCGTAAGGACGACAAGTGGTTCTGGACCGAGGAGGGCTACCCGGCCGACGCCGTAAGCCTGAACCGCGTCACTTCCGACAACTTCGTGGTCGTTGACCGCACGGCAGGGGAGCGGGTGATCGCCGAGGTCGGTTTTTCCAATGCCCTGGAAACACTTCACCCCAAGGCGATCTATATTCTGGAAGGCGAGCAGTACGTGGTCGAGGAACTTGATTATGAGAACCGCAAGGCTTTCCTGACCCGTTCCAACGCCGACTATTATACCGATTCCATCACCTATACCAAAATCAAGGTGCTGGATATCTTTGACGAGACGCGCCTGAAGAACCACAACTTCTCCTACGGCGACGTCCATGTCTTTTCCCAGGTGGTGGGTTTCAAGAAATTGAAATTTTTCACCATGGAGAACGTTGGCGCCGGCGAACTGCAGCTGCCCCAGCAGGAGATGCACACCACCGGGTTCTGGCTGACCGTCAAAAACGACGTGCTGCAGTGCCTTGATTTTTCCAACGAGGAGAAGCTCGAGGCCGTGGCCGGTATCGCCTACCTGATGAGGCAGATCAGCCCGGTCATCCTGCTCTGCGACAGTCGCGACGTGGGCGTGGCCATTGAGGATAACCTGACCAAGGACCCGCTGCATCCCGGGGCGCTGAAGAACATGCGGCGCGGTCAGGCCGACATGACTTTTGCCGACCGCTTTGAGCCTAACATTTTTATTTTTGACAAGTACCCGGGCGGGGTCGGATTTTCCGAAACCCTCTACGAGAAAGGCGGCCTGTTGCTCGAAAAAGCGCTGGAGATCATTGAAAACTGCCCCTGTCCCGGCGGCTGCCCATCCTGCGTCAGCCCGGCCATACGCCCCCAGGGCAATCACAAGGCCGCGGCCCGCTTCATCCTGAAACTGCTCCTCGACCGGCTCGACAATTGAGGACAGCCGGGGATTTTATTTTAAAAAAAATACGATTTAATGAGATGGCGCTTGCTTTTTTGGTATTTTATTTTTAGAATCCTAAATGATTCAAGGAGGACTTATGAAAAAAGCATTGGTTCTGTTATGCGGATTGCTGTTGGTTTCCGGAGTATATGGAGCGGGCAGCCAGATGAATTTCGGCCTGAACTTCGGTGTCATGACCGACGATGGTTTCTCATTTGACCCGCTGATCTGGAGCGCCGGGGCCGAGCTGGACTTCCAATTCGGCAAATACCTGATGCTCAGCCCCGAAGTGACCCTGTACGGCAACGGCTTCAAGTTCAAGGACTTCCTCCTCTTTCCGGGCGTGGTCCTGAATTTTACCCCCGGCAACTTTTTTGTCGGCGGCGGGCTGATCAAGGGCATCTACATTGGTAGCGGCACGACGTTTGTCTCCGACGAATTCTCCCTGAAGCTGAACGCCGGCCTGATATCCAAGACCATGAAGCTCACCGCCTACCTGATCACCTCATTCGACAGCCTGTTCGACGGCATGCTGGTGGGGGCCACTTTGGGATTCAGGTTTTAACGGTGGCAGGCTGAACTTCCGGTGAGCGTCCGATCTTTAAGCTGTCGGGCGCTTGTTCAGCGGCCCATGATCAAGCCGATAGCCAGAAACGTTCCCTGCGATAGATTGATTTCCATGAGCAGCCGGCTTTTGGCCCCCACTCGGTAGTGCAGGGATAAGGACAGGGCCGGAGCCAAAATCCAGGCCGGAATATCGTGATTTTTTCGCCTGAGCTCTTCCAGGGTGCTGTCTTCGCTTTTACGTAATTCGACCGTGCCCAGGAACGTTTGTACTCTGGCGGTTAAAGGCAGGTGCAGAGTGCCACTGAAACCAAGCAGGCTCAACCCCAGGGCGGTATAGACTCCGATCCGGTCCGTCTGCAGGATATGCCAGCGTCCCTGGGCAGTCACATTGATGGTGCGTAGATCGATCTGTCCCTGGCCGCTGGTGCTGATATGGGCGACCGGGATATCCAGGAAGAATATGTCCTGCTCTGCCGTCAGGGTAAAGGGCAGGGAAAAATTGAGGTAACTGGCCAAGATGCCCAGGGCGAACTTGTCACGATTCAGGCGGAGCCAGCAGCCGGCGGTCGCGAACCAGCCGCGCGAGCGCAAATCGATTTGCGGCTCGAAGGCAAAGATCGTGAATTCGGAAAGCAGGGGGGCCAGCAAGCGGCCTGCTTCTTCGCTGACCAATTGCTGTGCCTCGCGGGCGACAGGGGATGTCCAGGGTGCCAACGTCCACGGTCCAAGGGAAAACTGCCATTCCCAGCCGGACGCCTGTTGAGCCGGCGGCCAGGCGGCCAGAAGCAGCACAAAAAAGCAAATGTTCATTTTTCGCATGGACAGGAATTATAACATAATATCTGCATTGTTTTCCCGGGCTGGAGCGGAAAAATGGTTGGCAAATTCCGGAATTTGTTTTGATTTTAAAGAAAACTAATACTATTATTTAAATATGAAAAAAATACTTTATGCGTTTACCGGGATGATTGTGTCTTTTTCGCTGGCCACGTCCGTTTCACTGCTCCTTTCCAGCCAGGAACAGGTCCATGAGCACATCGAGGTGCTCCAACAGGAAATAGTGGTGCGGGTATTCTCCGGATCCAACCCGGTCTCCGGACTCACGGCAGACGATTTCAGCCTCTACGAGGACGGCCAGCAGGTCAAGATCGGCTACTGTCGCGAACAGCGCCGCTCCTTAATGCGGCCCGAAAGCCCGGTCGGTACTGCGGCGACCGCTGCCGGCCAAAAACGCCTGTTCCTGTTCATGATTTGGCTTGACGAGGAGAGCCAGGAGTGGACCAAGGCCTGGGACTATTTCCTTGGCCATGTGTACCGCGCCGGCGACCGCATCGTCCTGAGTGACGGCACGCGGACAATCGAGGTTTCCTCACCCGAAGAAGACAAGGAGAAGCTAGCGGCCTTTTTTGCCGGAATGGCCGCGGGGCTTCGCCAGAAAAAGGCCAACAAGACCCGCCTGCTGAATGAATTGGAAAAAGCAGTGGTCGACTTTTACAATAGCCTTATATTCAATCCCTTTGGCGAACAAGCGATGAATCCGACCGACGATGGAAATCTGCCGGCCGGGCTTGAAGTTGATACCGAAAAAGGGATGCTTAGTCAGTTCAAGCAGCAATACAGCGGACTCGTTGACGAGTATCGCCTAACACGGTTGAAAGGGTACCCGCGTTTGCTGGAGGGTCTGGCCACCGCATTGAAGACGATTGATGCGGAAAAGTGGGTGCTGGTCTTCATGCAGAATGAACGCCTGCCCCTCCTCGACCGTGAAGGGCGCCTCATCAATGAACCAGCGATGAAGAAAATTACCGCCTACGAGCTCCAACGAATAATGGATGATACCGAAAAACAGATTCAGCTCAGCACCGACGTGACGAGCTATTTCCGCGACCTGCAGACCTTGTTCATCGGCGCCAATGCCACCTTTCATTTGTTCCTCAGTGACGCGGAAGGGGAAAGAAAGGCAAATGAGCATATGCGATGGAAGCCGGTCTTTTCCTCCTGGGAAGGGACATTCCGTCAGATCAGTGCCGACACCGGCGGCCGGGTGAGCGATACGACCCGGCTGGGCGAGGCCATGGAAAAAGCGGCTGCCAGCGAGGACATCTACTACATCCTCTCCTACGGACCCGCCGAAGGCAAGGAGCGCCGGCGCGACCTTAGGGTCGAGATGAAGCGGCCCGGTCTGAAAGCGGCCTATTCCCGCAAGCTGACACTAGGCGATTTGTTCCCGCTGAAGATCCGGGGAGTGGAGTGGCAGGACGGAACGCTCAAGGTCTCCCTCGCTGATTTCCAGCGGACCTATGGGGAAGCCGGGCTGAGCGGCCGGCTGCGGATCGCTATCAGGGCCGAAATAAAGGGCGGAGTGCCCCTGGTCTCGTCAACCGAGATCCAACCCGTTGAGCCGGCCGTGGACGTGGAGATGGCATTGAAGTTCCCTGCTCCCGGCCGCTATCTGATCAAGGTCGAGGTGGAAGACCGCTTGACGGGCAATCGCGCCCAGGCGGAAAAAGAGATTGATATCCTGCCAGCGCCTGCCCCCACACCGGCGCCAGCGGTTCAAGCGGAGCCGGTTCTGCCCGACGAGCTGGCAGCGTTGTTTGTCCTGACCTCGGACTATTGCCGGCGGTTAAAGGAGGGGGCGTTCCGCTTTTATTGCCTGGAACAGGTAGAAGAGAAGTTTTTGCAACGCGACCCTCAGCAGAAGCAGAAGGTAGAGACGATCGAACGGCGCTGGCAGTATGACTACCAGATCACCGGCGCCGGCGGCGAGATCCAGGAGCGCCGACGCCTGGTGCGTGACGGCTCCCGCAAGGTCGACAAGGAGAACGCCTCCCTGGAGACGCGCTTTGCTTCGCGCTACTCGGTCTTCCTGCCAGTGACCCTTCTGGCCCCCGAGAACCGGGCCAAGTATGCCTACCGGTTGCTTGATCATGAGAAGGTAAAGAAACGGCGCTGCACGGTGGTCGAGGTGCTGCCGCGCCAGGAGGGAAGCGGCGGCATCGCCCAAGGGAAAGTGTGGATCGATGAAGAGGACGGCTCAGTGCTGAAGATCGAGACAAACCCGGGGGGGGTGGCTGGAGTGCAAGCGCTCGAGAAGGCGGCAAAAAGCATGTTGGCGCGCCTGCTGCTCGAGGTGAATCACCTTTACTATGTCGAGCATGGCGGCCTCCGTTTCCCTTCCATGACCACATTCCGCGAGGCCTATGTTTTTGAAAAAACCGTGGTCAACCAAAAGACGGAAATTCCCTTCAGCGCCGGCGAAGGGAAAAAACCAGGCAGCGGCTCGACCACCGTCAATATCCCGCGGCTCGAACAGGGGCGGCGCGAGGTCGAATTCTACCGCCTGCGCCAGGATTACGAAAAATACCGCTTTTTTGAGGTAAAGAGCCGGGAAGTGATCAAGGATCCGCCACTCTGAGGTTTTCTCACCTTAGCTCCGCCTGATGCCGAGCGATAAAAAACGCAGCTGAAAAGTAGAGGTTCAGAAAGTTTTTTTAAAGGAAGTTGGCAGGGGAAAGGCGGGGAGGAGTGGAGGAGCCGCCTTTCCCCTGCCGGGGGGACAAACAAATGAATTCAAAATGCCAGGGGGCTCTCCTCAAGGTCTTCCGTGTCTATAAAGGGGGGGAGGGGCCGGCCGCCCCTTTTGCCCATTTTATCACGCATTTCACGGCGGAATTTTTCCTTCATTTTCTCGAGTTTCTGGATCTGCTCGGCGCTCAGGGTGTCGCGCACGTCCAGCAGGTAGTTCAGATGGCCGACCTGCAGGTCGGTCTTCATTTGGGCGGTTGCGCGGACCATTTTTTCCATTTCGCGGCGGTCGATGCGGTTGCCCTTGAGCAGCGACGCGAACTTCAGCTCCAGCACCTTGATATCGGAACCGCGGCGAATGGCGCTTTCCTCGTAGGCCAGCATCATGTTTTCGATCTTCTGTTCCTGCTGGGGGGTCAGGCCGATCTCGGTTTTCAGGCGCAGGATGAAGCGGGCTTCAAACAGGTTGTTTTCCGCCATGTACAAACCGAATCTCATGCTGTTCAGCATGTTTGGCGGCAGTCTTTTTCCGTCCTGGGCCTGGGCCAGCGAACCCAACAGCAAAAACATGATCAGCAGAAAAAAGATTTTTTTATTCATGAGGTCCTCCATTTTCGGGATGGTGATGGAAGAAAAACCAGTTGCGGCTCAAGCTATAGAGCATGCTCAAGCGCTGGTCGGATTCGAGGATGTCGTTGATCTTCAGCAGGGCGGCGATGAAATCGCGGTTCAACTGGTTCTCCAACTGGTTCAATTCTTCGGTCTTCTTGGCGATCTTTTCCGCATCGTAAAGCGGATTGCCGAGTTCTTCGACGATCTCCACCCGCTTGTCCAGGATATCTTCCTTGAACAGGATGGAATTAATTTTAAATTTGCGGACGATCTCACGTATTTTCGTTTCCTGTTCCGCTTCCAGGCCGAAATCACTTTTAAATTCAGAGGGCGGTACCGGCCGGTGCCGCGCGATTTTATTGAAGGCAAAAGCCGCCAGGAAAGCCAGGTTCAGGGCCAGGGAAACGGTGAAAAGCAGGGTCAGTACTTTGCTTTTATTCATGATCGTTACCGTTCAAAAAGGGCCAGGGTGTTGTCATGTACCGCCAGCAGTCCCAGGTCCTGATTTTCCAACAGCACGGCAGTGAAGGTCGCAGCCTGAGGTTTCTTGGCCCCCACCGTGTTGTTGTAAGACAGTTGCAGAAAAAAAACGCTTAGGAATATTGTGAGAAAAACCAGCGCATAGGTGATGGCCGGCAGCAGGCGAAATTTTGCGGCCCTGTTGGCTGGCAGCCTGGCCATGACCTTTGTGGGGAAATACGGGTCGGCGGCCGGCGGCTGCAGACATTTCAAATTGCCTACCAGCTCCTGCATCCCTTCCCATTCGCTCCGGCAAGCGTGACAGTCCCGCAAGTGGGATTCCACTTGCCGCTCCAGGGCGGGATTGAGCTCACTGTCCTGGTAGATGCTGAGCAATCGGAAAACTTTTTTGCAATTCATTTTTTCCTCGCTGTGTAAACAACTTCCCGGCTTCTTTCTTGCAATTGGATGTTTTTTTTCAGCCTGCTTTTGGCCCGGGATATCAGTGTTTCGATTTTGGGGATCGACCAGCCGGTGATTTCCCTGATCTGCTTGTAGGAAAATTCAAGGTAAACCTTCAGGATCAGGGCCAGGCGCTGTTCTTCAGGCAGCAGCCGCAAATTCCGCATGATGTCGCCGTCTCTTTCGCTTTGCTCATGATGAGAGACCAGCGGCGGTTCCTGCCGAAAAGGGGCTTTGTTGAATTCCCAGGCCAGCAGGCGTGAAAAAAGAACCGTACGTTTTTCCCGGTTGAGCCAGTTCAATGTCATGTTTTTGGCAATTTTAAAAATGAAGGCCGAGAAGTTGTTTTCTTTCCGGTAATATGGCAAGTTCTGGAAAATTTTCAGAAACACTTCCTGAGCAATGCTCTGGGCTTCATCGCGGTCCTGGCTCATACGGGTAATGAAATGAATGATCTTGCCTGAATAGCGTTGGACCAATATTTCGAAATCCTGGCGGCGGCCTGCAAGTACCGCGCTGACTATCTCATCGTCGGTCAATGTCTGTTGATCCATATTTTTTTTAAACAGCCGGCCGCGGCTTTTCTTGCAGGATATTTCAACCCTGTTTGGCCGGGGGCGGGGATAAGGTCGCAATGATCCGGGCGGCGTCCAGAAGGTTATCTACCGTGTGATCGGGACAAGGGCCGGTCTTGGGCGCGGCTTCGCTGAACCTCCCCTGGCCGCTGCCTACCAGCATGGTCAGGCAACCGGCCCTGCTTCCGGCCTCGATGTCGTCTGCCTTGTCGCCGACCATGATGCTGCAGGCCAGGTCCAGGTCAAAATCAATGGCGGCCTGCAGCAGCATGCCCGGGGCCGGTTTGCGCAAAGGGCTGTCCAGGCGGTAGCCGGCCATTTTGCCGTCGGCCAGGAACGGGCAATAATAAAAGGCGGCGATTTCGGCGCCCCGGTCTTTGAAATGACTTTGCAGTTGCCGATGTAATTCGATTATTTGCTGCTCGCTGCAAATGCCCCGGGCCACGGCCGACTGGTTGCTGGCCACGATGACCAGATATCCAGCCCGGTTCATGGTTCGCACAGCATCCACCGCGAAGGGGAAAAAACCAACTTGGGAAAAATCGCAGATATAGCCGCGGTCCTGGATCAATGTCCCGTCGCGGTCCAAAAAAACCGCTTTGTTCATTTTGCTTCGGAAAGAGCTTGCTTCCAGAGTTGACTGGCCGCGGCCAGGACCTCGGCGCTACTAACTGCGCTCATGCAGCGATGATCGCTCGGGCATTCGCGGTGCAGGCAGGGAGCGCATTCAGCGCCATGGTGCAGCAGGATGCAGGCTTTGCCGATGGGTGCTGTCTTTCCTGGTTCAGTAGGACCGAAAACAGCTACCAGGGGAACGGCCAGGGCGGCAGCGGCATGCATCAGCCCTGAATCGTTGCCTATGAATAGCCGGCAGCGTGCCAGGATGACAATGGTCTGGCGCAGGGTCAGGC
>JALHTJ010000336.1 GCA_022865785.1 Candidatus Aminicenantota bacterium
CACGGGAAGGACGAAAGGTTCGCGCTCGTGTAGAGATTATCATCTCCTTTCTTCCATTGCAGCGTATCCCCAAAGAGAACTAGCCAAAGGAATCGGCGCATAGTCTTTGATTTCGATCTTTTCACGATTTTCTCCTCACTTATTTGTTCCAAGAGTAAATTCCAAACGATTTACTTCGATCTCTCAACCGGTTAGAATGCTGCCATGAAGAAAAAACATCTGCGCGCCGTTTTCATAGGCTTCGGCAACGTCGCTCAAAGGCTGGCGGCCATGCTGACCGTTGAGCGGAACAGTTTCCCCGGTTTAAAAGATTTGCAGCTCGAAACCGTCGGCATCTTCACCAGGCAGCGGGGAGCCCTGATCGATCCGGCCGGCATTGACTTAGGCCGGGCTCTGGAGCAATTCAGGGAGGACGGCAGTTTCCCGGCCGCGCCCGTGACGGTCTTGCAGGCCTTGCAAACGCTCGATTACGACGTGCTGGTGGAATTGTCAACTTTGAGTATTGCCGATAAAGGGGAACCTGCCATTTCGCATGTGCGCACCGCCCTGGAGCGCGGCCGGCACGCCGTAACCGCCAATAAGGGGCCGGCGGCTTTCGCTTATCGCGAGCTGGCGGAGCTGGCCCGCAAGAACAAGGCGCAGTTCCTCTTCGAAAGCGCGGTCATGGACGGTACCCCGATCTTCAGCCTGGGGCGCTCTCTCCAAGGACTGAGCGTGACCGGGTTCTCCGGCATCTTCAACACGACCACCAATTTCGTCCTCTCGCGCCTGGAAGCGGGCGAAAGCATGGAGGCCGCCGTCAGAACGGCCCAGCGCCTCGGTTTTGCCGAGGCCGATCCCTCCCTGGACCTGGAGGGCTGGGATGCCGCGGCAAAAACCGCCATCCTGGCCAATGTCTTCCTGGGCGCGGATATCGACCCCCTGCAGGTGGAGCGTCGGGGCATAGGCGACCTGGCTGCGGAGGCCGCCTCCCGCGTTATGGCTGCGGGCCGGCGCTTGAAGCTGATCTGTCGGGCTGAACTTGAAAACGGCAAAGTTCGAGCACAGGTGGGCCCCGAGGAAGTCCCGATGGACCACTATTTTGCCGCGGTCAGCGGCAAGGGGGCGGCATTGCGTCTTGAAACCGATATGATGGGCCCGCTGTGGATCATTCAGGAGGAACCCGGCCTCAGCGATACGGCCGCCGGAGTGCTCCAGGACCTCATTACAGTGGCCGCTGACCGATAAGGAGAAAAAAATGCCCGCAAAAACGCTGATGAAAAAAGTCGGGGCTTTCTTGTTCCCGCTCCTGGCCCTGTTTATTGTCCTGGCCGGGCAATTCTTGCCGGCGCAAGGCGCCGCAGCCGGAGATGAAGTCCCCTTAAGCGGGGATGTCGTCCCCTTGAACGGGGACTCCACCTGGCGGCAGGAACTTCTCAAAGAGAGGGAGCAGAAGGATATTGAATTCAAGACCTCGGCCACTTCGCCCATGGCCGGCGGCGCTCGTTTGACCGTCAGCGCCCCGGGGAAAACTTTCATAACTATCATGGACGGGACCGTGTCCGTTAAAGCCCAGGCCAGCGCCGGAACGGTTTTTGCGATATTTTCCAGAGAAGGGAAATGGTATTGGGACGAAAGCGCCCCAGGGATCCTATGCCGCCTGGGAGAACGTGACATCGCCCGGAACGTTGAGGCGCTGATACCGGGAAGCCTGTTCCAGGCCGGCCGTTTCACCCTTGCCGCTTATCCCGGCCCGGAAAGTCTGGCCTTGATCGTCTTCGACGCCCAGCGCCCGCAGCAGCTGGATTTCAAACACCTGCTCTATTTTCCCCCCGACGCCCGCTACGCGGTGCCAGCCAGGCTGGAGAAATTTCCC
>JALHTJ010000337.1 GCA_022865785.1 Candidatus Aminicenantota bacterium
ACATGCCCTATCCCATGCTTGCTTGCATCGAATCCAGTGCCTTGCTACAATGGCCTTGCCATGCGGGAGATCTCCTCTTTAACCCTGGTTTTAAGCGATCAATGCAATTTTTCCTGTGCCTACTGCCCGCAGCGCCAGGGGAAAAACATATTGACGATCGCAGCCATTAAAACTTTCTTGGATTTCCTGGGGCCCCGTTTGGCCGAAGAGGTCTGGCTCGGTTTCTACGGCGGCGAGCCGCTGTTGAGCTGGCCGCTGATAAAAAAAACCGTTGCTTATTCAGATAAAAAATACAAAAACAGGTTTCGCTTCACTTTGACCAGCAACGGTTCGCTGTTAAAAAAAGAACATATTGATTTTTTCAAGAAACACCATTTCAGCCTGATTTTAAGCTACGACGGGCTGGCCCAGAAAAGCCGTGATGGCGACAGCGTGGCCGCGGTCGAGGCAGCCCTGGCCGACCTGAAAGAACTTTATCCTGAAGGCTACACGATCAACAGCGTCTTCACGCCGCGAACCGTGACGTTATTGGCCGCGAGCATGGAGGCAATGCTCAAGCAGGGGCACCGGCACCTGCAGTACAACCTGGATCTCAGCGTCCCCTGGCAGGAAGGGGACCTGGCCTCCCTGGAAGACCAGCTCCAACGGTTGGTGACGATCTGCCTGGAACACCGGCAAAAAACCGGGAACCTGCCCCTGGAAAATTTCATGGACAACGGCAAGAAAGGAGTTTTTGCCTGTTTTGCCGGCCGCGACCGCCTGGCCCTGCTTTCCGATCAATCCGTATGGGGCTGCTGCATGTTCTACGACCTGCTGGGGCACGCCCCAAAAAACCCGGATTACGCGCGATACTGCTTCGGCAAGCTCGAGGAATTCATGTCCTTGCCGGCCAAGGCGCTCGCCACCGTGGCCACCAACTACGCCGAGCTGCGCCAGGATTACTTTTTCAGCGAAAATAAAAAGTTGTGCAGCCTGTGCGACGACCTGGAAAACTGCGCCCTGTGCCCGGTGACGGCCGCCCTGGCCAGCGGCACCCTGGCCGTGATCCCAAGTTGGACCTGCGAGGTGAAAAAGATCGGCCGTCGGGTCCAGGCCAAACTCGTCGCTGCCCCGAACGGGTTAAGCCGGCCCCGGCACAAAGCCCATGCCTGAACTGCCCCTGCTGATCCGCAAGGCCGAGATGCGCGACGCCGCCGCCATTTGCGCCTGCCTCTGCGGCCTGACCGCCGAAAACGGCGGCGAAACCGCCGATCCCGGCTCGGTGCTTCTGGGGGTCAAGGCCGTTCTCAAGGATGCCCACAAGGGTTTTTACCTGCTGGCAGAAAATAAAAGTGAGCCGGGATTGGCCGGAATGCTGCGCGTCAGTTTCGCCTGGGACGACCGCGGCAACCGCAATTTCTGGTGGCTGGCCGGCGCCTGGGTGGAGCCGGCCTGGCGCGGCCGCGGGGTATTCAGCACCCTGTTCCGCCATCTGGCCGACCTGGCCCGCTTTCATAAGGATGTGGCCGGATTGCGAATTCAGCTTGAAGGTCACCGCCTCGACCTGGCACCGCTGCTGGCGGCTCTGGGTTTGCAAAAAACCCCGGACCAGCTGTATGAAATTTTGTTTTAGAACCCCGATTGAATTTGCCCTGATAACAGTGTAAGATAATAAGATAAAATGTAAGATAAATTGATAAAAATAGGAGGATCAATGAAAAAATTTGCGTTGACATTATTGACAGCATGCCTGTTGCTGACTTTCTTCACCCAGCCCCTGGCAGCGGAAAAGATCCGCATCGGCGTCCTGCGTTTCACCAACCATACCGCCGCCGGCTGGTGGCACGGTTCGGTGGGGAGCGATCTGCAGGACATGCTGGCTTCCGAGCTGGTGAGCACCAAGGCTTTCAGCGTGCTGGAAAGGAAGGAGATCGACGCCGTGCTCGGCGAACAGGACCTGAGCGCTTCGGGACGGGTCAGTTCCAAGACCAAGGTGAAGATGAAAAAGCTGAAAGGCGCCAAATACCTGATCGCCGCCACGGTTTCCGCATATGAGGAAAACACCAAGGGCGCCGGCGGCGCCGTCCGCTTCAAGGGGCTCTCTCTGGGCGGCAAGAAGGACAAGTCCTACATCGCCGTGGATATGAAGCTGATCGACACCGAGACCGGTGAGATCATCGACGCCCGCACCATCGAAGCTACGGCCAAGGGCAAAGCCCTGGGCGCCGGCCTGAGCCTGCGTAATTTCTCGGTGGGCGGCGGCGGCTACGAAAAAACCCCGACCGGCAAGGCCATCCGCGCCTGCATCATCTACATCGCCGAGTACCTGGAATGCTCCATGGTCAAGGGCAAGGACCACAAGTGCATGGATGCCTGGGACAAAATGGAGAGCAAGCGCAAGGCCAAGACCAAGGGTGCGATCGATATGGACGATTAACGGCCATTTGCTGCAGGGCGGGACTAATCCCGCTCTGCAAATCGCTGTTTTCACTTGACAGCACAGTGAAATTGGTGTATTAATGGCTTTTAAGTTGGGCGGTTAGCTCAGCTGGTAGAGCATCGGTTTTACACGCCGGGTGTCAGAGGTTCAAGCCCTCTACCGCCCAGGCTTAACAAAAGGCGCGGGGTCGTAGTTCAGTTGGTTAGAACGCATGCCTGTCACGCATGAGGTCGCGAGTTCGAGTCTCGTCGGCCCCGCCATTCCCCAGGCTGGGGGCGTAAAGGTTTCGACAGTTTTGATGAAGTCAAAGATGCGGACTGAGCCGAGTAGCTCAATAAACTGCTCAAAAAAAGAAAAGCAAACAACTTTGCACTCGCAGCGTAATTAATACGTTGCCGTTCTGGTTTTCCCCGCCCGCGGGAGGATCAGAGCGTCACCTTGCGGGCTAGCGCCGGAATGAGCGCCCACTGTTTTTCAGCGCGAAATCAAGTGCGGGTCGCCGGCAGTCCATTTTGTTTGTTTTAACGGCTGCTGGTCGTACTGAAAACAAACTATGTCTGTAGAATCTTTGATGGAATCATTATTGGACGCGGGTTCGATTCCCGCCGCCTCCACTGGCATTTTTTTAAGATTAATGAAAAAATTCATAAGGACAAGCACTTTATTTATTTCCATCCTGGTCCTGCCCCTCCTGCTTACTTCTCTAGCCATTGATATCCGCTCTTTTGACCACGAGGGCTTCACGCGCATTGTCTTTGAAGCCGACCGCAGCTTCACCTACACTATACAGAACCGCCCCGGACAGATGCAGGTGCACTTGTCCGACCGCGCCGATTTCCGCGAGCGCACCCTGGCCGTACAGAATTCACCGCTGCTGGATCGCGTCATCCACGAAATCCGGGGAAACAAAAGTATATTTACCGTTTTTTTTAAAGGCGAAGCGACCGTACAGAAAAGTTTTGTCCTGGAAAAACCTTATCGCGTAGTCTTCGACTTTGTAAAAAGCGAAAAACCGGCAGCGCCGCCGGCCAGCCCCCCGGAGAACCCGGAAAAGCAAGCGGCTACTCCCCAGGAAACGCAATCGGCCTCCAGCAAACCCAAACCCATCGAAACCATATGCATTGATCCCGGCCATGGCGGTGAAGACATGGGCGCCATAGGCAAATCCAAACTGCAGGAAAAAAACGTAACATTGCAGATCAGCC
>JALHTJ010000338.1 GCA_022865785.1 Candidatus Aminicenantota bacterium
CTTGCCGATCAGGCTTTCCTGGTATTGCGGGCCGATCTTCCCTTTGACGGCCTTTTCAATTTCCTCGACCAGGTGGTAGATAACGCTGTATAGCCTGATTTCCACTTTTTCCATCTTGGCCATAGAGAGAATCTTTTGCGGTGCCTTGACGTTAAAACCGAGAATAACCGCGCCGGCCGTCGAAGCCAGCAGGATATCGCCTTCGGTGATGTTGCCGAGGCCGCTGTGCATGATTTCAATTTTCAATTTTTCCTGGCTGAGACGGTCGAGGACCTGTCCCAGAACTTCCGCACTGCCGAAGTTGTCGGCTTTGACGATCACCGGAAAAGTCTGGATCTTTTCCAGCTCGACCATCTGGAAAAGGTTTTGCAGGCTCAGTTTCTTTTCGACCAGAAAGTCCTTGTTTTGGGAAGCTTTCTGATTGATCTGGCGCATCTCAATGATCTTTTTCGCTTTTTCCAGGTCATCGACGATCTGGAATATGTCACCGGCCTGGGGGACGGCCTCAAAACCCATGATCTCGATCGGATCGGGAACCTGGGCTGAGTTCAGCATGTTGCCGTTGTCATCGTAGATCGATTTGATCTTGCCCAGGGAATGGCCGCATATGAAATAATCCCCTTTTTTCAGCTGACCATGCTGGATCAGCACAGTGCCGATCGGTCCCAGCTGGGGATCGAGCCGAGATTCGATGATGGTGCCACGGGCCGGAATATGGGGGAAGGCTTGCAGTTCCTGTATCTGGGCGGTGAGCTGGATCATTTCCAGCAAAGTGTCAAGGTTTATATTGTTTTTGGCCGATATTTCAACGGAAACCACTTTGCCGCCCCAGCTTTCTACCAGAATATTGTTCTTGTTCAGGTCCTGCTTGATCTTTTCTATGTCGGCGCCCTGGATGTCTATCTTGTTGATGGCTACGATCATCGGCACACCGGCGGCCTGGGCGTGGTGAATGGCCTCAATGGTTTGCGGCTGCACGCCGTCGTTGGCGGCCACGACCAGGATGACCAGATCGGTGACCTTGGCTCCCCGGGCCCGCAGATTGGTGAATGCTTCGTGTCCCGGTGTGTCGACAAAGACAATAGTCCCCTCAGGTGTGCGCAGTTTGTAAGCACCGATCTTCTGGGTGATGCCACCGGCTTCCTTTTCGGCCACGTGCGTCTTGCGCAGTGTGTCCAGCAGAGTGGTTTTGCCGTGGTCCACATGGCCCATGACGGTGACCACCGGGGGCCGCGGGGTCAATTTTGCGCCGCTCTTGGCCACCTGGGTCTGGAAGACGAAATCCTCGTAAGGGAGGATCTCGAGGGCCACCCCGAAATCGGCGCATAATTTTTCGATGTCGGCGCTTTCCATGATCTGGTTGCCCATGTAGTTCATTTTAATCTGGGCTATTTTATCTTCCAGGAGCTTCAATTTAATGGTCAGTTTTTCAGCCAATTCCTTGACCGTGCAGAAATCGGTGATCTGGATCTTGGCCGGCAGGGACAGGGGCTCTACGATTATTTCCTTTTTGGGCGGCCGCGCCGGCCGCGGTTCGGAACGACGCTGGGATTGGTGGTATGGTGGTCTTCTGCCATGCTGCGGTGTCGGCCTGAAAATCCTTTGTGGTCCTGGGAAGGGCCTGGGCCCCGCAGGGGGGGCGGGCCTGGGTGCCGGAGCGGCGGCCGGCTTGGCCACTACCGGGGGCGCAACCGGTGGCATTGGGGGCTTGGGTGCCGGAGCGGCGGTGGGCTTGACCACTACCGGGGGGGCAGCCGCGTGGGCGGCAGAAGGCGCCGCAACGGGCTTGGGCGCCGAGGCCACGGTCGGTTTGTCCGCAGGCGACGCGGCTTGTTTTTCAGGGACAGCTTTCTTGCCTCCCGAAGGGAGCTTGTCCCCTTTGGGGGACGTGTCTTTTATAGGTGGTGAAGCGACTGCTGTTTTTTCAGCCGGTTTTTTGGCGCTTGCCTTTTTATCCGGCGCCGGCTTCTTGCCGGCCGCTTTCTTTTTTTCCGCGGTCTCTTTGCTATCCTCAGTAGGGGACGAGTCCCTTTTAGGCGCTGGTGCCGCAGGCGTTTTTTTGCCGGTTCTGCCTTTGGCGAGTTCGGCTTCCAGAGCGCTGATCTTTTTAGGATTGGCGGTCAATTCACGCAACAATTCGAGTTGATCGACCGTTATGACCGAGGAGTGCGACTTGACCGGCAGATTGATCTTTTCCAGAAAATGCATGGCCAGTTTATTCGAAATCTTGAATTGCTTGGTGGCTTCATGAAGCTTGATCGTCGTAGACATATTCTCGCCCTCCTATTGTTTGGTTTGCTTTTCTTCGCTGTGTTCGCTTTTGCGGTTGGCGATTTGGATATCCCACTGGGTAAGTTTGGAAGCAAGTTTTATATTGACTCCCTTTTTGCCGATGGCCGCAGATAGAGTTTCGTCCTTGACGATCACTTCGGCCACGTGGTTGATCGGGTCGACCAGGTGAACGCTGACCACTTCGGCAGGCGTCAATGCAGAAGCGATAAACCTTTCCGGGACATTGCTCCAGGCGATGACATCGATGCGTTCGCCCCGCAGTTCCTTGGTGATGGCCAGGACCCGGTTGCCGTTCATGCCCACAATGGCCCCCACCGGGTCAATGGCCTTGTCGGTCGAATACACGGCCACTTTGGACTTGATCCCCGGTTCGCGGGAAATGGCGAATATCCTGACAATGTTTTCGGAAACTTCCGGCACTTCCTTCTTGATCAGTTCGGCAACGAAATCATTCATGTAACGGGTGGCCAGGACCAGGGGCCCCTTGCCTTCGGAAAAAACCCTTTTGATCAGGAAATGGATGACCTCGCCGCGCTGGAAATTGTCCTTGGGAGAAAGTTCTTTGGGCGGTAGGATGGCTTCGCCCCACTCCAGGCCCAGGATGATGTTGTTGTTTTCGATGCGGCGGATCTCGCCCGACATCAGGGTGCCAGCCAGCTGGAAATACTTTTCGTAGATATTCTCCTGCTCGGCCTTCAGGATCTTCTGCATGATGATCTGCTTGGCCGATTGGGCGGCTATGCGGCCCAGGGTCTCACTGGGGAGGTGTATTTTGATGACATCGCCTTCGCGGGCTTTGGAATCGTATTTCAAGGCCTCTTTCCAGTTGATCTCGGCCAGGGGATCGCTGACTTCTTTGACCACCAGTTTGGAGACAAAAACCTCGATAATGCCTTTGCTCTCGTCTATTTCTATCTGGATGGTGGCGTCGGGATCAAAATACTTCTTGGATACGGTCAGTAGGGCTTCTTTTATGGCAGAAAAAAAGATGTCGGGATTGATGCCTCGCTCCCGGCTGATCTGCTTGATGCTTTTCAACAATTCTTCTGCCATTGAATTTCCTCAATTTGCTCATATTTTAACGACTAATTATAAAGGATTTTTCACCAAAAAGCAAATTCACGGCCAGAATGGGCCAAATCCGCCTGGTTGATGAGGTCGGCCATGATGTTTTTTTATTGTGGGTATTGACTTTCGGTTGCTTTTAAGGTAAATTCACCTTTGTCAATTAGGAGGAATTAAAAATGAATAAGAATGAAATCGCCCAGCTGATGGTAAAAGATTCCAGTATTATCAAGAGCAATGCGCTAAAGGTCATCGATACACTGGTTACGGTGGTTGGTGATGTGCTGAAAAAGAAGCAGGGCAAAGTAACATTGGTCGGCTTTGGAACCTTCAAGGTGATCGAGAAAAAAGCCAAGGTGGGCAGAAACCCCAAGACAGGCGCCAAGATCAATATTCCCAAGAAAAAAGTACCCAAATTCGTGGCTGGCAAAGAACTGAAATCACTGGTCAAATAAGCGGGGAAGATACAGGCGCGTAGCCCAGTTGGTTAGAGCGCTACCTTGACACGGTAGAGGTCGGCGGTTCGAGCCCGCCCGCGCCTATTTTATTCATGGAAAAAGAAAAGGCGATTTTGCTTAAAATAAATGGCGAACTTAAAGAGATAGGAGCGCCATCCGTTCCCGGCGACAGCGTGGAGGAGATTTATCCTCGTTCGCCAGAGGCCCTGGATATCTATCGTCATTCCGGATCTCACCTGTTGGCCCAGGCCGTGCTCGAATTGTTTCCCGGAACGCAGTACGGCATAGGTCCGGCCGTGGAAAATGGTTTTTACTATGATTTCCTGACCGCCCGGCCGTTCAGCGAAGACGATCTGACGGAAATTTCAAAGAAGATGGCGCACCTGGTCAAGCAGAATCAGCCGATAGGCAGGGAGATCTGGTCGAAAAATCAGGCCAGGGATTATTTTCTCGAGCGCCGGCAGATGCTTAAAGTGGAACTGCTGGAAGAGAAAGTCAGCGGTGACGAGGTTTCGGTTTTTAAACAGGGCGATTTTGTCGATCTGTGCCGCGGTCCCCATCTGCCCTCGACCGGATTGCTGAAGCATTTCAAGCTGCTCAGTGTGGCCGCCGCTTACTGGAAGGGCGATGAAAAGAATCATTCCCTGCAGCGGATCTACGGGACGGTTTTTGCCGATGCCGAGGCTCTGAACGAGCACCTGCGATTTCTGAAGGAAGCCCGTGAGTGCGATCACCGACTGCTGGGCAAAACCCTGGATCTTTTCTCGCTGCAGGAAGAAGCGGGCCCGGGGCTGGTATACTGGCATCCGCGCGGGGCGCGCATGCGCCACATAATTGAGTCCTATTGGAAACAGCGGCACTATGAAGGCGGGTACGAACTTCTTTTTACTCCTCATATCGGCCGCGAGTGGCTGTGGCAGACATCCGGCCATTTGGATTTTTACAAGGACTCTATGTATGCCCCTATGGCCATAGATGACCTGAATTACTACCTGAAGCCCATGAATTGTCCATTCCATATCATGGTTTACAAGTCAAGGCAGCGCTCCTACCGCGACTTGCCCCTGCGTTGGGCCGAACTGGGGACAGTTTACCGCTATGAACGCAGCGGCACGCTGCATGGACTTTTACGAGTACGCGGCTTCACCCAGGATGACGCTCATATCTTCTGCACACCCGAGCAGATCGATGAGGAGATCCTGCGCGTGCTCGATTTCTCGATCGATTTGCTCAAATCTTTCGGTTTCAGTGAATTTAAAATTGAACTTGCGGTCCGCGACCCCCGGATCACCGGCAAGTACGCCGGCAGCGATGAAATGTGGGTCCAGGCCGAAGCGTCCCTGGTCAAGGCCTTGACGGTCCGCCAGCTGCCGTACCAGCGCATGGAGGGCGAAGCTGTTTTTTATGGTCCCAAGATCGACATCAAGATAAAGGATGCCCTGGGCCGCTTCTGGCAATGCACCACCATCCAGTTCGATTTCAATATGTCGGCACGCTTCGCCATGAAGTATATCGGCGCCGACGGCGCCGCCCACCAGCCTTACATGGTGCACCGGGCCTTGCTCGGTTCCCTGGAGCGTTTTTTCGGAGTGTTGATTGAACATTACCGGGGTTTTTTCCCGCTTTGGCTGGCTCCGGTGCAGGCCCTTATCGCTCCGCTCAATGACGATTGCCTGCCTTATGCTCGCGGCGTGCTCGAAAAACTGCGTGGCGGCGGCTTGCGTGTTGAACTCGATGCGCGCGCTGAAGGGGTCAATCGCAAGATCCGTGACGCTGAAATGCAGAAAATCCCATATATCATCGTACTCGGTGCCCAGGAACAGAAGGAGGCGAACATTTCTTACCGCATTCATAAAAAAGGAGATCAAGGCAAGATAAACTTGTCTGAATTCATGCAAAAAATTAAAATTAAAATCGAGGAAAAGAGTTTAAATTATGAGATACAATAAACCCATCCCTAATAAGAAAAGGAATCCGCACCGGATCAACGAAGAGATCCCGGCCAAGGAAGTCCGTTTAATCGATGAGGAAAAGACCCAGGTCGGGATTATTCCCATTGCGCAGGCCCTGGAGATTGCCAGGGAAAAAGATCTGGACCTGGTCGAGATCTCCCCGGAAGCCAAGCCGCCGGTCTGCCGCATCCTGGATTATGGAAAATTTCTTTATTCACTTCAGAAAAAAGCCCACGAAGCCCAGCGCCATCAACGCAAGGTTCTGGTCAAGGAGATCAAGTTCACGCCGGTGATCGGTGAGCACGACGTTGAAGTCAAACTGAAAAAGATCAGGGAATTCCTGGCCGAGGGCAACAAGGTCAAGGTGACGGTCTGGCTGAAAGGCCGCCAGAAAAGAAAACCGGAAATGCTCGAAGTGATGGTCAATCGCATCATGGAAATTTTAAAAGAAATGTCGGAGATCGAATCGCCTCCCAAGCGGGAGGGTTTTTTCTGTCATATCATGATTGGAGCGAAAAAAGGAGGCAAGGATGCCAAAATTAAAAACCCATAAAGGTGCCAGCAAGCGGTTAAGAGTGACCGCTTCTGGGAAAATCAAACGCAGCAAAGCTTTCGGATCACATTTACTGACCAAGAAGAGTTCCAAGCGCAAACGCAACCTGAAGCAATCTACACTGGTGGTTAAATCGGAATTCAAAAAAATGAAAGAACTGCTGCCGTATTCAAAATAGGAGGACATTATGCCGCGAGTTACCAGAGGAAACAAAAAACTTTTACGCCGCAAAAAAATACTGGTCATGGCCAAGGGATTTTGGGGCGCCAAACGCAAGAATTATCGTTCGGCCAAGGAATCGGTGGAACGGGCAATGGTCTATGCTTACCGCGACCGGCGCAACCGCAAGCGGGATTTCCGCACCCTGTGGAATGTTCGCATCAATGCGGCTATCCGTGAATTTGACATGAGCTACTCGGTGTTTATCTGCAAATTGAAAAAAGCCAATATTCAGTTGAACCGTAAAATGCTGGCCAACCTGGCTGCCACTGAACCCGAAACGTTCAAATCCATTGTCGAAAAAGCCAAGTCAGTGGTATGATCGATGAACTTACAAAAGAGATTGAAGGAGTCCGACGGTCTTTTTTAAATGAAATAGAGCAAATTCAATCTTCCGAAAAGTTGGCCGCCTTGAAGGAGCGGTTCCTTAGCCGCAAAAAGGGAATTATCGGCCAGCAGCTTCTGAAACTACGCGATTGCACAACTGCGGAAAAACCTGTTGCCGGGCAACTCATCAATCAGCTCAAGCTGTTCATTGAGACCGAGTTGGCCGGGACAGAGGAAAAGATCGGCGCCCGCCCAAGCAAGCAAGAGCAATGGAGCGACTGCTCCCTGCCCGCTTCTGATCTGCCTATCGGCCGTTTTCATTTGATTGCCGAAATCCAGCGCCAGATCGAGGAACTATTCCTCAATCTCGGCTACGAGATCGCTTACGGACCGGAAGTCGAGCTGGAAGAATACAATTTCACCGCCCTGAATATCCCGGAATTCCATCCGGCCCGCGACGAGCAGGACACTTTTTTCCTGGACGGTTTTGATAACATGGTGCTGCGCACCCACACCTCCCCGATGCAGGTACGCTACATGCTCGCTCAGCGGCCGCCGCTCAAGATCATCTCTCCGGGCAAAGCGTTCCGCAAGGACGATCCCGATGCCACCCACTCCCCGTGCTTTCACCAGGTGGAAGGCCTGCTGGTGGACCGCGGCGTCAATTTTTCCCACTTGAAAGGGACGCTGGAAGTTTTTTGCCGTTCATTTTTCGGCCCCGACGTGAACCTGCGCTTCCGTCCGGGTTATTTTCCATTCACCGAACCGTCGGCCGAAGTTGACATCAGCTGCTTCATGTGTTCCCCCCGACAGGGGATTCCCCCTGCGGGGACTTCGGTCGCTGAAGCGGCCTCGCGGGTACAGTCTGACTGCAAAGTCTGCAAGGGCAGCGGTTGGCTGGAAATCCTGGGTAGCGGCATGGTCCATCCCCAGGTACTGCGCAACTGCGGCATCGATCCCGAGATCCATTCCGGGTTCGCTTTTGGCATGGGCATAGAACGGGTGGCCATGATCAAGTTCGGTGTTCCAGACCTGCGCCTGCTGTATGAAAACGATCTGCGCCTGCTGGGTCAGTTCGGGTGAAACATGAAGATCAACATCGCTTACCTGAAGAAGTTCGTCGCCTTTGAACTGGAGGACGCTGCCCTGAAGGAACTCCTGGCCGGCATCGGCCTGGAAGTGGCCGAGTCACAGGTAATCGAAGGCCAAACTGTTTTTGAAATCGAGATCACCCCCAACCGGCCCGATTGGCTTTCCCATTACGGCGTGGCCCGGGAAATCGCCGCCAAGAACGGGCAAGAACCATTTGTGCCTATGACGGTCGACGCAGTGGCCCTGGTCGGAGGCGAAAAAGGGTTTGCCATCACAATCGAGGACGCCTCGGATTGCTGGCGTTATTCCGGTGCCATCGTCCGTGATGTACGAGTGGGAGAGTCGGATCCGACGGTGCAAAAACTGCTGATCAGCCTCGGATTGCGACCAATCAACAACATCGTTGATATTTCCAACCTGGTGATGATGACCTGCGGACAGCCGCTGCATATTTTTGACCTGGAGCAGCTGCAGGGGGAACAGATCCGCATCCGCCGCGCTAAAAAGAATGAAAAGATCACCCTGTTGGATGAACGCGAAGTCACCTTGAATGAGAATTTACTGCTGATCGCTGACGCCGAGCGGCCCCTGGCATTGGCCGGTATCATGGGCGGTCTGGAATCGGGCATCAGCCTCCGCACCCGCCATATTTTTATCGAAAGTGCCTGTTTCAATCCGCTGGTCATACGCCGCGCTTCGCGCCTTCTTGGTTTTAAAACAGACGCCAGCTACCGCTTTGAAAGGGGTATGGATGTGGAGGCCACCATCCCGGCTTTAAAAATGGCCTTGCTCCTGCTTGGCCAAACGCAGCCCCCTTCCTATTTTCAAGATGTCTATCCCAGGCCCCTGCTTCCCACGGTGATCCCTTTGGATAAAGATTACCCCAGCCGGCTGACCGGTATCAATATTGAACCGGAAATCAGTTCGGCCATTTTGCAGCGCCTGGGTTTTCAACTGCAGGACCAGGGCAGCCGCTGGCAGGTGCAGGTGCCCAGCCATCGCGTCGACGTATCCTGCAAAGAGGACCTTGTCGAGGAGATCATTCGCATCCACGGCTACGATCACCTGCAGGCGCAGATGCCACTGTCGGCCAATCCGATTTTGCGCATCGATCGCGAGCGGGAGATTGTACAGCGCTTGAAGAATCAACTGGCCGCTTGTGGTTTCAACGAAGTGATCAATTATGTTTTTCAGAGTCCGGAAGAAAACGCGCTGTACGACCCGCAGCTGCCGCCCCTGGCCCTGAAGAATCCTTTGGGGAAAGATTTTTCCGTGATGAAGAATTCCCTGCTGGCCGGCATGCTGAGGAATACCGCTTTCAACGCCAACCAGTACTGGGAAAGGATCGCCCTTTTTGAAATCGGCAATGTATTCGGCCAGCACGAGGGCAGGATCCTGGAAGAAAAAAAACTGGCCATCAGTGCCTATGGCCTGAAGCAGAAAAAGGATTGGCGCAGCCGGGAAGAGGCATTCGATTTTCCTTATTTCAAATCCCTGCTGGCCATGCTCGGCAGGCTCATGCGCCTGGACTTCGCTTTTAAAAAGCAAGCGCACCCGGCTTATATCGACACCTGCAGCTTCGCCATTGAAATTGCCGGCCGGCCGTGCGCTCGGCTCGGGGAAGTGGCCCCTGAGTTCTGCCGCTATTACAAACTGGAGCGGCCGGTTTTTGCTGCCGAGATCGATCTGCAGGCTTTGGTCGCGGCAGTAGGTGAAAAGCGCTTCAGCGGCACGAATCGTTTTCCGTCCGTGCGCCGCGATTTCACTTTTCTGATGGCCAAAACCGTCAGTTATGAGGAGTTGCGCTCCTGCCTCGAACGTTTGCAGCCCGAGGTCCTCGAAAGTTTCGAGTTGACCGATGTTTTTCAGGGAGCATCCATCCCGGCTGACAAGGTCAGCTTTTCCATGGGATTCACCTACCGGGCCCAGGACCGCACCCTGACCGGAGATGAGGTGAACGCCATCCACCTGGAATTTACCGCGAAAATGGTGGAACAGATGCATTTAATTCAAAGATAAGGAGCACGAAGATGAGTTTCAAAGAGTTCGATAAACTTGAAGAAAAGATCAACCGCTTGATTGCCGGACTGAAAGCCCTGCGCGATGAAAACCAGAAGTTGAAAAAGGAATTGCAGGGAATCAAGCAAGATTCTTCCCAGCGTGACAGTGAAAAGAGCGAGATCCGCAAAAAAATCGCTTCGCTGATCGACCTGGTTGATTCGATCGGGGAATAATGTCCAGAGAAATTGAAGTTCAGATCACCGGCAAGAAATTCGTTTTTCAGCTGGCCGACGATGTCCAGCCAGAGGAATTCCTGCAGGTGGTTGAATATGTGGAAAATAAGATCAACAAAATCAAGAGCAGGATGAACGAATTGGATTCCCTGAAATTGGGATTGTTAACTTCGATAAACATTGCCCAGGACCTGTTTTCTTTGAAAAAGGAAAATGCGAAACTGGCGCAGATACTTGGGAGAATCGACACGTTGTTGTCGCCTGAAAGTGAGGATGGAAAGTTAACTGTCAGTTTGTCATCCTGAAAAAGGAGGAAGACAATGTCCGAGATCGCTTTTTTGCTGTTCGGCATTTTACTGGGCGGCGGTGCGATATTTTTATTTAAAAAGAAGATCTTTGCCGGTGAATACAAAAAAAATCAGGTTTATAAAAATCAACTGGAGGCCAGGAACCTGGAAGAACTGGAGCGGGCCAAGAAACAATCCCTGCTTGAGTTGAAGGAAGAATTCGCCGAATGGAAGAACGAATACAACAGCCGGCACAACGAAAAAATCAACCGCCTGAATGTCATGGAGAAACGTCTTATCCAGAAAGAAGAAAATCTGGACAAGCGCTACACCAACCTGGAAAACAAGGAAAAGGAATTAAAGAAAAAAGAAAGGGACCTGGCCATTCAGGAAGAGGAAAACGAGGCCGTAAAAAGCAGTGTCAACAAACTTTATGAAGAGCAGCGGCTGAAGTTGGAAAAAATATCCGGGCTTTCCGTTCAAGAGGCCAAGGAATTGATTATCAAGCAATATGAAGGTGAAGCCAGGCTCGAATCGGCGCAAAGATTGAAACTGATCGAAGAAGAGTTAAAGGAAAAAAGCCAACAACTGGCCAAGGATGTAATATCCAACGCTGTGCAGCGTATCGCGAGCGAGCACGTGGTTTCCTCTTCGGTCACGGTCATCGATCTGCCTTCGGATGAGATGAAGGGCCGGATCATCGGCCGCGAAGGCAGGAATATACGCGCCCTGGAAAATGCCACGGGAGTGGATTTCATCGTCGACGACACCCCGGAAGCGATCCTGGTCTCTTCTTTTGATCCCATACGCCGCGAAATGGCCAAACAGGCCATTGAAACGCTGATCGCAGACGGACGTATCCATCCGGCCCGGATCGAAGAGGTCGTCGATCGCATCAAGGGCAATTTCGATACTTACCT
This sequence comes from Candidatus Aminicenantota bacterium, assembly GCA_022865785.1. Lineage (GTDB taxonomy): Bacteria > Acidobacteriota > Aminicenantia > UBA2199 > UBA2199 > UBA2199. Next base: position 11,400 of record JALHTJ010000338.1, read on the forward strand.
ACGCAAGCAAGGCGAAGCCGCGGTCACGGAGCTTGGAATCAGGGATCTGAACACTGAGCTGTATTTCTACCTGGGCAAGCTGAAATTCAGAACTTCCTTCGGCCAGAACGTGCTGGAGCATTCCAAGGATGTGGCCATGATCGCCGCAATGCTGGCCCGCGAGATCGGCGCCAATGTCAATATATGCAAGCGCGCCGGTTTGCTGCATGATGTGGGCAAGGCCATTGACCGCGAAACCGAAGGCACGCACACGTCGTTGTCAGTTGACCTTACCAAGAAGTTCGGAGAATCCACAGCGGTCCAGGACGCCATCGCTTCTCACCACATGGACACTGAGTTCACTTCTATCGAAGCGGTCCTGATCCAGGCTGCTGACAGCATTTCCGCCGCCCGGCCCGGGGCCAGGCGCGAGATCCTGGAAACCTACATCAAGAGGTTGGAGAAACTGGAAGAACTGAGTAAATCCTTTGCCGGGGTGACTAAGGCCTTCGCCTTGCAGGCCGGGCGCGAGATCCGCGTCATCGTTAACGCCAACGAGCTCGATGACAACCGTACCTTTCTGATCTGCAAGGACATCGCCAAAAAAATCCAGGAAGAGATGGAATATCCAGGACAGATCAAGGTTTCCGTGATCAGAGAAGTGCGGGCCATCGAATATGCCAAGTAAAAAAGTCCGGCTCATCCTGATAGGCGACGTGGTTGGTCGCTTCGGCCGCAAATTCGTCCAGGCGGTCCTGCCGCTGATCAAAGCCAAATTCAGTCCCGACGTGGTGATCGCCAACGGTGAAAATTCGGCCGGTGGCATGGGCATTATCAAACGTACAGCTGACGAATTGTTTGAAACCGGGGTCAATGTCCTGACCGGAGGCAACCATATCTGGGATAAAAAAGAAGCCTTGGAACTGTTGAAAACGGAAAAACGTATTCTCAGACCTCTGAACTATCATTTCTCCACGCCGGGCAACGGCTCCATGGTCTATAAAACCGCCGAAGGTCACCCGGTGGTGATCGTCAGCCTGCAGGGGCGGGTGTTCATGGAGCCGGTGGTGGACAACCCATTCACAACCATAGACGAATTTTTAAAAAAGAATTCCCACCCGATCGTGCTGGTCGATTTTCATGCCGAGGCCACGGCCGAAAAACAGGCTATGGGGTTTTTTCTTGACGGCCGGGTCAGCGCCCTGCTGGGTACTCACACCCACGTGCCCACCGGCGACGCCCGCGTGCTGGAAAACGGCACGGCCTACCAGACCGATGTCGGCATGACCGGCGCCCTGGATTCGATCATCGGCATGAAGCGCGAGCCCATCATCAGCAAGTTCTACAATGGCATCCACCAGAAATTTGAGGTGGCCGGGGGGAGGCAGGTTCTGGACATGACCATGGTCGATGTCGACGCAACAAGCGGCAAAGCGCTGTCTATCGAAGCCTTCCGCTATAATGAAGCCGACTATGGCCAGCAGCTCGCCTGAAGAAGGGTCCTGGATCAGTCTATTTTTTATTTTATTCAGGCCATTGGCGCGTGCCATGGAAAATGCGCAGAATCTCCAGGCGGTTGCCTCTTACACGGTAGATCACGATATAATGTGTGTCGGCGACAACCAGCTCCCGCGTTTTGGGGACCCGCCCGGCCTTGCCCATCCCTGGATTCCCGGATAACCGCTCGATAGCCTCCAAAACCTTATTGATCTCGTTTTTGGCAGCCGGCGGATTGTCAAAGCTGATAAACTCATAGGCCTCTTCTAAATCTATGGCCGCTTTTTCCAGCCAGCATATTTTCAAGGTTATTTCCCTTTCCGTCGCGCCATTCGTGCTTTTATTTTCTTCACAACAACCTCATGCTCGATGAATCTGGCTTGAGGCGAATCGGCTTCCTTGACCGCCTCCTGGATAGCCTGTATTTGCCATTCCTGGGTAGCCACGAACTCTTCTATGGCTTTGGCTGCCAAATAAGCTTTGCTGCGATCGGTAGCTTGGGCTAAATCTTCAAGTTTGTTCTTTATGGTTTCGGGCAACCTGATGGTCATGGTTGATGTTTGTTCCATTGTGTTCTCCTGTGTACATTATAGTATAATAAATACAATTTACAACTTTTATTTAAAATAAGTCTGCCGATATTGTCATTTTTGATATGGGTCGGGACTTACGATTTTTATTGACATTTATCGCAATCACTCCTACAATCCTTTTCAGGTGCAGAAATCATACGTTTTTCGATCGGTTAGCGGATATGCAGCGAAAAATAATTAAAATTTCAGCCTACGTCTGCGTGGGCATGTTCCTCTTTTTTGTCATTCGCGCCGACCCTCGCGAGCTTCTGCGCATTATCGGCCGCCTCTCGCCTCTTGGCATCCTGTGTCTGCTGCTGTTGCGCATCCTGTTCTGGATTGTGCGTACCCTCTCATGGCGGATCGTTCTCAGGCAATGCAGTTCCGACCGCGTTCACTTTTTCACCTTGCTGTGGGCTCAACTGGCCGGGCATGCGGTGGGACATTTTACTCCCTCGGCCAAGTTGGGGGGCGATGTCATGCGGGCTATGATGCTCAGCCCTGTTCCCAAGAACCAAGCTCTGGCCTCGGTTGTGCTGGACAAGTCCATTGAGCTGATGGCCACTGTCCTGATGATGAGCCTTGGCTTATTCATTGCCTTGGTCCGTATCCGCATGTCCAGCATCCAGCGCATCCTGTTTCTATCTCTGACCAGCGCAGCCGTTATATTGATTTATTTCTTTTTTCGCAGACAAAAAAAAGGGCTGTTCATCTGGATCCTTGAGACCCTGAAAAAACTGCGTATCAAATCCAAGTACCTGGAAGCCAAGAGGGAGCGGCTGATCGAGACCGATACGATCATCGCCGCCTTTTATTCCCGCCATCGCCGGTCCTTTTTGAGTGCATTCATGCTCTACATCCTGATGATCCTGCTTTGGGCAGTGGAAATGCACCTGACATTCCTATTCATCGGCATGCATGAAATCACCCCAATGAAAAGCTTTCTGATCACCACCCTGGGCATTGTCGCCAACATCGTGCCGGTGATTCCGGCCGGTATCGGCATTTATGAAATGACCTATATGTCGGTATTTGCCATTGTTCGCATCCCGCAAAAATCCGGCATCGCTGTAATCCTGGTAAGGCGTTTGCTGAATTTACTTCTGGCTGTCAGCGGTATTTTGCCCCTGCTAAGGATGAAATCGCGCCCGCCTGCCATTGAGAACGAAGCCGTCGATCCTCTCTCCTCACCGTCGGTTAAAATCGGCTGAACTCACTCCATTGCGGAATGAAGAGCATGTCCGCTCAAGCAGGCTAGACACTCAAAGTCCGATGTCGCAAGTCAAGATCCAGGTCTGAAACAGAAAAATTCGAGCAGCCTGATTTGCCGTTCTCAGCTTTTGCCCTCTTGCTTCGTACAGCGGATCTTGCTTTGCCTTAGGATCGTAATTAAGCGGGCCTGGATTTCCTTGCGGCGTCCAGGAGGAGATTCAGCGCGAACAATGCCAGGATGGGAATGGCATGCCACCAGAAATGCACGACGGCTCCGTCGTTGAGCTTGTACTGTTTTACCAGCAAGGAGACGGCGTAAAAGAGTACCCAGTAGAACGTTGTGTTCTTTTCCTTGTAGACGACTTTGGCCAAGCTGAAAGGACGGTCGTTCTTCTGGTAAAGGCTGAAATTCGGAATCACCTTGGGGACGGCCCGGCGATACTCGCGGAAGTCGTCCCCGAATTGATTCTCGAGGTAGTTTTCTTCCGAAAGGATGATGAAATAGTAATTGACGATAAAAAAGGCATTGAAGAATGCCAGGGCGGCCGGGCTTGAGTACGCGACCAGGACTCCGTTGTAGATAAGAAAATTTCCAATGTACAGGGGATTGCGGACGATCGAGTAAAACCCCCTGGTGTTGAGGTTGTCGGCCTTGAGATAATTTTCCCGGCCCGAAGTAAAGGGTTTCGCGTATCCCACCGAAACGATTCGCGTCGCAGCGCCCGTTAATGCGAGCAAAAACCCGCAGATGTTCAGGATGGGGTTCAGGCTTCCGGGATCGACGGGGTCAAAGAAAAAAAAGATGAGCAATATGACCGGTACAACGCTGATCGCCCGGAAGCGGAAGCAGGCATCGCCTATGGAATGTTTTAAATCGGATTTTTCATGTCTTGCCGGTTTTTCGTCAGTTGCTATCTTCATGGTTGATGCCAGTCTCCTATGGATTTTTTTAGGACTCGTTCGTCGAATGTGATCTTCCACGAAACATTATAATGAAAAATGAAAAAATTGCAAGAACCTCCAGGCCCAGGTTTTGATCATGGATATCGGCGATTATTTTTTGTTTCACTATCCCCGATTCTTTTGCAGATAAGCAAAAACTGCGGTTTTTATTAAATACCCCGGGTTGCCGATTGCCGGCTGATGCGTTATAATTAAACCTGGAGAAAATATGTCTTTTCCCGAAACATGGTGATCAAGCTGAGAAGGCTATAAAAAGCGATATGTTACCCATTGAAGAAAAAGTCTACAAGGTGTCGGAACTGAC
>JALHTJ010000339.1 GCA_022865785.1 Candidatus Aminicenantota bacterium
AAAAATCGGATGGCGCTGGCCGCTGTGCGGGCCGGCAAAAGCCAGGTTGAAGAGTATCTCATAGGCGCGCTGGATATAATAGATGAATTCCGGGTTGCCGGTGCGCGCATCGCGCAGCTTGGCCACCAGGCGCGACGCTTCGCCGTGGATGAATTCCGGGGTCTCCAGAGAATAGACATGGATGCGCCGTTCGGCGTCGACCACCCCCTGCATGATTTCTCCCAGTTCATTGAACATGGCCAACAGCCGCTCCTGGGCACGTTTGCGCTCCGGGGCTTTTTCGCCGGCCAGGTAGACAAACTCGTCCAGGGCCCGGCCGTAGAGATCCCCAACCTGAACAATGGCTTCCTGGTCGGCACTGGTCAGATAGCCGTCCAGATCGGCGGCCTGCAACACGATCTTGTCCATGCGGCTTCCTCCTTGACAGGAATTCGCTACAAGTATACTCATTACAACTGGAACTGGCAAGAAAAGTGATCGGGAAAAATGGTTCCCAGGCTCAAGCAAAGGCGAATTAAAAATTCATCAAAGAGGCAGCAGGTGCACGGACGTGGCCTTGAAGGTCAGCGAGACAACGATACCCGGCGCCAGGTTCATTTGCGCGCAGGAGATGCGGGTGACGAACACGGTGAACAAAACACCGCCGCAGTCCACGCTGAGCGCCATGACCGCGCCCAGGTCGGTCATGGCCATTATGGGTCCGCGGAATGAATTTCGGGCCGACGAAGAGATCGGTTTTTCGGAAACCAGGATATCCTCGGGACGGATCACGGCTGCCGCCCTGCCGCCGCTGCGTTCGCTCACGACCTCGATGGCCAATTGGCCGCAATCCAGCACTGTCCGTCCCTCGCGCCTGAACAGGGTCCCGGGAATTATATTTTCCGCGGCCGAGAATTCGGCGATATCCAGGGAAAGCGGGCGGCTGAGCACCTCAGCCGCTGCCCCTGCCTGCAGCAGCAATCCCTCCTTTAAAAAAACGATCTCTGCCGCCAGCAACCTGGCCTGGATAAGATTGTGGGTGGCCAGAATGACGGTCTTGCCCTCCCCGGCCAGACGGGAGATCGCCGTCTCGATGTTTTTCACACTCAGCGGATCGAGATTGGCCGTAGGCTCATCCAGAAGATACAGATCAGGATCCAGCAGCATCACCCGGGCCAGCTGCAGCCGCTGTTTTTCACCGCCGGAAAGCAGCCGCGCCTCCTGGCCTTCTCGGCCGTACAAACCGGTTTTTTCCAGCACCAACCTGATTTTATGGTCGCCGACATTCAGTCCCCGCAGGCGTGGTCCGAAACGGAGATTGGCTTCCACGCTCCCGGCCAGCAGCAACGGCGCCTGGAAGACAAAACCGCAACGTCGGCGCAGAGCCGTACATTGGCAGCGGGACATGGTGCTCCGTTTCTGGCCGTCGTAATAGATCTCTCCCAGTCCGGGTTTGTCCAACAAGCCCAGCAGCCGCAGCAGCGTCGATTTGCCGGCCCCATTGGGACCGAGGATCACGTTGACCGCTCCGGGGGCGAGTTCCAGGTTGATGCCCTGCAGGATCACTTTTTTCCCGGCCCTGTATCCCAGGTTTTCAACACAGATTTGCATTATTTCCCCTGCAGCCCCTGCATGGCGACATTGACCGCCAAAGCTGTCAATAGCAGGACAATGCCCAGGGCGATGCCGAGTTCAAAATTGCCTTTCATGGTTTCCAGCGAGATCGCCGTGGTCAGAACCCGTGTCTGGCCTTTGATGTTACCGCCGATCATCAGCGTCATGCCGGTCTCGCCGATGACCCGCGAAAAACCGGCGATGATCGCGGTCAGGAAAGCGAAGCGCCCCTGGCGGATAACGACCGCCGCCAACTGGCGGCGGTTGGCGCCCAGCGACAAGGCCAGGTCGCGGGCATCCCGGGCAATGCCTTTCAGCGCCGCCAGGGCCAAGGCGGTGATGAGCGGAAAAGCCAACAACGCCTGGGCCAGAACCATGGCCCCGGGGGTGAACAACAGTCCCAGGATTCCCAGGGGGCCGCGGCGGCTGACCAGACCGTAAACCAGCAGGCCGATTAGCACGGCCGGCACCGACATGGCCGTATTGACCAACCCGACCAGGAGGCGCTTGCCGCGGAACTCCTTCAGAGCCAGGAACAAGGAGACCGGGACCGCCGCCAGTGCGGCCAGCAATGTGGCTGCTCCTGAAACGGCCAGCGACAGGGCTACAATCTGCAGAATCTCGCTGCTGGGCGGCAGCAAAAGCGCTGCGCCCTGTTTCAAGCCCTCCAAGATGTAACTCATGATATTTTTTTTACAAACTTCATGGCCAAAATCGAAGTGGCTGTTTCCTTTTCCGTAGGCAATTCACTTTGAGCCCAGGACATCGGGGAAAAAGAGCGCGCTGCCGAACTTGTCCTTGCCAAAATCCCGGATGATGGCCTGGCCTTGCGGCGAACGGATGAATTCGGCGAAACGGGTGGCCAATGAAACGTTCAACCAGGGAAATTTCACCGCGGAAACCACGATCACCGAATAGGGATTGAAAAGCTGCGCATCGCCCTCGACCAGGACAGCCAGAACGTCGATCTCCTTGCGGTGGGCCAGCCAGGTGGCGCGGTCGACCAGGCAATAAGCGGTTTTTTCGTTGGCAATGCGCAGTGTCGCCTCCATGCCG
>JALHTJ010000065.1 GCA_022865785.1 Candidatus Aminicenantota bacterium
AGACGGTCGCCTTCGCTGCGCAGGGGCGGTTTGACCTTGTAAACGGTGTTGTAGGTCTGGATCAGTTCTTCATTGAGCAGCAGGTGGTGGGGAGTGGCGTCGGCACTCACCGGGGTTTTTATTTTTTTGGCATTGCGAATCAGTTCGACCGAACCTGAGGTCGAAATATGGGTCAGGTGCAACCGCGAACGGATGCGCTCCTGCAAAATCAGGTCACGGGCCACGATCACTTCTTCGGCGGCTTTCAGTATGCCGCGCAGTCCGTATTTGTAGGAGATGAAGCCCTCGTTGACCTGGCCTTCGGCCGAGATCGAGTGGTCTTCCGGGTGCTCGATGATGGGCACATCCAGCATTTTGGCATATTCAAGTGCTTTGCGGATCAGGTCAGCCTTCATCACGCAATGGCCGTCGTCGGAAAAGGCCACAGCGCCGCCTTCGACAAGGTCGGCCATTTCCACCAGGTTCTCTCCCAGCTGGCCTTTGGATACAGCGGCGATCGGAAAGATATTAATTAATCCAACCTGGCGGGCGCGGGCAATGATAAATTCTGTCACCGAGCGGTTGTCGTTGACCGGTTCAGTGTTGGCCATGCAGGCAATGGAAGTAAAACCGCCGTGAGCGGCCGCTTTTGCGCCGCTTTCAATTGATTCCTTGTTTTCCTGGCCCGGCTCGCGCAGATGGGTGTGCATGTCGATAAAACCCGGGGCCACGATCAGCTCTTTGGCGTCGATGACCGAACAGCCGCTGACCTTTTTTATGGACTTGGCGATCTCTTTGAACTTGCCGTTTTCGATCAGGATATCCATGACCTGGTCCACGCCCCCGGCCGGGTCGATGAGGCGGCCGCTTTTAATTAAGAGTTTCATGGATCTCTCCTTTTAAAAGATACAGAACGGCCATGCGCACGGCGATGCCGTTGGTCACTTGCTGCAGGATCACCGATTGTTCGGAGTCGGCCATCGAGGTTTCGATCTCCACGTCGCGGTTGATCGGACCGGGATGCATCAGGATGGCCGATTTTTTAGCCAGGGCGAAGATCTCGCGGTTGATGGCAAAGCGGTTGCGGTATTCGCGGATGGATGGGAAATAATTCTTGGCGCCCCGCTCCTCCTGGACGCGCAGCATCATGACCACATCGGCTGCCTTGACGCCACGGCGGATGTCGTAATATATGGAAGCGCCCATTTTTTCGAATTCGCGCGGCACCAGCGAGGGCGGGCCGATCAGGGCGATCTCGTTGCCCATTTTCTGATGCAGGATGATATTGGAGCGGGCCACGCGCGAATGCAGGATATCGCCCACTATGGCGATCTTCAGGCCGCGCAGGGTTTTCAGCCGCTGCTGGATGGTTAAGGCATCGAGCAGGGCCTGGGTCGGATGTTCGTGGAAGCCGTCGCCGGCGTTGATGATCGAGGAACGGGCAAAGGTGGTCAGGTAGTGGGGCGAGCCCGAGGCGGAGTGGCGAATTACGATGATGTGCGGGTTCATGGCCTCCAGGGTCAGGACCGTGTCCTTCAAGGTCTCGCCTTTTTTCAGGCTCGATATCGAAGAGTTGAAGTTGATCAGGTCGGCGCTCAGGCGCTTGGCCGCTATCTCGAACGAGCTGCGGGTACGGGTCGAATTCTCAAAAAACAGGTTGACCACGGTTTTTCCCTTGAGGGCCGGCACCTTCTTGACTTCGCGGCTGGAAACTTCGATGAAGGCCTCGGCCGTTTCCAGGATAATTTCGATGTCGTCGACGCTGAGCTGCTCGATACCCAGCAGGTGGTCCTGGCTGAAGATCCTCTCTTTCATTTAAAACCCCTTGGGTTCCATGATCAGCACCTGGTCCTTGCCGTCGGTTTCCTGAAGCATGACCTTCACCCGCTCGCGGCGCGAAGTGGGCAGGTACTTGCCCTTGAAGTCGGGGCTGATGGGCATCTCGCGGTGGCCGCGGTCGATGAAGGCCGCCAGCTGCACCGATGCCGGCCGGCCCAGCTCGAAGATCGAATCCATGGCGGCGCGGATGGTGCGGCCGGTGAACACCACGTCGTCGATCAGGATGATATCGCGGTCCTCGATGCTGAAATCGATCTTGGTTTTTTTTACCGCCGGCTGCTGCTCGTGCTTGTGCAGGTCGTCGCGGAACATGGTGATGTCGAGGATGCCCAGCGGTACGTCGATGTTCTCCAGTTCCTTTATCAGCTGCTGGATGCGGCGGGCCACGTGTACGCCCCGGGTCTGGATGCCGATCAAAACCAGCTTTTCAGCATCGCGGTTGCGCTCCAGGATCTCGATGGCCAGGCGTTGGAAGGTGCGCTTCATCTTTTTATCGTCCATGATCTTGGCCTTGATTTTTTCATCCATGATTGTCTCCTTTGCTGGTAAAATCAATTATAGTAAAAATATAGAATTTTGCAAGCCGTCGTCATGCCTTAAAAAGCGGGGCTTTTTCCGCCACCCCTTTCGCTTTTTCCCGTCCGCAATCCGGTCCGCCATAGGCGGAAAGCGACTCCGGCCATTTTTCTCTAAAATGGCCTCCGCAAGCCGCTTCAGGCCGCGAAGCGTCCCCACCGGGGGAGGGTGAGCGAAAGCGCCCCGCAAGATAATTTTTACTCTTTTTCGGCCAGGCTGGCCCGCAGCAGGTCCACGACCTCGGCGATCTTGGAAAAATCTTCGCCGCGGCCCTCAATCAGGTTGGCGCTGCCGCCGCCCTTGCCGTTCAACAAGGCGAAAACGCGGGCGCTGATCCGCTGCAGATCGCAGTTGCCTAGACCGCGGCCGATGACAATGTATTTTTGCGGGGACTGCGAGTAGGCCAGCACATTCCTGCCCTGGTTGAGCAGAGAGGTGGCGAAAAAGCGCAACTCGGGGATATCGAGTCCGCTGAATTCCCGGACGACCAGGGAACGGTCATTTGCGATTTCGCCGGCTATCTCCCGCTCCAGTTCGCGGCGCTGGGCCTTTTTCAATACCCGGCGCAGTTCATTTTTTTCCTTAAGCTGAGTTTCCACTTGAGCAGGAATTTCCGCCAGGGGCAAAGTGACCAGGCGCTGAAGTTGCTGCGTGACCAGGTGCTTCAGCTGGTAATCGTGGAGAGCCCGGTAGCCGGCTTCGTAGTACAGGCGGATATTGGCGCGAATGCGTTCCGTTCTGATGATTTTGAGCAGTCCGATCTCGGCGCTGCTTTTCAGGTGGGTGCCGCCGCAGGCCGACTGGTCGAGGCCCTCAATTTCCACCACGCGGATCTCGCCCTGGCGCTTGGGGGCTTTCCGTAAATGCAAAGCGGATATATCGTCACTTCTGAAAATAAGGACGGGAAGGTTGGCGAAGATCAAGCGGGCGCATTCCTCTTCCATGGCCTTTATTTCTTCTTCAGTGAATCCGCTCTTGCCAATTTCGATCGAAGAGTGTTCGGGGCCGATGGCAAAGGACAGGGTAGGGGCAGCGAACAGGCGCAGCAGGACCTGCGAGAGCAGGTGCTGGGCGGTATGCTGCTGCATGTGGTCGTAGCGGCGCGCGAAATCGAGCCGCAGGCAAGCCTCACCCTGGCCGGGGGTCTGTTGCAGCACGTGGATGATGTCGTCATCTTCGCTTGCCAATTCCAGGACCGGAAAACCGTTGATGGTGCCCTGGTCGGCTGGTTGGCCGCCCCCTGCGGGACAAAAGATCGTGCGTTCGAAACGGATGTGGAAACGCCCGTCCCGCTGTTCCTGGCCGCTTATCCGCGTCGTAATTTCACGGCAGTAGGAATCGCACTGATAAATTTTTTCGGTCATTTCCGGGTTGGGGACAATTGCTTTTCTGCCGCCGCCTGCTTTTTCAGCGCCTCTTCCATCAGCGGTTTGATGTCCATGCTCACTTCATTGGGA
>JALHTJ010000002.1 GCA_022865785.1 Candidatus Aminicenantota bacterium
CCCATCATGAAGACCATCACGAACAGGGCCACGGTTTCGATCAGGCCCAGGACCATGATGTAGTTGCCGAAGCCCTTGCCGGTCTCGGCCAGGGCATCCGAAGCGCAGGCGCCGGCCTTGCCCTGAAGCCAGGCCGAAAAGCCGATGGCGATGCCGCCGAGTACGCCCACGCCCAGGAGCAGCCCGGGATCGATCTTTGCGGCCGCGGCCCGGAGCGAATTCATCAGGATGAAGCCGTAGATGGTCTGGGTCAGCGGCGCGCCGACAAAGGCCACCAGCATGAAGGGAGCGGGTTTGTTGAGGGCGAAACATTTTTTCCAGGCGCCGATCGCGGCCATGCCGGCGGCCCCGGCCCCAAGGGCCGAGCCGATGGCGGCAAAGGCCAACGCTGCGCCGATTCCGATCAAACTGAAATTCATTTTTTACTCCTTGAATGGTTTGTATGGCCGGCCCGTCCACTCCATGCCCAGGTGGCCGGAAAACTCCAGCATGTTCAGGCGCACGCCGTGGACGACGACGGCCAGGGCCCCCATGGCCAGATTTAAAGTATGCCCAAGCAAAAGCACGATGGAAGCCAGAATGATACCGAGGGCGCCGTGGGCCATGCCCGCGGCCATGTGGTTGAAGCTCTTGGCGATCTCGACGGTGGCCAGGCCGACGGCAAACAGGCGGATGTAGGATATGATGTCTGAAAAAGCGCTGATGCCGCTCAGGAATGTGGACAGCAAGTTGGACACGCCCATGGCGATGCCTTGGAAAAACCGCCCTTGCTGGCGCGAAAACACGATGATCATGGCCAGCCCCGTCCCTATCAGCCAGGTTGCGAAGGAGGGCAGTGGAAAGCGTTCTTTGCTGAGGACCAGGCTGAGTATCAGGTAGTAGAGGCCGAGCACCAGGAACAGCCAGCCCAATTGCGCGAATGAACGGATGAAAGGTTTTTCCCTGGCTTGGCGGAAAAAATTCCACAGATGGGCGATCGAGATATGGATGGTGCCGGTGATGAAACAGATATACTTGATGGTCTCACTGCTGCGCGGGTCGAAGCTGGAGATGGCGGGAATGGTCATCCAGGAGAGCCAGGGCAGGGATGCCAGGGTTGCCGATCCGAACCAGGTCCCGGTCAGCGCGCCCCAGACGACGGTGCTCATGCTCAGCAGCAGCATCAGCAGGAGGGCGTTGGGGATCTTCCGGCCTTTGCGGTGCAGGCGCAAGGTAAAAAGCAGGGTTGCGGACAGCAGCACCAGCCCGTAACCGGCATCGCCGATGATCACGGCGAAAAAGAAAGCGAAAAATATCAGAAAGAAGAAGCTGATATCGATCTCCCGGTAGCCGGGGACCGTGCCCAGCAATTGAAAAACCGGGCTGATGATGTCAATCCAGCGTTTGTTGCGGATGACGGTGGGAACGTCATCTGCGGCGGCGGGTTCCTGGATCAGAAGCGCCCAGCTGTTGTCCAGGCAGGATTGTTTCAGGCCTTGAACTTGATCGCCCGGCAAAAAACCGGTCAGATAGGAGAGGGCCTCGGTATGGCCCATGGCCGCCACCGCTTCGGCCAGCTCGATCTCACGGCTCGCGGCATGGACGGCACGCTCAAGATCGCCCGCTTCGCTGCCGAGCTTGTCCCATGCCAAGCGCAGCCGGCGCTGAGCGGAGCGGTTCTCTGCCTGTAGTTTTTCCAGTTCGGCAGCACCGTGCCGGGGTGCGTGCAGCGGCTTGAATTCATGGTCAACGGCGGTGCCCGCTTTTACGACCAGGGCGACCCAAAGCAACGTCTTGCTGCGCTTGACGACAAAGGCTTTGTGCCCGGGCGGTATCAAGCCAAGTTTTTTGGGCGGGACTTCGAAAAACATGACCTCATAATCCCCGTCCCGGATAGCCCGCAATTCGGAGACCGACACCCCCTGCCAATCATGAAGGCGGACAATTTCTTTTTCAAGATTCGCATACTCATCGTTGAGCATGCGCATGGTCTCATGCTTCTCCAGAATGGACCTGGCCGCGGCCAGGGCGGCTTCCAGGCTGACGGCCCGACAGGTCTCCGACGGGAGGGGCGCCGGCCGGGGAGCGATCAGGGCCAGGGCTTTTTCGAGGAGCGCCTTTTTTTCGCGCCATTCCTGGGCCGAGGCTACCTGGGCGGGTATGGCGCTGAGGTGCAAAACGCCGAGACGGCGCAGCTTTTTCAAAGCGTCATTCTTCTCTTGGCGCCGGGCGATCACCGTGGCCTTTTTCATGGCGACGATCATGAGGCTTCCTCCCGGCGCAACAGGTTTCTCTTGGCCGTCTTGCCTGTGACCACCGCGGCGGTCTGCTGGTCGCCGAGGAATATTTGGATCTCGCGGATGCTTGCGAGCGCCTGGGGGATCTTGACCTTTTCAAAGAGGTTCACCCGCTGGCTGGTCACCCGCAATTCGGCTTCCAGCAGGCTGATCTGCCTGTGCAGCATGCCGATCTCCACGTCGAGGCGCGCGAGCCCGGCGAACAGGGAGAGAGCCTCGTCGACCCAGGGCGGGGTCAGGAACAGGTCGTGGCTCGCCGTTGCGAAATCCATGGATTTGAAGACCGGGATCTCCACGCCGGCGATGTTGGCGGATTCGGTCCCCACGTTTTTGACCTTCAGCCAGTCCTGAAAGGGGAACGCCTCAACGAAGAGTTCCAGCCATGGCGCCGCTCCGTCGATCCGTTCTTTTCGCTTCCGGGTCTCTTCGGCCAGCCGGCCCTCCAGCTGGCGGATGACCATCTGCAGCTGCTGTTTCTTGAGGACAAGGGTCGGCAGATAGCGCCGGAAACGCTTCAGGGCGTCCTTCTGTTTCTTCAGTTCGTTCTTGGTCAGCTTTACCGCGGGCATGTTCAATCAGCGCCGCCCCCCGGGGAGGGCCAGAATTTCTTGATCAGCTCGCTGCGCAGCCGGGTTTCTTCAGGGGAGAAACAGGAGGCGAGGATCTGCCAGCCGTTGTCCAGGGCGGCTTCCAGGGGGATGTTCACCGACAGGTCCATCATCCTCTGCTCGAAGATCACGCCGTATTTCAGCAGCTTTTGGTCCCAGTCGGTCATTTTGAAGCCCATCGACTTCTTTTCCAGGGATTCCTTGTAGGCGGCGTAGAGGGTGATCATGCTGTCCATCAGGGCGCGGTGATCGGGACGAGTGTCCTTGTTGACCAGCTGCTTGAGCCGGGAGAGCGAGCCGAAGGGTTCGATGCGGCCGTTTTTCAGGTAATACTGGCCTTCCGTGATGTAGCCGGTGTTGTCGGGCACCGGGTGGGTGACGTCGTCGCCGGGCATGGTGGTCACACCCAGGATGGTGATCGATCCCGCCCCGGAGAAATCGACCGCTTTCTCGTAGCGGGAGGCGAGCTGGCTGTACAGGTCGCCGGGATAGCCGCGGTTAGACGGCACCTGCTCCATGGTGATGGCGATCTCCTTGAGGGCGTCGGCGAAATTGGTCATGTCGGTCAACAGGACCAAAACCTTTTTGCCCTTCAGGGCGAAGCTCTCGGCAACGGCCAGGGATATGTCGGGGACCAGCAGGCACTCGACGATGGGGTCGGACGCGGTGTGGACGAAAAAAACGGCCCGGCTCAGGGCGCCGCCCTGCTCCAGGGTCTCTTTGAAAAAAAGGTAATCGTCGTACTTGAGCCCCATGCCGCCGAGGATGATCAGGTCGACTTCGGCCTGCATGGCGATGCGGGCCAGCAGCGGGTTATACGGCTCGCCCGACACCGAAAAGATGGGCAGTTTCTGGGACTCCACCAGGGAGTTGAACAGGTCGATCATGGGGATGCCCGTGCGGATCATGTTCCTGGGAATGATGCGCATGGCCGGGTTGACGGCGGGGCCGCCGATCTCGATCATATTCTCGCCCAGTTCCGGACCTTTGTCGCGCGGCTTGCCGCCGCCGTCGAAGATCCTGCCCAGCAGATCGTCGGAGAAGGAAACCTGCATGGGGTGCCCGAGAAAGCGCACTTTGTCCCCGGTCGAGATCCCCCGGCTGCCCGCGAACACCTGGAGCGACACCTTGTTTTCGTATAGCCGGATGACCTCGGCCAGTGATGAACCATGGGCGGAGCTGACCGTGGCCAACTCTCCGTATTGGACGTCGTCGGCGCTGACG
>JALHTJ010000340.1 GCA_022865785.1 Candidatus Aminicenantota bacterium
AAGCAGGCAGGAAGCTGATACTCAGTGCCTATGCCGCGCTGCCAGGGATTCCCGCGTAGCTTTTTCCTTTTTCAGTCCGCTCCCAGGCCGCCGAGCACCTTGGAGGCGATCTCCCGGCCGTGATCGATACCTTTTTGGATGTTTTCGGCGTTGAAGTCGATGGTGTCGCAGATAAGGAACTTTGGGAAGTACTCGTAGAGCTTGATCTCCCGTTTGCCGGCCATGGTCTCGATGGGGCATTTGCGCAGCAGGTCGTTGTACATTTTAGCGATCTTCAGGTCGTTGAGCAGGACCTCGTTGGACATCAGGTCGAGGGAGCGCATGCTGACCGGGAGAAGCTTGGTATCGATCTGCTTGCTTTCGGCCTGGATTGGGCTCAGGCCGATGACATGGATCTCGTCGACCGGCAGCGGGTCGTCGATGATCTGCTTGAGCGGCAGAATATCGCGCACCCCGCCGTCGACCCGCACTTCATTTCCCTTGCGCTGCGTTTGCATGGCAAAGGGGATGGAGCAGCTCGCCTGGACGGCGTCCAGGAACTCTGCCCGCGACACGTTGTCGCTGGAGACGTAGACCGGTTCACCCGAGACCAGGTCCACATAGCCCACCACCCCTTTCAGGGCCGGCTGCGCATTGGGCAGTTCATCCAGCTTTTTCCTCATCTTCTTCATGGCGAACAGGCCGTCGGCCGAACCGATTCCCAGAACCTGGGAAAGGAAAGCGCGCAAGCCCTGGGCACTGAGAACATCGCTGCGCTTGCCGATGGCCAGCAGCTGCGCCTTCATGAACGGCAGGTTGCCGTAGCAGAGCCCGGCCGTGCACAGACTGCCGCTGGAAATACCGTAAACAAGCCGGGGCCGGATGCCCTTTTCAAACATGACCTCCAACACGCCCACGGCGAAGCCGATCTTGGCCCCGCCGCCGGAAATGCAAACACCGATGCTCTTCATGTTTTCCCTCCCCTAGGCAATTCTTTGCATTATCTTATTAGCCTTATTTTCAAAAAAATCAATAAAAAAATTAAAATGTCACAAAATTCCCCATAGTGGAAATTACCCTGAACCGACCTCGCTTTACGCGGTTCACTTTATATGAAATTCAGCCTGTTAATTTCTAATTTTAGTAGTTACAATTTATTTTAGAAAAAAATGCGGAAAGGAGAGGGAATCAATTGGAAATGAAAATAAATATTCTGTCCGCCAATACCACCATGGCAAGAAGGTAAAACATGGATGACTTAAACTTCAAAGTAAAAGTGTCGGGCGATCTGTGTCATCGCAGCGGCTACGTGCAAAATGCTGCCGTGAAAAATCTGGTTTTTGCCAAATCCACTTCCAGGGTGATCCCGCTCACCCCCGGAGCCTATTCACTGACGGTTTTTGTCGGAGCCAGTTTCGCCAAGACCAACGTCGATTATGCGGTGGAATTGCTGCCCGGACCCGCCGTCCAGCTTCACGTGCCCGGCAACAATCCCATCCGCGCCCAGACCGTGGGCATCACCGGCTTTGTGGTCATCGATTTTACCCTTTCCTGAATAAGGGAAATCAGTCGTCTTGACTTGGGCAGCCATCCTGCTTTTGTCGCTTTGGCTGTTTTGATTCAAGATCGGATCGGAAAAGATTACCGTTTTGGATAAAATATGCTCCTTAGGAGAAAAATTAATAAGTAAAACACCAAGGAAGGATAGCCTTTTCTTTCTTACTTTGACTCCGTTGTTTTATCGCGGCAATTCCCTTACAATATAAATATGCGTAAAACAAAAGGTAGAATGTAACTAAAACATAGCTGCACAAGGGCAAACATCCCTGCCGCTATCAATCCATGAAAAAACCATATTTATCGGTCGTACTAATTGTTGGTTCCCAACGCCGGCGGGCTGAACGCGCTCTGGCCAGTCTGCTCGCTCAGGAGGCTCTGCCGGAGATGGAAATACTGCTCTGCGACTGGGAAAAAACCGCCAGGCCGTTGCCCCAAGCCGGTCATGATGCCGTGCGCCAGTATCCTGTTCCCGTCCCGGCCACCTTTACCCAGGCACGTTTGCAAGCCACACACCTGGCCCGGGGAGAAGCCGTCGCCTTCATTGAAGAACATGCCTGGGTCCATCCAGGTTGGGCCGCGGCATTGATCGCCGCCTTTCGCAGCGGCGACTGGGCTGCAGTAGGCAGCGAAATTCACAATGGCAATCCAGGCCGGGGAATCAGCGACGGCGTAGCCCTGATGAATTATCTGCCCTGGCAACCGCCGGCCGAATCGGG
>JALHTJ010000341.1 GCA_022865785.1 Candidatus Aminicenantota bacterium
CGGTAATGGCAGGAGAGGCGCCGCGGGCTGCCGAATTCGAGCATATCCGCCAGGACCCGGTAGCGCAAACGGTGGTGCCGCAGGGCGGGCTCTTCCCTGGACAAGCGCCGGAAAAAGCGGACGACCGATGGTTTCTGGTCCTGGCGCAGGGAAAAGCTTTCTTCCATTTCCCGGTTGTAGAAACGCTCGCGCACTTCCGCCAACACGAAATTGGCGGGGATATTCTTTGCCTGGCTCCAGGCCGCCAGATCTTCGGCCAGGTGGGCGTTCAGCGCCGACAGGACGCAATTGACCGACAAATAGAAGCCCTGGGCCTTCTGCAGGCGCTGCAACTGGTCCAGAGTGGATTGCACCTCGTCCCAGGCCCCGGACAGTCCGGCGATTTCATCAAAAGCGGGGCCGAGGGCATGAAGAGAGATGCTGACGGAAAAGGGGATGCGGCGCTGGCGGCAGCGGTTGGAGACAGCGGTGACCTGAGAGACACTCCTGACGGCGGGGATGCCATTGGAGTTCAACGACAAGGATTTCAATCTGGGAAAACGTTCAAGGACAAGGCCGACGATCTCGGGGAGGTCCGGGCGCAGGTGAGGCTCGCCGCCATTGATATTGACATACTCCAGGTGCGCGAAAAGGGGATCGGCCAAAATCGACGACATTTCAGCCGGCGATAACTCGGGGCCCTGGCTCGACGAGTCGTGCTTCCAGATGCCGCAGGTCCGGCAACGCAGGTTACATTGATAGGTGACATAAAAACAGAGAGCCCGGGGGCGCGATACGATCCCCAGCAGCGACTCGCCGTTGGTTCGGATCGAGTTCCACGCGCTTTGGATCAAAGAGTCCGGATTCCGGCGTATCGGGTGATCTGATTTATTCATCGTAGATGCCGGCCAACATTCTCCTGAGGCCGAGCTGGCGCAGAATCAGCAGGAAAAAGCGCGGGACCAGGTAATCGAGGGGGAAGGAAAAAAAACGGCGCCGCCAGCGCCAACGCGCCAGGCGCTGCAGTATTTTGACGAGCAGGGGAAAGCGCAGGCTGCCGGTCACCTGGCGCATGGCCATGGATCGGTAGTAGCCGACATAGCGGGCGCGCGGATCGGCGTAGCGGGGAAGGGGCTGGGAGGGCCCCCAGGGGATCGCCCAATCCTTGATGGACGCGGGCGGGATGAAACCGCCCTTGACCGCCTCGTCGAACATGGGTGTTCCGGGGTAGGGGAAATAAAAGGCCGGCCCAGCCGCGACCGTCACGTTCTGCTTTTCCATCTCGTCGATGATGTCGAATGTCTTCAGCGTTTCGCTCCAGCGCTCGCCGGGGACGCCGATCATGAATCCCATCATCACGTTGATGTCGTGCCGGCGGCACAGCTCGACCGAGCGGAAGATATGCTCGCGGCGGATGTCCTTCTGCATGATGTCCAGGGTCTCCTGGGACCCCGATTCTGCACCGATGCGGATTTCGGCGCATCCCAGCTCCTTGAGCTCGCGGACGAAATCCTCGCCCCAGCGGGCCAGGTAATCGGCTCTGATGGATGAAGACCAGGGGGCGCCCAACCAGCGCAGGATAGCCAGGGCGCGCTGACGGTCTGTGAAAAGGCAGTCGTCTTCGAAGATGATGCCGGTCACCCCGTGATTTTTTTTCAATTGATTGATGTGCTCGACTACGAACTCGACCGAATGGGTACGGAAGGTACGCTTATTGATGAACTGGTTGAAGCAGTACCCGCAGCGTCCCGGGCAGCCGCGGCTGGTCATGACGGTCGCGATCTTCAACCCACTCATCTTCGATCCCAGCGCCGTGTAGATGTATTTCCCCTCGGACAGATAGCGTTCGCTTTCCAGGAGATGCCAAGCGGGCGAGAACGCGTCCAGGTCCTGGATGAAGGGCGGCATTTCGTTGACCCGGATCCGGCCCCCGTTCCGGTAGGCAACGCCCGGGATAGCGGCCAGCCCCTGCGCATCGATCCCGCCGGAAGCGATCAAGTCGGCCAGGCGCACAACCGTCTCCTCACCTTCGCCGCGCACGGCCAGGTCGATATCCTCTTCCTGCAGGGTCTGTTCGGGCAGCATGGTGGAATGAAGGCCGCCCCAGATCACCGGGATGGCTGATTGTTTCTTTATTTTTCTGGTCAAGCGCAAGGACGGGAGCAGCGAGGGTCCGGTGAAGGTGGAAATGCCGACGAACAGGGGATCGGCGGCGAGTATCTCGTCGACGATTTTTTTCTCATTGACCGGGTTGAATCGTTCATGGATCAGGCGGACGCGGTACCCTTGCTTCTCAAGGGCGCCTCCAAGATACAGGATCCCCAGAGGCGGGGCCATGACAAAATTCTCACGCTCGGTCTCCGGCTTGATCAGAAATATCGGCCTTTGTCGCAGCTCCTTTTCGTTTGCTTCCATTTGTATTTCCCTCATATTCAAAACTCATCTACTCCTGAACGATGGCGCCGGACAATTGTTTTCATCTCATGCACCATTTATTTATTATAACAAGAAAAAGAGGGAAAAACATTCCGGCCTTGTTTTCAAATACTTTCGCTTTTTTCAAATGACCAGGCGCCGATGATGACCGACAGCAGAGCGCAGCCGGAGAGGATCCCCAGGTCAAGCAGCAACGGCAGTTCCGATTTTCCGAGGAGCGCCGCGCGCAGGCCGTCCACGCCATAGGTCAACGGATCGAAACGGGAAAGAATTCTCAACCAAGTGGGAAAGCTGTCCAATGGAAACAGAGCGCCAGAGAGAAAGAAGAGAGGAAAGATCACAAAATTCATAACCAGGTTGAACCCCTGCATGTCGCGCATCCTTGAGGCGAAGGCCAGGCCCAGTCCGATGAACGTCATGGAGATGAGGGTCATGAACAGCAGCCCGGGCAGCAGCATAAGCCAATTTTGGGGACGGAAGCCCATGATGATTGAAATCAGTAAAATCACCAGGGCCTGAAAAAGCGACGTGGTGATGCCGCCGGCGATGCGGCCGAGGACGATGGAGACGCGGCTGACCGGGGCCACCATGATCTCTTTCAAAAAGCCGAATTCGCGGTCCCAGATGACGGAGAGCCCGGCAAAAGTCGAAGAAAAGAGGATGCTCATACCCAGGATGCCGGGGATGAGAAAAACGGAATATTCCATTCCTGCTGGCACGCCGGGAATACTGCTGCGCTTGAAGCCCATACCCAAAAAACCCAGGAAAAAAAGCGGCATCAGCAGCGTGCCGATGAGCCTGGATTTCGCCCGCAGCAGGCGTTTGAGCTCACGCAGCCACAGCACATAGATGGCAATGCCCTGGATGGCTTTCATGGCTTACCTGCGTCCCCGGCCATGTACGAAATGAAATTGGGATTCATGGACCAATTCCTCTTCACGGATGGTGCTGCCGGTGAAATGGAGAAAAACATCCTCCAGGCTTGGCTTGCGCAAGTTGACCGAAAGGACCTGCGTGCCGGTTTGCATGGCGGCACACATCAACTCGGGAATCCGTTTGTCTCCCTGTTCCATGGTCAGGCTCAGCTGGCCATCGTGGCGCTTGATCGCCGTGATCCAATCCGCGTTCCGCAGAACATCGACCAGGGGTTCATCGCCACCCGAGATCTCGAGGTGGACCATGTCCCCTCCCAGAACATCTTTTAGATGGGTAGGAGTATCCATGGCGACGATCCTGCCTTTATCGATGATGGCCACGCGATCACACAGGTAATCGGCCTCATCCATATAGTGGGTGGTGAGGATGATCGTGACCCGTTTTTCTTTATTGAGCTTGCGGATGTAGTCCCAGATGTGTCGTCGGGTCTGGGAATCGAGCCCGAGCGTGGGTTCGTCCAGAAAAAGGACCTTAGGATGCTGGACAAGCCCGCGGGCGATCTCCAGGCGGCGTTTCATGCCTCCGGAATATTTTTCCACCAGCAGGTCGGCCTTGTCCAGCAGGTCGACCAACTCCAGCACATGAGCGATTCTTTGCTTCCGTTCCGGTTTGGAGAGACTGTACATCATGGCATGGAATTGCAGGTTCTCCCGCCCAGTCAGTTTCACATCCAATGCCGGCTCCTGGAAAACGATGCCGATCCGGCGGCGCAGGGCGTCGCGGTCTCCGGCCACGGAGATGCCGGCCACTTCGGCGTATCCCGAAGTGGGGCGGATCAGGGTGGCAAGGATGTTGATAATGGTTGTTTTCCCGGCGCCGTTGGGTCCCAGGAGGCCGAACAATTCGCCCTCAGGGATAGCAAAACTGACGTGGTCAACGGCAACGGTTTTCTCGTAGCATTTGACCAAGTTCTCCACTTTAATGGCAATCTTCATTGAATTTTATGGTAGCACATACCCCGAAGCGAAACAAGGGCACGGAAACGTGAACTTGCATGCCCCCCAGTACGTATCAAGATTCGCTCGGCCATCATTGTGGAGATCTCTCACATGAAAAAAAGAACGACCATGCTTGTGCTGTTGGTTCTCTGGACAGCCGCTTTTGGTTTGAACGCCCAGGAAAAACAGCCGCAGCAAGCAGCCCAGTTTGAAATTACCCCAGCAATCGGTAAGATCAAGATCGACGGCAACCAGGACGTGGACCTGACCCGATCCGACCGCACTTTCTTCCTTAAAATAGGTTAGGCCTGGGAATTTAAACTGAAAAAAAACCAAGTGCTGCTTTTTTTCGTATGCAATCCTTACCTTTAATTTAAGGAGATATGCATATGAGCAAAATCAACCCATTTGTTTTTTGGGTGCTGGGCGGTCTGTTGCTGCTGCCGTTGCTGGCCGCTGCCCAGGATAAAAAAGCGGAAAAAACGATTCCCGATTATTCACTGAACGACCGCAAGGACGTCCCGGCTGAGTACACTTGGAAGATCGAAGACCTCTTCGCTTCGGTCGCCGACTGGCAGGCCGAAAAAGAAAGCATGGTCAAACTGATCGAAGGGCTCGAGACGGCGGCCAAGAACTGGACCGCTGCGCCGGCCTCCATGCTGGCCCTGCTCGATCTGATCAACGACATCGAGCTGAAAGGGAGCCGGCTGATGTCCTACGCCAGCCACCAGGGCAACACCGACCTGGGCAACACGCAATTCCAGGCCATGGAAGGCGAGGTCCGCACCATTTTCGTGCAGATGAATTCCAAGCTTGCTTTCCTGCAGCCCGATGTCCTGGCCCTGGGCGGCGAAAAATTCGCCGCCTATCTCCAGACCGAACCCAAGCTGGCCGAGTACCGCTTCGGCATCGAAAGCATCCTGCGCGAGAAAGATCACGTCCTGCCCGGGGACCAGCAGCGCATCGCCTCGCTCACCGGGCTTTTCGCCGGCGTTCCCGGCCGCGCCTCCGGCATGCTCAACGATGTGGAAGCCCCGAACACCGAGGTCACCCTGAGCGACGGCAAGAAAGTGACACTGAACCAGGCCGCCTACGTGCGCCTGCGCGCCTCCAAGAACGCCGCCGACCGCACCCTAGTCATGAAATCCTTTTGGGAGAACCAGAAAAAATTCCAGAATACACTGGCCATTCTCCAGGACGGCGCCATCAAGCGGCATTTTTTCAACGCCCAGATCCGCAACTACCCCGACTGCCTTGCCGCCCGCCTGTTCGGCGAGGATATTTCGCCCGAGGTCTACCAGCAGTTGATCCGCTCGGTTCATGAATATCTGCCGGCCCTGCAGCGCTACCTGTCCTTGAAGCAGAAGATGCTCGGCCTGCCCCGCTTCCGCTATGAAGACGTCTACGCCTCGGCGGTTCAGGCCGTGGACAAGAGCTTCAGCTTCGCCGAAGCCAGAAAGATCATCGAAGCGGCGCTCAAACCCCTGGGCAAGGATTACGCCACCGTACTGCGGCAGGCCTTTGACAACCGCTGGATGGATATCTATCCCAACAAAGGCAAGGAGAGCGGCGCCTATTCGGGCGGCGTCTACGGCGTCCACCCCTACATCAAGCTCAACTACAACGGCGACTACGATGCGGTTTCCACCCTGGCCCACGAACTTGGTCATGCCGTGCATTCGCATCTTTCCGACAGTACCCAGCCTTACGCCACCTCCAACTACGCTACCTTTCTGGCCGAGATCGCCTCGACCTTCAACGAGCACCTGTTGATGCATTACCTTCTAAAAAACGAGAAAGACGACCTATTCAAACTATACATCCTGGACAACTACCTGGACGGTTTTCGCGGCACCCTGTTCCGCCAGACCCTGTTCGCCGAATTCGAGCTGGCCATGCACGCCAGGGTGGAAGCCGGGCAGACCTTGACCTCCGACTGGCTGAACAAGAAATACCTGGAGCTGACCCGCCAGTATTACGGCCATGAAAAAGGCGTCTGCCAGGTGGACGACTATATCCAGGTCGAATGGAGCCGCATCCCCCACTTCTATCTGAACTATTACGTTTCCAGTACAGTACCGGCCTCATCGCCTCCATGGCCCTGAGCGATACCGTACTCAAAGGCGACAAGAAGGTGCAGACCGGCTACCTGGATGTCCTGAAAGCCGGCGGCAGCGATTATCCGCTGGCGATCCTGAAAAAAACCGGCGTGGACATGACCCGTCCCGAGCCCTACACCGCGGCTCTCAAACGCTTCGACCAGCTGGTCGCTGAAATGGAAAAGATCGTGGCCAAGCTGAAAAAAAAGAAAAAATTCTAATCCCTCCCCCCCATAGGCGGCGGGGAAGAGCTCTTGCGATTCCCCGCCGCCGCTTTTCCCTGGCGTTACCGATAAAAGTTCATAATTCCGGTCACATTTTTCTGGACATACAACCATTAGCGGATCGTTTGCGTAGAAAAGCTGTCGACCATGAGGATCGAGGTCGGCTACCACCTTTCCCTGCAGGGCAAGAAGGTCCCCGAAGCTATCGACGGCTTCAGCGGCGACCAGCGCTTTTTCCTCTCCTTCGCCCAGGTATGGCGCGGCAAGATCCGCCCCGAGGCACTGAAAAGGAAGATCCAGGAGGATGTCCATCCCTGGGGAGAATTCCGCGTCAACGGCGCCCCCTTCAACGTGGCCGAGTTCTATAAGGTCTTCGACATCAAGCCCGGCGACAAGTTGTACCGCGCCCCCGGGCAGCGGCCAAGCATCTGGTAATATTCCTTTAAGGATTATGACGCGGGTAGCGGCGCCACTGTTGCTACCCGCTTCTTTCATCAAAAAACGACGAATTTATTATATCTTAGTAAGATTTCTGACTTCTTCAACAATATAAACCATTAGACGATTCCCCGTATCCTTGAGTTGTTCCACAGAGATATTTCGTCCAGCAAGCAAACCAGTTGTGCAAGTTTCAAATGCTTGCTGAAGATCCAAAGGGCTGGCTAGCATTTCACTGATCCCGTTCCCCAGGGTTGCAACTAACTCCTGCATCCGATCAGGAAAACAATTATGGAGGCAATCACTCCACTCTTGAGGCCAGTGCTCCCACAAACTTGATGGGCTTAGTCGGGCAATAGCAAGCACCCGTCCAAGGTCTTTGTTGCTTCTTTTGATTTTTGTATCTTTTATTAAGTCAGGCTTTATTTTTGGATGTTCCAGAAGATTGGCAAGTGCCATCATTTCGGGAAGGCCACAACGAATACCGAAATCGGTCATTTTGGCCTTAAATATCGCAACTTTGATAAATGGGAAACTGGGAAGACCATAATGATCTCCCGAGTCCAATTCAAGTCTAGTCCATTTCTGATCTGTTTGCTCTTCACTTTCCGGTTCAGTAAGTAATTCAAGAAACCAATCTTGAGAACCTGGCGGATAAAG
>JALHTJ010000342.1 GCA_022865785.1 Candidatus Aminicenantota bacterium
CGCAGGCGGTCACCGACTTTGACCTTGTGGCTGCCGCGCACCAGTTTGCCTTCCACGGGCGGATTTTTGATCCGCACCCATATCCCCTTATCGGAACTTCCCGTGACCAGGGCGGAAAAAAGGCAGCCTTTTTTGTCTTCCAGAAGTTCGGCAGCCGCGCATTTTTTCACCTGGCGTTCCACTTTATTGGCCGCGTCTTCCTGCTGGGTGCAGTGCCGGGCCAGGGACTGAAGTTCAGGCAATGAATAAACGTTTTTGGCCGGGCCGGTCAGCGCGGCCTTGAGCAGGCGCTGGGTCAGCAGATCGGGATAGCGCCGGTTGGGGGCGGTGGAATGGGCATAATGATTCAAGGCCAAACCGAAATGGCCTTCAGGGATCCTGCCGCCTGGCAGGACATGGTATTCGCCGCGGCCGATCAGCTTGATCACTGCCAGCGAGAGGTCGGCAAAGGCGTCCGGTTTGGCCTGGCGCGCTTTGCGTAAAAAGGCGGACAGAGCCTTGGCGTCAGGATCCGCGGGCAAACGCGAGTGATAGGCGGCGGCCAACTCGACGATCCTCGGCCAACGCTCGGGTTCGCGGACCACCCGGCTGAAAACCGGCAAGCCCCTGGCGGCCAAAAAAGCAGCCGTTGACTGGTTGCAGGCCACCATCAATTCCTCAATGATCCTTTCGGCTCGATTCTGGCGGCGGCTGATGATCCGTTTCACCCGGCCATTGGCCGCCATTTCGATGCGGGTATCCAAAGTCGAAAACTCCAAAGCCCCGGCAGCCATGCGTACCCGGCGCAGCAGCCGGGCCAGGCGATCCTGCAATTCCAGCTGCAAGCGCAACTCGTTTTCCCGGGCCAGCGTTTCGGGAGCCCTGGCCTTTTCCTCCAACCAGCCGGTAACGGCATCGTAGCAAAGCTTGGCCTTGTTTTTGACCAGGGCCGGGAAAATCCGGCTGCCGGAAATTTGACCGCCCCGGGAGATGCGTACTTCCACCACCATGGCGCGACGGCTTTTTCCCTGCAGCAGCGAAGTCAGATCAAAGGACAGCCGATCGGGCAGCATGGGGAAATTTTTTACGCCTGTATACACGGATGTGGTATTGACCCTGGCGGCCTGATCGATTGGGGAATGGTCGGCGACAAAAATATCGACATCGGCCACGGCCACCAGCAGCCGGTATTCATTGTCCTCATAAAATACGACTTCCAGCTGGTCCAGATCCAGGGAATCGTCATTGTCGATGGAAGTCCAGGGCAAGTCGCGCAAATCGGCCAGGCGGGCGGACGGTTGCGAATCCGCACCCAGATCCGAGCAGAGCTCGGCCTGGCGCAAGGCCGGGGCCGGAAAATCAACAAGCAGGCCTTTCTCCTGCATTACGCGCCTGGCAATGGTTTCAAGATCGTGTGACATATATGACTGTAAAGTTTTTTTATCTTTTGCCATGTTATGGTTCACCCTTGCGGGCGGCCGCCTCCGGGCCAGGGTGAAAGGCGAAACCAGCCGTTCAGCAGGGAAACAAGCCAGAAGAAAACCATGCCGCCGCCGGCCAGGGCCAGGGACCACCAGGGCCCCAGTTCGATAATGATGAAAGGCGCGGTAGCCGTCAACAGGCCGCCGCCCAGGAAGGGCTCGTAAACCATCTGCTTGAAGCCGAAGGCCTGGGCGGTGCCGGTATCGTAAAGGGGATCAACCAGGCGCAGCAGCAGCAGCCCGATGGCGGTGACGCCGCTCTGCATGCCGAATTCGGTGACGCCGCGCTCCAGCCAGAACTGCGGGAACATGCGCGGGGCCAGGACGATCAGGGTGAACAGGAGCCAGGCGATTCCCGTGCCCATCAGGATCAAAAATGGCCAGAGGTTGGCCACGAAGAGGTCGAGGCGAATGGTGGCGATGGCCGCCACCACCAGCAGGTCGAGGGAAAAGCCGAGGATCCTTTCGAACGTGTCGCGGTCGAAGTAACGGTCCAGGCGCGTGGGTCTGGCCAAAGCCTGGATGAGCAGGCCGCCGATCATGGCCAGGGGAAAAAGCGGGAAGCCGCGCAGCAACGGGTGCAGGCCGCGGACCAGTCCCAGCATGGCCCAGCCCAGCAGTACGGCCAGGGCGACCAGGGAAAAGTGAAAAGCGAACGGTTCCAGTGATTCAGGGGCTACCGTGGCCCTGGCGATCGAAAATCCGTCGGCCTTTGCCAACAGGCCCGATCCGGGGCGGGCATGCTTGCCGTTGGCTTTGGCGGCCATGGTCCGGTATCCCCTGCGCACGGTGATGTTGATGACCAGGATGCCGCCGATCACGGCGGTAAGGATCCCGAAAGTGGCCGACATCTGGGCCAGGGCCGAACCGGCCGGGTAGCCGACCTCCTGAAAAACTTCCGTCATGCCCGCGGCCGTGCCGTGGCCGCCGGAAAAGCCGATTTCCAGGATACAGGCAAAGACGGACGGGACATTAAAGAAGGGTGTCAGTAAAAGGCCGGTGACCAGGAGCGCGCAAGCGTACTGGCCCAAGCCGGTAACCATGCCGAAGCAGAGCTGCGCTCCGCCCTGGTTCCAGATGGCCCGGGCTCCGGGCAGGGCCACGCCGAGAAAGAGGCAGGCAAAAACCAGGTTGATCAGCAGTCCCGGGAATTGCGCCCAATTCTGCACCACCCAGGATGGCAGGAGGTCGAGGATGTAGGGCCCGCAGAAAAGGGCAATAAAACCGCCAAGGATCGAGGCCGGCAGGAATAGGACCTGGAAGAGGCGAACCGCTACCCGAAGCGCTTTGCCGAGCAGCAGGAATACACCCAGCAGACAGAAACTGAAAAATAAGGCGCTTATCGGTTCCATGGCGGCAAAACTCCCGGCAGTCTTCAGGACTAACCCCGGTAAACCTATAGGATTGCAACAGGGAAGTCAAGCGACGGGGAAGATTTCTACAGTCCCGCCAAACCCGATCCTTGTGTCCTCACGCCCGGCCGCCTGTTGACATCGCCGGCCATGATCCCTAAAATGCCGGTATGGGGCAACCTATTAATTCTTTTTTATCGGCTTGCCGACCAGGAGGTTTATAAGATGAAAAATTTATCCATGCTGGCTCTGTTTTTTTTCATTTTGACCATAGCGCTGTCAGCCGGTCCCGGGGACGTTATCAAGCAGATGGCTTCTCCCTCATCCTGGACAACCGGAATGGCTTTTGACGGCAAGACCTTGTGGACAGTGGACCGCAATACCGACAAACTGTACCAGATCGATGCGGCCAGCGGCAAGGTATTGGCTTCTTTGACCGCTCCGGGATACTTCTGCACCGGTTTGGCCTGGGACGGCCGGCATCTCTGGGTCGCGGACATGGACTTTACCAACACATCCACGGAATCCTACAGCGGAAAAATTTACCAGATGGATGTGCAAACCGGCCGCACCCTGAAAGTAATCATGGCCCCGGCCTCTGACCCGCAAGGATTGGCCTGGGACGGCACCTATCTGTGGGTGGCCGACAATGGAACCGACGAGCTGTACCAGATCAGTGCCGATGACGGGACCACCATCAACACATTCAAGGCGCCGGCGTCAGATCCCAGGGGGCTGACCTGGGATGGCAGTTACCTGTGGGCGTGCGACCGCTCCCGGGACGAAGTGTACCGCATCGATCCGAAAACCGGCCGGGTCATCATGATCCTGCCGTCTCCCGGACCCTATCCCTGGGGCCTGGCCTGGGCGGAAAACTCCTTGTGGATCGCGGATTACCAGAAAGACGAAATCGCGCAAGTCACCGTCTTCGATGACAGGCCCTATACACGCTCCAAAGAACGGTTAGCCGCTATCACCTTTACCCATGATGTCATCAATTTCGGTCCGGGTACCGTAACCGCTCTCAATGTCTACCTGGCCCTGCCCAAAGACCGCCCCACCCAGGAGATTCTCGCTATCGATTATGCGCAAGATCCTGACGGCCTGCACACCGACCAATGGGGACAGGCGGCGGCCCGTTTCAGCAAAACCGACATGAAGCCGCAGCAGCGCTTCATCTCGCAAATGCGGGTCCGGGCCAAGATCTACGACGTGATGTACCACCTGTTTCCGGAAAAAGTCGGGCCCTTGAAAAAAATTCCGGTTGAAATCCGCAACAGCTTTCTGGCCGATGATGACAAATACCGGCTCAAGGATCCCGTCATCCAGCTTGCCGTTAAAGAAGCGGTCGCTGCCACGGACAATCCCTATTGGATCGCCCGCAATATCTTTGATTATCTCAGGGATAAGTTGTTCTACAAACGCATCGGCGGCTGGGATATCGCGCCCACGGTGCTCCAGCGCGGCTCCGGTTCCTGTTCCGAGTACGCATTTGTCTATATCGCCATGTGCCGTGCCGCCGGAGTGCCGGCCCGCTATGCCGGCTCGGTGGTGGTACGGGGAGAGGACGCGAGTTTTGATTTTGTCTACCACCGCTGGGTGGAAGTCTACCTGCCGGGATACGGCTGGGTGCCGGTGGACCCCAGCGGCGGGGATCAGGAATGGCCCAGGGACCAGGCCAATTTCTTCGGGCACCTTGAAAACCGTTTCCTCATCACCACGGACGGCGGCGGCGGATCGAAATATCTGAAGTGGGATTACAATTCCTCTGAAGACTGGGAAGCCGACGGTCCCGTGCAGCTGCGGCTGGAGATGATCGCGGACTGGGATCCGCTGAAGTAGTCTCCGGGGAAATCCAGCGAACCGGGCGCGACGATTTTCAGCAGGTGAGCCATGACCATGTCCAATCCATTGCCGCTGCCCTTTGCCGTGCTGTCCAGGTTCCAGGCCGCAGGGCTGCTGCAGGCCAAGGCAAGCGGACTGCAAAGGGCCGTGACCTCTCTTGACCTTGGGCTCAGCCAGCAGGAAGTCTGGCTCGATGCGGTCGGCTTCGGTACGGGCAAGCAGCGACTGCTCGATTGGCCGCAGCTGCAGACCATCGCCGGGTCGGAAAACGGATGTTTTCAGGTGCTGAACGGCAGCAGCAAAGAGATCCGCGGCTATTCCGAGTCCAGCCGCCGCACCTATCGCCTTTTCCCGACCCCGGAAGCGCCGGGGCTGCTGATCTCCGGTTTCACCATGCATCGTTTCAAGGATATTTCACCGCAACAGGCTTCCCGGGAAATGGTAAAGGCCGCAGCGCCGGTCCGCGGCCGGGTGCTCGATACCGCGACCGGGCTCGGCTACACCGCCATTGCCGCGGCAAAAAGCGCAGCCGAAGTGATTACCATCGAGCTCGATCCGGGCTCCCTGGAAATGGCCCGGGCCAATCCCTGGTCGCAGGAATTGTTCCATCATCCCGCCATCCATCGCCTCAGCGGCGACAGCAGCGCAGAGATCACAAAATTCCCGGACGGGCATTTCAGCGTCATCATCCATGACCCGCCCAGCATGAGCCTGGCCGGCGATCTCTATGGCGAGGCATTTTACAAGCAGGCCTGGCGGGTATTGGCCGGCAACGGCTGCATGTTTCATTACCTCGGTGACCCCAAGAGTGCTTCAGGGGGTCGCGTGAGCAAGGGGGCAGTCAAGCGCCTGCGCTCGGCCGGTTTTTGCCGCATTGTCCCCAAGCCCTTCGCCCATGGTGTTTTGGCCTGCAAATAAACGAGTGAGGAATTGATTTATGGAATGCAAAAAAGAAAGCAACCTGAAAAACTGCAACTGTTCGTATGATCCCTGTTCACGCAAGGGGACCTGCTGCGACTGCCTGGCCTACCATCTCAAGAGCCGCGAACTGCCGGGCTGCTGCTTCAGCCGCGAAACGGAACGTACTTATGACCGGTCATTCGAACATTTCGCCAGGCTTGTCTCGCAAAATAAAATCTAGAACAAAAACTCTCCTCGAACCACCGCTTTCTTTCCGAAACCGGGAGGTTCGACCCGGAGACCCCAAATGTAATTAGGGTTTATCCCGGGATTTCTCCGGCGGCGGGGCCTGGCGCACGGCCTTTTCCAGGCCCGGGTTTATTTTGACCTTCTGCTGGCCGGCCTTTTCCAACCAACTGCGGGCTTGCGCGATGCGGCCGGAGATGAAATAGATATTGATCAGGTTGTTGAGGCAGCGCTCGTGGCCGGGATCGATGGCCAACGCCTCCAGGTACTTGGCCTCGGCCTCGGGGAAGCGCTTCAGCTTAAAGAGCAGGTTGCCGTGCAGGGACAGGAACTCGGCCGGGACAACGAATGGGGAGTTGTCGGTGTTGCCCTTGAGGGGGACGGCGTTGGTGTTCACCCCGGTTCGCTTCATGTCATAGGCCGTATTATTAAGCACACAATTCATGAGGTCGACGCTGCCGCCGACCGTCTGGGCGGCGATCTCGCGCAGGCGCCCCTCGTCCTCCTTCGACAGCTTGAAAGGATTGGTCTTTTGTTTCTCCCAGGCCTGCTGGAGCAGGAGACAGCCCTTTTCCGCCTGCTCGATCCAGATCAACGCCTGGGCGATCTCCCGCTTCTGGTTGCCGATATAGGCCATGCCGTAGCAGGCGTTGGGATTCTCGGGCAAAGTCTCCAGGGCACGGTTGAACTCGCGGGTGGCGCCTGCCAGGTCCCTGGCCGTCAGAAGCTCGAGCCCCTTGTTGACGATCGTCTGGGTCGAGTGCAGCTTGCGCAGTATTTCCAGGTTATTATCGACGGCGGCGTTTTTCTGTCCTGTCAGCATGACCGGGATAAAAAGCAAGCCTAGATAAAAAATGCGCTTTGCTGACACTTTTTTAATAATTCCCATCATTTATACCCCTTCATATTTTTTATCACGCAATTATTATGCCAATTACTAATTTCCATTCAACAGGCATATCTGCAGGATCGCCATTTCCTCACAATTCAATAAAATGAATTTTTCACTGCTTGGCATTCAAAAAATTGAATTTTGACTTGCTGCTCAATTTGAGACTCCAGAAACTCAATTAATCCAACAAATCATTTGTTTTTTGAATTATTTTGACAAAAGAATGATGTTTATGATACAAAGCAGCCATGCGACGCATCCTCGGACTGGGAGTTCTGTTGGCCTGGCTGGGCTTAAGCTTATTCTCACAGGCCGTACCCGAGATGGAGTTTTTCGAGGAGGATGGCGCCGGGCTGGAAGTGCGGGTTTTTCCCCTGCCCCTTGACGATCGCGGCTGGACGGTCAATTGCTACGTGGCCTGGCATCCCGACTCAAAACAGGCGGTGGTGATCGATCCCGGCGCGCCGGCGCCCGCCGTCCTGGAGTTCATCAGGGAACGGCGACTGAAGGTGCTGGCCGTGCTCAACAGCCACGGCCACCACGACCATGTCGGCGGCGACGCCTTCCTGGCCGAAAAGCTCGCGGTGCCGTTCTACCTGCACCGCGCCGACCGCTCTCTGGCCGCGCAAACCACCGGCTCGGCAATCCCCTTCCGTTTCTACCCCGAGAAGGGCAAGCTGGTCCTGGGCGAGTTGGAGATCGAGGTGATCCATACTCCCGGCCATTCGCCGGGGAGCGTCTGCCTCAAGATCGGCGATGTTCTCTTCTCCGGCGACACCCTTTTCGCCGGTACCGTTGGCAAACCCCATGGCAGCAGCCGCGCCGAGCGGCAGGCCAACCTGAAACTGGAAGTGGAGAACATCCGCCGGCTGCTGCTGCCCCGGTCGCCTATCACTCGGGTATTCCCTGGCCACGGCCCGGCCACGACAATCGGCGCCGAGAAGGCCTTCAATACCTTCCTTCAGTAGGCGGCTGAAACTTAAGGAGCGGTGCCGGCAATTTTTCAAAAATCGTGATCTTTTTATTTTTTCTTAGAAATACAGCAAATTCATTCGGGATCAGTTCTGGCGGCCTTCGATCGCCCCCAACAGGATCGCTCCGGCAATGCCCAGGCGGCGGTCGAAGAGCGAGCGCGTGTCCATGGAAAAATCAACGTTGAGCTTGAGCACAAACGGATTGAAATTCTGCTTGTATATGCAGACCGTTGTCCCCTGGATCTCGGCATGATAGGTTTGCGGGATCAGGTTGGTGAGGAAACGGCGCAGCAGGGACTTCAACAGCGAATCTTCACGGATGACGCCGATCTCGCGATCGCCGGCGTCCATGATGAACCATTCGTCGCGCAGGATCGACTTCAATCCCTTGCGTTTGAAAACACCGACTTTTTCCCGGGTCGCGGCATCGAACACATCATAGGCCGCTGAAAAATCAATGATCTGCCGGGCCTTGATCAAAAGCAACTCCCGGCTCATGCTTTCGTCGCCATAGAGGCGGATGTCCTCGCGCAGCTTGAACGCTTTCATTTTGGAGAAAAAAACCAGGTTGCCGGCGGGATCGAAAACATGGAACTTGGCTCCGGCAATAGTGAATACCTTGCGACGCACCAGGTACTGGTTGTGCTGAAAAATGGTTTCCTGCATCTTGACCCTCCTGGCGGCAATTATAGCATTTGCGGACGCGACCCGGAAAATATTCAACAATCTCATAGTCGGGCACCGTGCCCCTGGCCGCAAACAAGTTCACTTTTTTTTAGTCCGTCCCTTGGGTCTGCTTTTTTCCTCGATCCCCAGGATCAGGTCGCGGAAAATAAAAATATGGAAAGGGAGAAAAAAGTACCAATTGATTTTTCCCAGTATGTTCCGGGTATAGTAATGGGCTTTGACCGATAGCAGCCGGGATGCTCCCCGGTCTTGGATGGCGAATTCCAGCCAGGCTTTGCCGGGAAGTTTCATTTCCGCCCGCAGCAATAATTTCCGGTCAGGTACCAGGTCTTCCACCCGCCAGAAGTCGATGACATCGTTTATATGCAAACTGGTATTGCTTCTTCTGCCTCTTGTCGTCCCGATCCCCATCAACAAACGGTCGAGCAGGCCGCGCATGCGCCACAAAAAGTTACTGTGAAACCAACCTGTTTTCCCACCGATCTGACAGACGGATTTGAATAAAGCCTCAGCCTCTTTCAGGGTTTCCAAGGCATAATATTTAGAAAATTGCGGCGGCTCGGA
>JALHTJ010000343.1 GCA_022865785.1 Candidatus Aminicenantota bacterium
CATCGGCATCAACGATCGCCGCGATCTGCAGACCGCGCAAAAAAAAATCAATGATCGTACCCAGCAGCGGCTGATGCTTGAGGGCGGCGTGACCATCCTGCAGCCGGAAACCGTGACCATCGAGCACGACGTGGAGATCGGTCGCGACACGGTTATTTTTCCCTGTACCTACCTGGCCGCCGGCACCCGCATCGGTAAAAACTGCTCTATCGGCCCTTTCGCCTATCTGAAAAATGCCCGCATCGGCGACGGCGAAACTGTCATTTTTGAAAAAAGAGAAGCCTAATCATTGCGGCCTCCTGAAAAAGTTTGGAAATCAATGGCACGATCGACTGTTTTTTCCCCATAATGATAGCCGGCGATTGCAATTTCAATAAAATTTCCTTACTATCACATCATGGGGCAAATTGGCTATTCTATCAATAGCAAACACCTACAATGATTCCATTTAAAGGCTGCTTAGACCTGCCCATGATCCATCTTAAGCTTAACCCTGGGATGCAATGGGTGATCACATTCCTGGCTGTGGTTATTAAACCGACCTATATGATTCTCTCGCTGCTGTTAATTATTTGGCTATGGCGGGCACCAGAACCATCACTGCGTTTGCTTCGCTGGGCGTTGATCTTTTTTTTGAGCGGCGAAATGTTTTGCGCGCTCAATTATCTGCTGACCAACAGCCAGAGCGATCTTTTGGAGATTCTGCATAGTCTTGGCATGGTGGGCATGAGTATGCTTTTGCCCTGGGGATTTTTGCTGCTGCTTGATGACCGGATAATACATTTCTCGAATAAAAACAGCAAATGCGAATTGATCAAACTTTGCGATTCATGCTGGAAATTCACTGATGCAGCCTGCAAATTCAAACAATTGTCCTGGTTTGCCATTCCGGCCGTTGCTGCAGTCGCCTTATTGCCCCTGCCCGCGCCCATAAACTCCTCGCATGTGGTGACCTGGGTGCTTGGCAATGAAAGTCATTTTGTGTTATCGCCTTTGCTGCAATGGCTGGAATTTCGCATTTTTCCTTTGCTGGCTTGTTTTTTTATGCTGGTCAGTTTGTTTTTTTTGACCGGAAACATGACCGGCCTGAAGAAAGCACAGGGTTTATTCTTCATGGGGTTTGGCTTTATGCTGTATTCATTGTTGAAGTTTTTGCTTAACAGTGGTTTTGCCGGGTTACCTCAGTGGGCGAATTTTTGGGAAGAAATTACTGAATTAATGATGGTAGTGGGGCTGGCTATTTTTTTGGGGCTCTTTCACAGGCAACTGCACTTGACTTTGCCCTGGTCAAAGACTGATCAGGAAATGTAGACACCGGAAAAATCAAACAATGAAATTCTTGCGACTCATCCACTTGCTGTTCAAACTTAGATTTGCCAAAAGCAATGCTACCAATCAAAAAAAAATCTGTCACAGTATTGAACAGATTGCCCCCGACATTTCAGTGGCTATTTACAAAAATATAAAAAAGGAAAAATCCATCTGGCTGCTTCTCCATGGCCTGACTGTTCATGGCAACCAGGACCCCAGGCTGGTCGATTTCGCCCGGTCGTTGGCCTCTTCGGGAATCACTTGCCTGCTGCCGACTTTAACCGGGTTGAGCTCCTGCCGTTTGCTGGGAAGTGATGTGGAGCGAGTTGCCCAGGTGGTTGATTACGCTTACCGCAGATATCAACGGCCAGTGGGAGTGATTGGTTTTAGTTTCGGAGCCAGTTATGCTTTGGTTGCCGCCTCCAGAAAGGATTTGGCTGACCATGTGCGGGGCATCATCGGCTTCGGTGCCTATCACCAAATAGAAGATTTGTGGGCGGAATACAAAAAAAGATCCAGCCAAACACCAGCCGATGACAGGGAATGGGATGCATGGATTTACCGGAGGCTTGTACTAGTAAAAGGGTATGGTCAGCCATTGCTGGCAAGCGCTGAACTGAATGAGTTGGATGTACTGCTGAACCGTTATTGCGGTCAAGCATCCCTGGCAGAAAAAAAAGAGTTTTACCAACGCTGTATCCACAAGCTCAATTGGCAGCAATTTCTGGATTCAGCTTGTAACCGGGAAGAGTGGCAAAAAATTTCGCCTACGGCCGGTCTTGAAAATCTGAAGTGCCCCGTCACCCTGATCCATGACCGGTACGATCCGGTTATTCCGCCCATTCATTCAGAAAAGCTGTATGCCGACTTTCAGCAACGGTCCCAAGGCAAAAAAAACCGGCTGGTCTTGACCTCCTTGCTCTCCCATGTATCGCCTGGCCAGCTACTGAATGTCAAGGAGATTTTTGAGTTTTCGTCAGCCATGGCTGTCCTTTTTGATTGAGCCAAAGTTTGGCTGAAATAAATTGTAACTTGTCGGCGCTTCTGTTAAAATAAACTTCATTGAAAATTGAAATATAATTAAAGAAGGGTATTTCATGCGCTTTCATTTAATCGACAGGATCGATGAAATATGTTTTGGTAAATATATCACCGCCGTAAAGTGTATCACGCTGGCAGATGAGGTATTTAATGAGCATTTTCCCGGGCATCCCATTTTTCCCGGCAGTTTGATCCAGGAAGGTTTGGCGCAACTGGCCGGATCTTTTTTTGAAATCATGATGGATAGACTCAATTTGCCTGTCAAGTATTCGGTACTAGCCATTGTCAGCCGGTTGAAATTCAGGAAAGCTGCGGGTCCAGGTGATAAATTACTTTACCGGGCCGATATTAAAACCATGAGGGAGGATTTTGGTGTGGCTGATGTCCTGGCGCAGCTAGATGGAGTTGTCATTGCTGATGGAGAACTCACCTTCTCTTTTATCGAAATAAATGACCATAAACTGTTAGCATCGCGTCAGGAACTTTATCGAATTTGCATGAAAAATACCAGGATTGTTGAAGATGAAAGTCCGGCATGAAGCCTATAGCTTAACTGAAGAGATTCCGGTTTTGGCTTACTTGAAAAAAAGAAAACTGGTGAAATATTTCAGCCGCGAAATTTCTGCAGCCATGGTCTGCCTAGCCCATCTTCTGGCTGGTGAAACACTGCCCGGGAAAACACCTTTTTATTTTGCCAGAAGTCACAAGGAATATGAGGATTTTGATTTGCAGACCTTGGCTAAAGCTTGCCGGGATGAAGTGGGAAAATTTTCCCAACAACAATTCATTAACCGGGGCATCGCCAGTATGTCTCCCCTGATCCAGTTTAAAATACTCTACAACATGCCCTTGAGCTTTATTGCGCTTGAATATCAACTCACCGGTGACAACGCTGTCCTCTATTCATCTGCAGCCGGGCTGCTGCTGCAAGCGTTGCATGGGCCGGCTGATCCGCCATTGCTATTGGGAGCCGGGCGCATGTATGGCGATGGCCATGTAGAGGTTGGCTTCGCACTGGCCAGCAAAGTTGAACTGGCCCAATTGCCATTCCCGGCGGCTGATGTTGATGCGATTGACATGTTTCGCGCCTGGGCGCAAAGAAAAAATCAATGAGCCGGATTTTGGTTACTGCCGCAGGTGTCAATTCCCCCCTGGGTTGTTCTGTTGCTGAATTCATGAATGGTATGCAGCAACAGGTCTATGGCATTGATCATATCAAAAACTTTGATACACAGTTTTTCCCGGCTGATTTTGCTGCGGAGGTGCATGAGAATGGCCGGTTGGTGAAAACCGATAGCGCAACAGACCGCAAGGCACTTTTTATCAATCAAGCCGTCCGGGAGCTTATCGGGAAAAGTCCCGATTTTTTAAGTTTGCCCGCAAACAAACGCATGCTGCATTTGGGGGCCGGGATGGATCATTTTGACCTGGTGGGCTATTTGAACAGTGCAGACGCCCAGGCCGGCTTGTGGCAAAAATATTGTCAGCCCTCAGACCTCATTGTGACTGAATTGGCCAAGCTCCATCATATTGAAGGCGGCAGCAGTGTCAATGTGTCGGCCTGCGTGGCTTCCAGCCAGGCCATGGGACTTTCCTTCAGGATTTTAAAGCAAATGAGCGGCATCGGCATCATAACCGGAGGTTTTGATTCAATGCTCTCTCCCTTGCATTATATGGGCTTTTATAAACTGGGAGCCTTTTCGCAATACCAGGGGGAGGCCCGGCATGCCTGCCGTCCCTTTGATAAAAACCGCAGCGGTTTGGTTTTGGGTGAAGGCGGAGTGGCGTTTTTCATGCAACGCGCTGAAGACAGGCAACAGGATCAACCCATGATGGAGATCTGTGGTTATGGGTGCAGCATGGATGCCTTTAATATCACTGATCCGCATCCGCAAGGCACCTATCTGGCCCAGGCAGGGCTGCAAGCCATTCGAGAAGCCGGTTTAGCACCGGATGACATTGATTGCGTCCATACCCATGGCACCGGTACCAGCAAAAATGAAATCGCTGAAGCCAAAGCCATGGAATTGATCTTTTCCAAACGGTATCGGGAAATTCCGGTTTTTTCTTTGAAGGCCCAGATCGGCCATTTGATCGGAGCCTGCGGCGCAATGGAAATGCTGGGCGTTTGGTATTCCCTGGACCGGCAGTTGGTTCCAGCAACCCTGAATTTTCAAGATGCAGATCCTGAGATCCCGTTGCGGGTGGTAAAAAATGAACCGTTGCCATTTCCGATCAACCATATTTTAAAACTCAATTCAGGCTTTGGCGGGCAAAATACGGCTTTGGTGGCTAAAAAATACCATGAATAAAAATCATATCGCTATCACCGGGGCCAGTTCGGAAATCGGGCAAGCCATTGTTCAGGAATTACAGGATCTCTATCCGCAGGCTTTTTTTACTTTGCATTGTTTGTCCAGGCCAGCAGCGTTGGCAGCGGTCTTGGCCCAGTTTAAGGAGCATGGACAAATTGTAGCGGCCAATTTTTTGGACGAACAAGCTTTGACCAGCTTTCTAAAACAGATTCAGGAGGTAGACATTCTGATCAATGCAGCAGCTGTAACGCAAATGGCCGCCCTGCCCCAGCTGGATGCAGAAGCAATTCGACAGATGATCCAGGTGAATATTGAGGCTTTCACTCTGATCTGCCAGACTGTTATCCCGGCTATGGTAGCCAAACGCCGGGGCTGTATTGTCAATATTTCTTCTGTCGCTGCCAGTCGTGGCAATCGTGGCCAAACTGTCTATGCGGGCACCAAGGGCTACATGGAGGCATTTACCCGGTCGCTGGCAGCTGAATATGGATCGCGGGGCATCCGGGTCAATTGTATTGCCCCGGGGCCAATCCAGGCTGGCAATTTGAATGGACTGCTGGATTATGCGGCGGAGGAAGTAAAAAAAAGCGTGGCCTTGCCCAGGTTGGGCACAGCCAAAGATGTTGCTCATTTGACGGCTTTCCTTTGCTCGGACAAAGCTACCTTCATCAACGGCAAAACCATTGGAATTGACGGTGGTTTTATGACAGGTGTCTAACTATGGCTGACTCGGAAGCTTACCAATGCTTATTTTCCATTTGCCGGGACCGTCATAGTACTCGCAAAATTTCTCCCAGGCCTGTTACGCCGGCATTGATTGACAAGATTATTGAGCTGGCATCGTTGTCACCCTATGCTTCCAACAAAAAAAATTGGCAAATACTGATGGTCAATGACAAAGCCACCATCCGGAAAATGGCCGACATGGTAAAACAGTCCGGGCAAACCATGGCTGAATCGATTCGCAGT
The DNA here is from genome assembly GCA_022865785.1 of Candidatus Aminicenantota bacterium. Taxonomy (GTDB): domain Bacteria; phylum Acidobacteriota; class Aminicenantia; order UBA2199; family UBA2199; genus UBA2199. The sequence continues at coordinate 5,637 of JALHTJ010000343.1, forward strand.
GATTTTCAGGAAAATTTTTCGTTATACTTGCAGAATTTTATTCATTTCCAAACCTCTCCAGTCTTGCTGATTCCTACATTTCGTGTAGTGCATCCCATCGCCAACATGATGGGCAAAGACGAGTCCAGCTTTTCACAATGGGAGCGGGACAATTCTGTCAAATCTATTTCCTGCGTTTGCATGCTGATCCTGTTGGCAGCCCAAAGTCTGGGATTGTCCAGTTGCTACATGACCGGACCCTTAATCGCCGAGCAAGAGATCGGTGATCTCATTCAAATCAAACCAGGGCAGCGCATGGCTGCCGTAATCCCAATCGGATATGGTGCATAGGAGAACCAATCATGGAAATCGAAAACAAATTAAGAGAACTTTTGGTGCCTGTTTTGGGAGTTGAATCAGTTGCCGAGATCAGCTCCGGCCAGGCATTGGTCAACGATCTGGGGGCTGACAGTATCGATTTTGTGGAAATAATTTACCTCATTGAAAAAAACTTTGGTGTCATCTTGAAAACCAATGAAATTATCCTGGCCGGAGCAAATCCTGAAGCCATTTTTATGAACGGAAAACTGACCGGGCAGGGCGCAGAACTTATTGGCGTCAATTTGCCGGAAAGTAGCGGACGTTACCGGGAAGGCATGACCAAGATGGACCTTTTTTCGGCTCTGACTGTTCGCGATCTGGCCCATATTATTCAGGTGAAAAAATCCGCTGGTCAGGAGAATCAACCATGCTAAGCGGAAAAATCGCTTTTGTCTCCGGTGGCACCGGCTATATCGGTTCCGAAATTTGCCGAACTTTGGCCCGTTATGGGACCAAAGTGATTTTTTCTTATTATGCCAATGAAAGCAAAGCCCAGACTTTAATGACTGAAATACCATGTTCAGTGGCCGTAAAACTGAACCTGCAGGATGTCAACCAAATCACGCAAAGCATTGAGAAGTTGTACCAGGACATTGGCCGGATCGACATCCTGGTCAATAATGCTGCTGTAAGCCAGGTGATGCCTTTGGCCATGCTGGAAGAAGATGATGTCCGGCTGGCGATCGATATCAACATCAAAGGCACCATTTTCCTGACCAAAGCAGTGGTGCGCGGGATGATTCGCAATAAAACCGGTGTCATCGTCTCACTGGGGTCCATTGCCGGGGAAAGGATCCTCTCCGTGCCGCTCACTTACGCCATGAGCAAAGCCGCCATTTCGGGCTTCACTTTTGCTTTGGCTGCCGAGCTGAAGAAATTTGCCATCCGGGTCAATTCCGTTATCCCGGGATTGCTGGCCGGTGGCGTGGCCACCCATGTGCCAGATGACTTGAGGAATGAATTCCTGAAACATTGCGCGGCCGGCCGGGCCGGCACTGCCGGCGAAGTGGCGGAGGTGGTGGCCTTTTTAGCCTCGGATCGGGCCTCTTACATCAATGGGCAAAATATCCATGTCAATGGCGGAATTTAGCTGCTGCAGTGATACCTATCTCAACGCCACGCTGGCCTATTGCAGTTCGTGTCAGCAGGTCGAGCAGGCGCGAATTGTCAGCAATCAGCAGGGAGTTTTCCTGGAGCGCATCTGTGCCCAAACCGGCACCCAGCGCAGCAAACTGGCAGCGGACCCGGCCTGGTACCGCCAACGCCTGTATTGCCTGCCACCGCTCTCTCAGGTCAACAGCCCCCGGCCGGTCCAACTCGGGTGTCCCCTGGATTGCGGTCCTTGTCAATGGCATAGCAACCGGCTTCGTCTGCCGATCTTTTCCATCACCAATGACTGCAACCTCGATTGTCCCAAATGTTTCACCTACAACCGGCCTGATAAAAAATATTTCAAGGATGTCGAAGACACAAAAAAAATAATCAATCATATCATCAACGCCACGGATGGAGTCCAATTGATCAATCTTACCGGTGGTGAGCCTTTGCTTCATCCACAGTTGTTTGACATTTTGCAGGCCTGTGTCCATGACAAGATCCGGCGTATTACCATTAATACCAACGGTTTGTTGCTGGCAGAAAATAATTTGTTGGCTCAACGATTGAAAGAGGCGGGTGTGCAATTGGTTTTTTCGCTGGATACCCTGGACCCCGATACCTCGCGCCTGATCCATGGCCGGGATATTACCAGGCAAAAGCAAAAGGCTTTGGAAGTATTGGAAACTCTGCAAATTCCCACGACTCTCCTGCATGTCTGTATCAAGGGAGTCAATGATCTGGAAAGCCGGACTCTGATCGAGAAATACATTAAAAAAGACTTTGTGCGCGGTGTGACTATCCAGAACATGACCTTTACCGGCCAAAATGGCAGCCGGTTTTCCCCCCGGGAGCACATTACTTTGGATGAGGTGGAAGCGCTGTTGTGTCGCAATGATACCTTCCGTCAAAGTGATTTTTTCCCCCATGGCGGCTATCATCCGCTTTGCTATTCCATTGCCTATTATGTCGTCTGCGCTGAGCGGTTATTCCCATTGACGCGCTTGTTGTCCTGGCAGGTGTTGCAAGAGTTACTGGAAAATACGTATGTACTGGATCCAACCAAGGATTTGTCACAGGAATTTATGGCTGGTGTTAATCGTCTGTGGGCCGAGGGTGAAGATGAAGAGGTGCTCAGGGCACTTAAAACATTTATTCAGGGACTTTATCCTACTGACCGCCAAATATCGGTCCAGGACAGACAGCTTTGGACTGAAAAAAACATCAAAATGATCTACATTCATGCCCACATGGATGAGGACAATTTTGATATTGACCGGGTTTCCCGCTGCGGGGATCTGGTGCCTGACGAATCGGGAGCCCTAATTCCTGCGTGCTCATACAACCTGTTGTACCGGCAAAGGGACCCCCGCTTCTGGAAGGCTGTCTCCAAGCCAGGATGATCATGAATAAAGTATATAATCATACTTTGGCGATCTGCCCCCATTGCCGAAAAAAAATTCAAGCCAGGATAATTCGGCGTGATGACAGTGTTTGGCTGGAAAAATTCTGCCGCCAACATGGCGAGCAGCAGGTATTGATCAGTTCCGATGTCGACTGGTATGAGCAGAGCAGGCACTATGTGAAACCAGGGCAAGAGCCGTTAAAACGCCATAACCGGCAATTTACCGGCTGCCCCGAATCCTGTGGATTATGTCCGCAACATATGCAGCACGTCTGTTTGCCCATTATAGAAATCACCAATCAATGCCAATTGAATTGTCCGGTCTGTCTGAAAAATAGTGCGGAACCCTATTCGCTGACCTTGGTTGACTTTGCCGCCATGATCGACAACCTGCTGGCCACTGAGGGTAAAATGGCTGTCATCAATATCAGCGGCGGAGAGCCGACCCTGCATAATCAGCTGGAAGAGATGATCTCTTTGGCGCTGGAGAAGGGGGTTCAGCAGATTTCTGTTTCCAGCAACGGTCTGGAATTGCTGTACAACAAAAAACTGTGCGATTTTTTAAAAGCCAGCCAAACGATTGTGGCACTTCAATTTGACGGCTTTAATCCAGGCACTTATCTCTTTTTACGTGGCCGGGATTTAAGCCAGGAAAAACTGGAGATCATCCGGTTGCTTGAAGCTGAAGAGATTCCCTTTTCCCTGGTGGCCACTATTGCCCAGGGCATTAATCTGCAGGAAATTCCGCGTCTGACCGATTTCTTTTTCCAATCCAAAGCCATAACCATGATGCTGCAACCGTTGACATTCACCGGCCAGGCAGCGCAACTGGATCGTAGCCAGCGTGTTACTATACCCTGCCTTGTCCGGCAATTGGAGCAAAGCCCTTACATTAAAAAAGGTGACTTTCATCCGCTGCCCTGTTCCCATTATGCTTGTTTTGCCCTTTCTTACTATCTGATCGTCGATCAGGGCGATTATCTCAGTCTGAAATCTTTTCTGGGAGAAGAAAACTGTGTCAATATTTGTGCCAACCGCACCTTGCCGGGTTTGGATCATGAAGGATTTTCGATTATGCGGGACAGGCTATATGAACTATGGTCGGCAGCTGATTCCAGTTCCCTGACTGACAAAGTTTTATCCAGGATCAAAACTATTCTGCGCACCCTGGACCAGGGCAATCTGTCTACCCGCCAGAAACTGGCTTTGGGAGCCAGGCACATGAAGGCTATTTTTATCCACAATTTCATGGATGTCGATACCATGGATTTAGGCCGGCTGATGAAGTGCTGCAATCCCTATCCCGGAAAGGGAGACCAGCTGATTCCCATGTGCGCGGAAAATGTTTTTTCGGCGCCATTGAACTCATAGAGGAACCTTCATGAAATCATATGGATTCAAGAAACGAGGCCGGTACTTATATTCATTGTTGCACAGGCAAATGGTCCATTTAAATTTCCAAATTTTATATGACTGCAATTTCCGCTGTAAAATCTGTGATTTTTGGAAACCACCTTATAAAGAAATACCAAAAATCTCTCTGGCTCAAGTCCGGCTCATTACGCAAAAAATAAGAACCATGGGCCCCATGATCATCTCGATTGGCGGTGGTGAGCCGTTCATGCACCCCGAATTGCTGGAAATTACGCGCTGTCTGGCTCAGGACCATTTTCCGGTCATGATCTGCAATGGCTGGTTTGTCAATGCTGAAAATTCCAGAGCCTTATTTAAAGCCGGTCTGCAAGAGGTCAGCGTCTCCCTGGATTACATTTCAGCCGCCAAGCATGATCAACAACGGGGCGTGGCCGGTGCTCATGAGCGGGCCATTAATTCTTTAAAAACATTGCAGCAAAACAGAACTTCTCCTCACCAACGGGTGATCCTGATTATGGTGGTGATGGATGACAATCTGGAAGACATTGAACCGCTAATTCTTCTGGCCGGGAAGCTTGGTGTCTTGTTTAGTGTCACGCTCTATTCTTCTTCCAGAGGACTGAAGCAATGCCGTCAACCATTGCCGGAAGTGGCCGACCATTTGCTCAAGCTAAGAAAAAAATATTCACATTTCGTTTCATTGCCTGGCTACCTGAAAGGTTTTTCGTCAGTTGCCCGCCAACAACCGCTGGCTTCAGCCTGCTATGCGGGTAAAAATATTTTCAACATTGACTGTCAGGGTGCCGTTTCTTTGTGCATCGATACCCTGACCGAACCAGTGGGCAATATCTTTAGCGATGACATTGCTGTGCTGAAACAAAAACTTTGGCAAAAGCATCAACATAATAGCTGCTCTGATTGCTGGACTAGTTGCCGTGGCTCTATTGAAACGTTGATGTACGGCAAAGAGCGGTTGCACAACCTGTGGCACAGCTACCAATTTGTTAAAAAAATCCCGTTGGCCAAAGTAACCAGGCATGAAGAGCACTCAGGCCATTGACAATAAAAAAACAATTTTTTAAAAAAAATAGTCAAACCATTTTCAATATTTATTTTCTCTGCAATATTGCCGGCTGGATTGGCTGGAGCGGGTACCAGATGATCCGCGAGCAAAAATTTGGTTTTAATGAAATTTCCTTTGTTTGTCAAAATATTATCCTGTTAATGGTTGTTTTGCTGCGCAAACCCCATCAGGGAATTGATCCCTCTCTGCCACATCAACTTGTGGCTTTGGTGGCTTTTTGCTCCGGAGCATTATTAATCGGTCAACCAGCGACTCATCATCCATTTTTGACTTCAATTTCCAGCTTGATCATAGTCTGTGCCAATGTTTTTGGAATTATGACTCTGCTCAACCTGGGGCGGAGTTTTGGGGTCTTGATCGCCATCCGTGAAGTTAAAACCGGCGGGTTATATTCACTGATCCGGCATCCCATGTATGGTACAGACATTCTATTGCGCCTGGGTTTCATCATCAGCCATTTCAATGCCCTAACAGCCATGATTTTTGTGGCTTCGACCAGTTGCTATGTTTATCGGGCAATTCTGGAGGAAAAGTTTTTAAGCCACAACCCTGCTTATCGGCAATATATGGCGAAAGTCAGCTACCGTTTTATTCCGGGAATTTTTTAAGCCATGCCATGAATGACTTGTTTAAATTCTTGTACCACAAGTGGATGCCTGGAAATACTCGCTGGTATCCTTTTTTGGCGGTCTATTATCTGACATATTCCTGTCAGTTTCGCTGTCCATATTGCTGTGATGGCTCTGGAACGCCATATTATAAGCTCAATACGGAATCTGCTGCTGTCGGGCAGGCCATTCAATATTTAACCAGGATCCGCAGCTTTTGCAAAGACGTGGTGATCAGCGGCGGAGAACCGCTGGAATATCCCCAGTTTTCAGCTTTTATTAAACAAATCCCGGCTTTGCGTTTCCGGCAGGTCATCTTGACCACCAATGGTTTTGCTGTTGATAAGTTTTTGGAGACAATTGCTGTAGCAGTCGATTCACTGGTATTCAGTCTCGATACTCTCGATCATGGAAAAGCGGATGCCTGGCACGGCATTGGTGCTGGTTCGCTGGCAAAGATCCTCGGCAATATTGAGCAGGCTGACCGCTATCATATTAAAAGATATCAGATCACCATATCCAGCGTAGTGACTCCAAACAATATTGAAGATTTGTATGCGGTTTATAAATATGCCAAACAAAGAAATTATATTTTTGCAGCCGCACCGCAGCTGATGGGAGTGAAAGCCCATCCTGAGCTCTTCAACAATCCTCGCTATATTCAATTCTTTAATTTTCTTATTGCGGAGAAGAAAAAAAAAGGCCCTATTTTTGGCAGCAGGCTATATCTGGAATATTTGCGAGATCTTAAAAAATTCAAATGTTTCCCTTTTACTATGCTGGTGGTGGCACCCCTGGGCGAGGTCTTTTATCCTTGCCTGGAAATCGGTCACCCAGGCGGCCATATTTTAACAAATATGAGCCTGCATCGCCTGCGCCAGGTTGCCGCCCGGCAATTCGGCTCCCAGCCGGCCTGTGATATCCGCTGTCACTCAGCTTGCGCCCTGGGATTCTCCATATTTCTACAAAACCCTCTTCCAACAATTAAGGAAAAGTTTTTAGCCCACTAAACTCGAGGGCGGCGTGACCATCCTGCAGCCGGAAACCGTGACCATCGAACACGACGTGGAGATCGGTCGCGACACGGTTATTTTTCCCTGCACCTACCTGGCCGCCGGTACCCGCATTGGTACAAACTGCTCTATCGGACCATTCGTTTATCTGAAGAATGCCCGCATCGGCGCCGGCGAAACTGTCAGGTTTGGCAAACGAGAGGACTGAATCCTCATTTTTTCCCGACAATGGATCCCCTTCCGCATTCGCAACGGGATTGGGTCGCCCGCATTGACATTTGTGAAAATAAATTTATAATATAACCAACCCTGTCAAGGAGATCTTATGATCAGAAAGCTTATAAAACCGGACCTTAGAGAGATAAAACAGAGATCGAACCGGGAAAACAAGAGAAAACCCCCGCCGCCTTATAAAACCCACGCCGAAACCTACTATTACATCAAGCAGATGAACAACCGTACGCAACTGGTCCTGGAACTGGTCAGCGGCGAGATCCTCAAGGTAATGCTCGACTGGTATGATGAAAAATGTCTGAAAATCAAGAAGCTCGATGGCGGGACCCTGATC
>JALHTJ010000344.1 GCA_022865785.1 Candidatus Aminicenantota bacterium
CCTGAGCGAGCAGACTGGCCAGAGCGCGTTCAGCCCGCCGGCGTTGGGAACCAACAATTAGTACGACCGATAAATATGGTTTTTTCATGGATTGATAGCGGCAGGGATGTTTGCCCTTGTGCAGCTATGTTTTGGTTACATTCTACCTTTTGTTTTACGCATATTTATATTGTAAGGGAATTGCCGCGATAAAACAACGGAGTCAAAGTAAGAAAGGGAAGGCTACCCTTCCTTGGTGTTTTACTTATTAATTTTTCTCCTAAGGAGCATATTTTATCCAAAGCGGTAATCTTTTCCGATCCGATCTTGAATCAAAACAGCCAAAGCGACAAAAGCAGGATGGCTGCCCAAGTCAAGACGACAGATTCCCCTTATTCAGGAAAGGGTGAAATCGATGACCACAAAGCCGGTGATGCCCACGGTCTGGGCGCGGATGGGATTGTTCGTGGGCACGTGAAGCTGGACGGCGGGTCCGGGAATCAGCTCCACCGCATAATCGACATTGGTCTTGGCGAAACTGGCTCCGACAAAAACCGTCAGTGAATAGGCCCCGGGAGTGAGCGGGACCACCCTGGAGGTCGATTTTGCAAAACACAAATTTTTCACGACGGCGTTCTGCACGTAGCCGCTGCGATGGCACAGATCGCCCGACACTTTTACTTTGAAGTTTAAGTCATCCATATTTTACCTTCTTGCCATGGTTGTATTGGCGGGGGCAGAGTGTTTTATTCAATTTCCAAAAAACTTTCTCTTTTCTCGGCATTTTTCTCTAGAAAAAATTGTAACTACTAAAATTAGAAATTAACAGGGTGAATTTCATATAAAGTGAACCGCGTAAAGCGAGGTCGGTTCAGCGTAATTTCCACTATGGGGAATTTTGTGACATTTTAATTTTTTTATTGATTTTTTTGAAAATAAGGCTAATAAGATAATGCGAAGAATTGTATAGGGGAGGGAAAATATGAAGAGCATCGGTGTTTGCATTTCCGGCGGCGGGGCCAAGATCGGCTTTGCCGTGGGCGTGTTGGAGGTCATGTTTGAAAAGGGCATCCGGCCCCGGCTTGTTTACGGTATTTCCAGCGGCAGCCTGTGCACGGCCGGCCTCTGCTATGGCAGCCTGCCGTTCATGAAGGCGCAGCTGCTGGCCATCGGCAAGCGCAGCGATGTTCTCGGCGCCCAGGGTTTTCGCGCCTTCCTGTCACAAGTTTTCGGCATCGGTTCGGCCGACGGCCTGTTCGCCATGAAGAAGATGAGGAAAAAGCTGGATGAACTGCCCAACGCGCAGCCGGCCCTGAAAGGGGTGGTGGGCTATGTGGACCTGGTCTCGGGTGAACCGGTCTATGTTTCCAGCGACCGGGTGCCGCGAGAGGAGTTCCTGGACGCCGTCCAGGCGAGCTGCTCAATTCCCTTTGCCATGCAAACGCAGCGCAAGGGAAATGAAGTGAGGGTCGACGGCGGGGTGCGCGATATTCTGCCGCTCAAGCAGATCATCGACGACCCGCTGCCGGTCGACGAGATCCATGTCATCGGCCTGAGCCCAATCCAGGCCGAAAGCAAGCAGATCGACACCAAGCTTCTCCCGGTCAGCATGCGCTCCCTCGACCTGATGTCCAACGAGGTCCTGCTCAACGACTTGAAGATCGCTAAAATGTACAACGACCTGCTGCGCAAATGCCCCGTCGAGACCTTGGCCGGCAAACGGGAGATCAAACTCTACGAGTACTTCCCAAAGTTCCTTATCTGCGACACCATCGACTTCAACGCCGAAAACATCCAAAAAGGCATCGATCACGGCCGGGAGATCGCCTCCAAGGTGCTCGGCGGCCTGGGAGCGGACTGAAAAAGGAAAAAGCTACGCGGGAATCCCTGGCAGCGCGGCATAGGCACTGAGTATCAGCTTCCTGCCTGCTTTATCTAAGCGGTGGAATCGGCGGCTTTGGGGGCAAAGTCCTGCCTTTCGCCAACGGATCATCGAACCAGTCATGTGGATTGTCAAAACACCGGGCTGGATCGCGACTCGACGATTTTAAGCAGTCAATCATGTTGTTGGTGTATACTTTGCCGATCTGTTGCTTTTTGCATCGGTCTTCCCAATAATCATTAAAGAGAATGGGATATCCGGCGCTGAGTAGTTCGCACATGCTGCGTTCGACCAATCCGATACCAAGTTCGGATGCTTCCATGAGAATGACTTGCTGCGCCAGGAAGACCCGGGCAAACGATGGGTGTTTCTTCAGAATCTCATTCCACTCAATCGCGGCTTTTTTTCTGTCAAAATTTTCCATATAACAACCTCCCTAAATGTCATATTGCGCATTCCATGCGGCCGCCGGTCCGATATGGAACCGGCGGTCGCCCTTTTGAGAAACGTGTCAATCGGGTTCGCTATGATTCGAATTCACGGCCTTGCCCAGCTCATTCCAGCACGCACATGCCAACCGAGGCTTTGTTGTAGTTGCCAAGGAAATGGTTGTTGCGGATGGTGCGGTCCCAGACCTGCAGCAGCACCACGTAGCCGCAGGGAGTCGTGTCGGCCGCGATAGTCAGGTTGAAGGTGCCGCTGGATTTGCCCGGGGCGGCCAATGCCGGGAAATATTCGCTGAGCGGGGAAACGGTCGGCGGAATGAAGGGCGGAATCACGCTGGTGTTTTTCGGCGGCAGGACGGAGAGGGTGTATTTATAGAAATGGCTGTCGGTGGCTTTGAAAGTGCCGCTGCGCGAGCCGGGGCCGCTGATCGTGGTGCAGGGGTTGGTTGCCGTGACGAAATCCCATTTGATCTCCGCTGCCGGCGCTGTATTGTCCACCAGGACCTTGATGATGTTGCTGCTGACGCTGTTGAGGAGCACGCGGATCTCGTACAGGCCGTCGCCCTCGAAAACCGGCGTCTGCCATTGTCCCAGGACCTCTCCTTCCACCAGGCACTTGGCAGCGCCGTCCCAGTCAACGTGGTATTTGTAATAGCCGCTTGTCGCCGTCTGCTTGAAATAACTTTGCGTCCAATGAACGCCGCCGTCCGTGGTCTTGTTCAGAACGATCCAAAAATCGTTCTGCAGGTCCTGCCAGTTGGAGGAGGTCAATTTCTTGTATTGCAGCTTGTATTGCAGCTTGGCGGCTTCAACCGGATCGTCCGGCGGGTAGGAAATGCGGCCGCAAACCGTGATCAGGCCGCCGAACGGGCTTTCCAGCGCCGTATAGCCTCCCAGCACGCTGGGGCCGTTGGCGTAGCCGTGGCCCAGGGTCGAGGTCATGACCGTTTGATCGTTGCCGCAGATACCGGCTACCGGCATGCCGCCGATCTGGCTGATGAAGGGGACCTGGGTTCCGGGTTCGCCGCCACTGCCGGGTTTGAGCTGGATCAGGGCGTCGATTCTGTTTCCCCAGACCGGATTGTAGTGAGGATTGTTGGCGGGCGGCGGCACCTGCCAGGAAAGGATGGCGCGGATCTTTACGATCCCCGGCTTGGCGCAGGCGCCCCGCAGCCGCGACAGGTCCGTGGGCAAGGACACCGCGTATTGCAGCCCGGCCGGCGGGATCTTGGCAATATCGTGCACGTTAACCGCGGTCGTTCCCAGGTACTTCCAACTGCACATCTGTTCGATCTGGTCCCACTCGTAAGCCCAGAAAGCCACGTATTCCTGGCTGCCATGATGGCAGAGGTCGCCGCTGTACCCCAAAGGCAGCTTGACCTTCAGCGTGGCCACCAGTTGTTCCAGGTCATACTGCCAGCCCAGGCAGCCGAGTTGTTCGTAGCGGACGTTTGGTTTTTCGGCAAGTATTGCGCCGATATCCTTGACCAGCTGCGCGTATTTGGGATCGATTTTGTAATTGTTCAGTAGTGCCGGTTCTTTTTTGACCTTCATGGCCAATGTTTGGATTTCAGCAACATTGAAGCGCAGCTCGGGTACGTTCAAATCTGAGTAGAGATTTTTCAATTCCATGACCGTCAGCGCCTTGGGCTTTTCTTCTGCCTCCATCATTTTGATTTCTTCCGCAGCGATCTTCCCTTCTTTGGCAAATTGAATTTTCAGCTCTTCCGCCTTGAGCAGCCAGACCGGTTTGATCTGGATCCATTGCTCGACCACGTTCCCCCAAACCGGTGCAAAAGCGGGGTTTCCGGCAGTGGGTTCCATCTCCCAGGACAGGATCGCCCGCACCTTGACCAGGTTAGGCTTGATGCAGGGGAATTTTTTTGGATCGAGTTTCAGGGTCAATGCGTAAGACAATGGTTTGAACTTGTCCAGGCAAGCGGTCTTGAGGTTGGGGATATTGTGGACGTTGACACTGACCAAGCCGGCGTCCTCGGACGCTTCAAAAATCCCGTTGCCGTTCCAGTCGGCGAAGACCCGCACGTATTCGATTGAACCCGAGTGACATAAGTCGCCGGAGTACCCGTAAGGCAGCTTGACCCGGATAATGGCCTGCAAGCGGTCATTTTGCGGTTGGAAACCCAGGCAGCCCAACTCTTCATACTTGCGATTCAGCTTCAGCGGCAATACCGCTTTGATCTTCAGCTCAGGAAACGTGCCGAAGTAGTTCTTGTTTTTCTGAAGCAGGCTTTTGAATTCCATTCTGTGTTTTTCGACGACGACCATCTGCTTTTTCGTCTCTTCTCCCGCCTGGGCTGAAAGCATTTGTGTTCCCTGCAGGAAAAAAAGCAAGGAGAAAAAGCAGAACCAAAGCATGGTTTTGTGACGTAATCTTGTTTCGTTCATTTCCATATCCTCCTCTTTTTGTATGCTGTGATTATTTCAGGAGAAAAAACAAAGGTAAAGATGGAAAAATGTGCTTTTTTTGTCCTTGAAAGCGCCTGCCAGCGCGCTGGTCCAGCCCTATATACAATTTTGTGCTTTTTTTAAAAAAAGGCCCGGCTTTCCACCCGTTTACGGTAGCTTGCGGGCAATCCTCCCGGTGCTCTTTGAATAATGCGAAGAAATCCGGCTTATTTCAACCAGAAGCCGATCAGGCTGCCGATTACACCGAAGGCCCATTTTTTGGCGTCGGGATCCACTTTGCCGGATGCGATCACCCACAGTGAGAAAACGAGCAGAACAGCGGAAAAACCGGTCCGCACCAGGTCGGCGTTGATAGTGGCTGGCTGCGCGGGCGTGCTGTTTTCCGGGATGCGATGCTCCGGGCGCCTTTCGGGTATCGTGCGTTCGAGTGTTCCGATCGGCCGTTCGGTCGAGGCCATGGTGTGTGATATGGGAATGGCTTTTTGAGTGCCGCTGAAGCGGTTAAAGACTATCAAACCAACGGTGATTATGAAAACTGCGATGACTAGTTTTTTCATTTCTCTATGACTCCTTTAAAAAAAAGTCGCACTGTCAGGCATGGTTGTTTTTTCGCTTACTTTCACAAGACCATGTTTCTGAACACATGTTTGCGTTTGAAGGTCAGGTAGGTAGGATGGTCGAAATACTTGCCGACCCATTGGCCGCTTTCGTCCAGGAAAGGCTTGAAAGCATTCTTGTTCTTGTTGATCCACTCGCGGAAGCTGAAGTGGTCGAAGAGGCGGACGAACTCGGTGAAGTAAATGTCGGCTACGCGCTTGTCGCCCTTGATCACCAGCGTGTTCTCGTCGTTCAGGGTGGTGGAGTTCTTGCTGTAGTTGGCCGAACCGGTCACGACCACGGGCTCAGCGCCGAGCGGGTCGACGAGGATGATCTTGTTGTGCACGTAGTCGATGCCATGATGGATCAGGCTGCCCGCCGATGTCTCCTTTAACCACTGGTCGACCGGAGACTTGATGTAGGCGCCGGCCGTGACCTCTACATCCTTGTCGTCGGTCTTGAAGGTGTTGAAGCCCTTGTGCGAATCGAGCAGGATGTAGCGGATGTAGGGCTTGTCTTTTTTGAATACTTCCTGGAACCTTCTGTCAATGTTGAAGGGGTAGATGCAGCAGACCATCTCCCGGGCGCCGTCGATAAGGTGGGCGAACTGCTGCAGCATGTTGGGCGAGCGCCTGGGGCTGAAAAAAACCTTCGTGCCTTTTTTCAGCGTCGCGGTTTCGATATCAGCCTGAATGGCTTCGACCTCGGCGCGCAGGAACGCCCGCCCCGGGTTCTGACGCAACAGCTGCCAGTAGGCGAGGTATTTCCTGGCGATAGGCTTGTTTATGACGATATGGCCTGTGTTGCAATGACCGAATATGGCTTTCTCGGAAATGTTGGTTGAACCTGTCCACACCTTCAGCGCTTCGCCGCCGGCCGCGCACAGGACCATGAACTTGTTGTGCGGCTCATTGACCTCTTTGTCGCGTAGACCGGGGCAGAGAGCACTGATGCCAGCTGCGGCGATGGCCTGTTGGTTTTCAGCCTTGTAATTTTTGCCGCTGGTGACGATCTCGACGTCGACCCCTCTCTGCTTGGCGGCTTTGAAAGCTTCCAGCACCGGCGCATAAAGGAACTCGTAGAAGGCGCCTCTCAGCTTTTGCCCGCTTTTGGCTTTTTTGATGAATTCCAGCAGACCTTCGTAAAGGCCGCGGGAAAGCCATTCGTATGCCAGCTGCAATTTGTCCGGGGCCATCTCTTTCAGTTTCTGGCCGCCGAAACGCTCCGCATACGATTGGCTGCCCGACACGCCGCGGTTGAAATAAACGCCTTGCTTGCCCTGGCAGTACGGCTCGGCCCTGACCTCGATGGTTGCGCTTGTTCCGAATTCCAGTTTTTGCGGCGAGCCGAATACGGGGGTCACGATATAGCGATAGGAACTGCCGGGGTAGACGCCGAAGTCCTTCCAAAGGAAGCTTTGCACCGGGTGCAGGTGGGTGGGATATTGCTGACCGGGCGCCGGATCGGAGATTACCGATTGGAAACATTTCTGGCCGTAGAGCCAGATGCGCTTGCCGTTGCCAAGAGTTTGCCGCTCGAAGGCGAATCCCAGCAATCCGTCGGGTTTGTTTTTCATGTCCATGGACAGCACGACCGTATGGGTGCCGGCCACGGCGTAAAGTTCAAGCTCGTTGCTATCGTTGATCGCTCTCATCATCTCCCTCCTGCTAAGAAATCCGGCCCCGGGGAGAGCCGGATTCTCTCTCCCCTATATCTAATGAAATATATTTAAAGTAATTTTTCAAAAAAACTACTATTTGACAGCAAGAATAATGCTTAAAAACAAGCTCGATCATCCTTTGTTCAGCAGGCTCGCGGAGGTGATGGGGAATTTTGTGATATTCCTCCCGGTTTATTTAGCGGATTCACCCCACCAGCTTGCGGTAGCGGCCGGGCGACTCGCCCCACTGCTCCTTGAAGCGGGCGATGAAATACTGGTAGTCGGCGTAGCCCAGGCGCGAGGCCAACTGCTTGACGGTCACGTCGCTGTCGGCTGCCAGCAGGCGCTCGGCGCGCAGCAGTTTCTGGCGCTTGATGAAAGTGGTCAGGGTCATGCCGCGCTCGTTATGGAAGCGGCGTGAAATGTGGCAGCGGCTGACATTGAAATGCTCGGCGAGCATCTTGACGGTCAGCGCC
>JALHTJ010000345.1 GCA_022865785.1 Candidatus Aminicenantota bacterium
CGCATCAAAATTTCCGACAACGGTACCGGCATCGATGCCAGGATCATCAACAAGATATTTGAACCATATTTCACCACCAAGGGCGAAAAGGGAACCGGTCTGGGTCTGACGACCGTCAAGGAGATCATCGAGGAGAACTCCGGCTGGATCGAGATCGATGTAAAAAAAGGCGACGGCACGACCTTTATCCTGTTCCTGCCCGAGCACGGCGCCTAGTTCGCCCCCGGCCTTTAACAGGGATGATTTCGATTGACATTCCCCATGGTTCATATTAATATTACGGGCATATGAAACTTTGGAAACTGTTACTAATCAGTGCCTTGTCGGTGTTTTTCATCTGGCTTTTCATAAATCGTATCAATTTTAACGAAATAAAAAGTATCTGGCGGACCATCCCCGTCCGCTACCCACTGATGTTCGTACTATTGTCCCTGCCGCAATTTTATGTACGCTCTTACCGCTGGGGGCTGCTGCTGAAGCCATTCAAAAAGCGTATCGCCTTCCGCAGCCTGTGGAATTTTTCTCTGATCGGGTTCATGATCTCCTATTTGCTGCCGGGCCGGCTGGGGGAGATAGCCCGGCCGGTGATGTTGGCCGAAAAGGAAAAAATCAAAAAAAGTCAGGCCATCGCCACCATCATCAATGAACGGCTGTTCGACCTGCTCACAGTCCTGCTGCTGCTGGTTCTCTATCTGGTTTCCGGTCTGGGAAAACCATCGCCCGTCCTGATCAAGCTAAAAACAATGGCTTTTCTGCTCTTGCCGCTGGTTTTTTTAATCTTCCTTGTTATCACCCTGGCCAATTCTGAAAAATTCTTCCCCAAGACCGAAAAGCTCATCCATTGGCTATCGCGCATCCTGCCCTCCAGGTTTCGCACCAAGACAAGAGCAGCGGTTGTTCATTTTGTCAAAGCCCTGCATTTGAACTTGGATTGGGTGAGCCTGGCGAAAGTGTTTTTTTTCTCCCTGCTGCACTGGAGCATTATCATTGTTTCGTATTGGCTGCTGATGCAGGGATTCGCCGGCATCGGCCTGGACCTGCCATCCACCATCCCTTTCTTGGCCGTTATTTTTGTCGCCGCGGCCATACCAACCCCTGGCATGGCCGGCAGCCTGGACCTGGCATCAAAATATGCTTTAGTGGGGCTTTTCGGAGTCACGGCAAAAACAGCTGTGGCGTTCACCCTCCTGTTCCATTTCCTGATACTGCTGCCACCGATCGTTCTTGGCCTGATCGCCTTTTGGAGTGAAGGCCTGAGTTTCAAAATCATTGGCCAATTGAGGAACAAAAATGAACTGTCCGCAATGCACTGAAATCACCGATAAGGTGATCGAAACCCGTGAAAGCAAGGACGGAGTATATATCAGGCGCCGCCGCGAATGCCTCCATTGCGGCAAGAGATTCACCACCTACGAAAAGATCGAGGATATCCCGTTGATGGTGGTCAAAAAGGACGGTCGACGCGAACCGTTCGACATGGACAAGATCCACAAAGGATTGTACCGGGCCCTGGAAAAACGGCCGGTCCAGACCAAGCAGATCGAGCAGCTGGCCCGTCAGGTCGAAGAATTTTTCTCACGCTCGGACCGCGAGATTCCCACCTTCAAGATCGGGGGCATGATCATGGAAAAATTGAAAAAACTGGACAAAGTGGCTTACGTACGTTTCGCCTCTGTATATCTGGAATTCAAAAGCCTGGAGGAGTTCCTGACCGAATTACACAGCCTATTAAAAAAGGAGGAGTGAATGGCAAAAAAAAATTATCCTTTTTTTGAAATAGAGATCAGCAAGAACTATCCTTCGGGGATCAGCACCCATATCGACTGGAAGCCCAACACCAATATCGTCGAAACCCGCGATTCCCTGATCATTGAAATGGAGCTGCCCGGAGTCGATAAAAGCGATGTGGCCATCACCCTGCTCAACAACCAGGAACTGATCGTCAAGGGGGTGAAAAACCAACCGCGCCTGAAGCACGATCCCGCGACCTACTATCTGTTTGAACGTGAGTTCGGCACTTTTTACAAAAGGATCGTCATTGATTTCCCGCTCGATACCAGCAATATCAAATCGTTCATGGAAAGCGGGGTTCTGACCATAGAAGTCAGCAAGAAAATCGTGTCCAAGATTTCGGTTGAAATCAAGTAACGAGGTGGCGCATGGCCGAAGAACAAAAAAACATCCATGCCGGGCAGGAACAAGAGGAGAAATTGGATAAAATCAAGGTCCCTGAAAGCCTGCCCGTGCTGGTTTTGCGCGATATCGTGGTTTTTCCCTACATGATCGTGCCCTTGTACGTCGGGCGAGCCAAATCCAAAAAAGCCGTCGATGCGGCACTGAACAGCGACCGCTTGATCCTACTACTGACCCAGAAAGACATAAACGTGGAGGACCCCAGTGAAGAGCAATTGTATCAATCCGGAACCGTAGCCCTGATCGTGCGCATGCTCAAGCTCCCCGACGGCCGCATGCGTGTGCTCATCCAGGGTGTTTCCCGGGTCAAGGTACGGACGCTGATCGATGATGGAAAAATTCTGCAGGCCGAGGTCGTGCCATTGGAAGACGAAGAGCCGGCCGAACTGACTCTGGAAAACAAAGCCATGATCAAGAATGTGCGCAAAAAATTCGAACAGGTCAGCAAGCTGGGAAAACAGATCTCCAACGAGATCCTGATCATAGCCGAAAACATAGAGGAACCGGGCAAACTGGCCGATATCATTGCCTCCAACCTGGAATTGAAGATCGAGGAATCCCAGAAAATCCTGGAAGAAAAGAATTCGCTCAATAGACTTGGCAACATCCACAACTATCTGAATTATGAAATCGAAATGCTGAACGTGCAGAATCAGATCAACCTCAAGGCCCAGGGCGAGATGGACAAGAATCAAAAAGAGTATTTCCTGCGCCAACAATTGAAGGCCATCAAAAAAGAATTGGGTGAAGAGGCCGAGAACATCGACGAGATCAATGGTTATCTGAAAAAACTGAAAGAAGTGAAAATGCCGGAAGGCGCACGCAAGGAAACCGAGAAAAACATCGACCGCCTGAAAAAAATGCACCCCGAATCTGCCGAAAGCTCTGTAATCCGTACCTATCTGGACTGGATGTTCGAACTGCCCTGGGGGACCGCCAGCAAAGACAACATGAACTTGAAACGAGCCAAGAGCATATTGAACCAGGACCACTACGGACTGGAAAAAGTAAAGGAAAGGATCCTGGAATATCTGGCTGTCCGCAAGCTGACCTCCAAGGCCCACGGGCCGATCCTGTGTTTCGTCGGCCCGCCCGGAGTGGGAAAAACTTCCCTGGGCAAGTCAATCGCCCGCGCCCTGAACAAAAAGTTCGTGCGCATTTCACTGGGCGGGGTGCGCGACGAAGCCGAAATCCGCGGCCACCGGCGCACCTATGTCGGAGCGCTACCCGGCAAGGTCATCCAGGAATTGAAGAACGCCGCCAGCAACAACCCGGTGTTCATGATGGACGAAGTAGATAAAATCGGCATGGATTTCCGCGGCGATCCATCCTCGGCCCTTTTGGAGGTCCTGGACCCTGAGCAGAACAATTCCTTCACCGACCACTACCTGGGGGTACCTTTCGATCTTTCCAAGGTCCTGTTTATCACCACAGCCAACCTGCTGGAGCCAATCCAGCCAGCCTTCCGCGACCGCATGGAGGTCATCGAAATCCACGGCTACACCGAGGAAGAAAAAATCGAGATCGCCCGTCGCCACCTGATCCCGCGTCAGGTCGAAACCAACGGCTTGAACTCGCATTTGATCGAATTCACCGCCGGGGCGCTTAAAAACATCATCGCCCTATACACACGGGAAGCGGGCGTGCGCAATCTGGAAAGGGAGATCGGCGGCATCTGCCGCAAAGTGGCCCACAAAGTGGCCCTGGGTGAAAAGAAACTGTATAAAATCACCATCCGCAACCTGGAAAAATACGCCGGAATCCCCAAACTGTTCCGCGACCAGCTGCTGGAGGAGAACTCGGTGGGCGTGGCCACCGGAATGGCCTGGACTCCCTACGGCGGGGACATCCTTTTCATCGAGGTAAAACTGATTCCAGGCAAGGGCACGCTGATCCTGACCGGGTCCCTCGGCGATGTCATGAAGGAATCGGCCAGCGCCGCCTTGAGCCTGATCAAGGCCTCATCCGGCCAACTGCAAATCGCTGCCGAAAAGTTTGAAAAGAACGATATCCACATTCACATTCCTGAGGGAGGCATTCCCAAGGACGGACCATCGGCGGGGATCACCCTGACCACGGCGCTGATCTCGGCGTTCACCGGCATCGCCGTGAACCGCGAGATCGCCATGACCGGAGAGATCACCTTGCGCGGCAAAGTATTGCCGGTGGGCGGCATCAAGGAAAAAGTGCTGGCCGCGCGCCGGGCCGGGATCAAGACCATCATCATGCCGGAGAAAAACAAAAAGGACTTGAGCGAACTCAAGGACGGCCACATCCGATTAATGAATTTCATATTTATTCATGACTTCAAAGAGGCGGTTAACGCCGCCCTGGTCAAAAATATATTTTAATGGATGAGAGACAATTCGTCGCCTACCTGAAAGATAAATTCCCATTCCATAGCGGTCTGGGTATCGGCGACGACGCGTCGGTGATCAGGCTCGGCAAATATTTCCAGCTGATCAGCACCGACATTTTGATCGAAGACATTCACTTCCGTCTGCAGGATCTATCTCTCGCCGAATTGGCTGAAAAGTCCCTGGCGGTGAACATCTCCGACATCGCGGCCATGGGCGGGCAGGCACAATATTTTTACATTGGCCTGGGTTTTCCGGATGGACTGCGCCCCGAAGCATTACGCGCTTTTTTTTCGGGTCTAAGCAGGGCCGCAAAAAAATGGCGGGTGGATCTGGCCGGCGGCGATTATTCGCGTTCAAAAAAAATGGTCATTGCCGTCACCATTGTCGGCCAAAGTAAAAAACCGGTTTTGCGCAGCGGCGCCCAACCCGGCGACTGGATCGCCATTACCGGTCCAACCGGAGGATCGGCTCTGGGCCTGAAATTGCTGCTGGCGGGCGAACAAGATTCCCCCTTCATCCGTCTCCACAAACGTCCCGAACCCCAATGCGAGAAAGGACTGCTGCTGGCCAGGTACGTCCACGCCATGATCGACCTTTCCGACGGGCTGCTGCTCGATCTTTCCCGGTTGCTCCAGGCCTCGGGCGTGGGCGCCGAGATCGATTATGAGAAGCTCCCGGTTTCCCGGAGTTTCCAGCGGCTGTGCCGGCAAAAAAATTATGCGGAGAAGGATTTGGTTCTGGCCGGCGGTGAAGATTACCAGCTGCTTTTCACCATGTCCCCGCTCCAGGAAAGCCGCTTGCGACCAACCGGGATGACCTACCACCTGATCGGGAAAACCACCAAGCAGCGCCGCCTGCGCGTCCTTGAAAATGGGCGGCCGCTGAAAATTTCTCATCTCGGTTTCGATCACTTCCTGGACCAAAGTGACAAAAAAAGAGAAAAAAAATGAAGATCGTAAAAAAAAACAGCTACAAACCGGAAGAGCGTACCGCCGTGGTCATTCCCGTTTTCAAGGGAACGCCTCTGGCTGCGATCTGGGAGGAATTCCCCGAATTGAAATTTCTCGACCGCGATAAAAAAATAAAGGGCGCGGCCGGAGAAGCACAGGTTTGCCAATCGCTGCAGCAACAGCGGCTGTTCCTGCTGATCGGGGCCGGACGCCGAGATTCACTGCCCGACGCCCGAAAACTGGCCTGCAAAATCATGACCCTTTTGCGGGAAAACCGCGTCAGCAAGGCCCTGGTTTATTTTATCCCGCCGGATCCATATTCCCATGGCTACCTGGTCAACCTGGTCGATTACCTGCACCTGAACAATTACCGTTTCGACCGCTATCTGCGAAAAAAAAGTAAACCAGTACTGCGTCTCGATCTGGTATGTCAAAAAAAAATACCGTTGCCGGCAGCAGACATCAAAGAAAGGGAAGAGATAAATAACAGCGCAGCTTTCTGTCGCGATCTGGTCAATGAAATCCCGGCCAAAATAACACCCGATTCACTGGTGCAAACTGCCACCACCCTGGCCAAAGAGCATCAACTCAAGCTGAGTATTTTCAGAAAGCCGGAACTGGCCGAACATGGATTGAACGGTCTTTTGGCTGTCGGTGCCGGGGCCTGTTGCTCCCCGGCCCTGATCCAGCTGGATTATGTTCCGGAAAAATTCTCGCGCCACGTGAGTTTGGTCGGCAAAGGCATCACTTTCGATTCTGGAGGCCTGAACCTTAAACCCGGCAAAAGCATGGAGGAGATGAAAAGCGATATGGCCGGAGCAGCCGTTGTTTTTGCCATTATTAAAAGCGTGGCCGCACTTCGTTTGCCGGTGAAAGTGACAGCTCTGGCAGCCGTGGCTGAAAATATGCCCGGAAATCAGGCCTATAAACCCGGCGACATTATCACATACGCCAATAAAAAGACCGTTGAAATCGTCAACACCGATGCCGAAGGACGCCTGATCCTGGCCGACGCCCTGATCATGGCCAGCCGGCAAAAGCCCAATGTAATAATCGAATTCTCCACGCTGACCGGAGCCATCATTACCGCCCTGGGAGACGGCATGGCCGGCTTGATGTGTCGCAATAAAAAGTTAAAAAGCGATCTGTTCCAGGCGGCCAATGCCTGCGGCGAATTGCTGTGGGAGCTGCCCCTTTTCAGCGAGTACCGCAAGGACATCACTGCCAAGATTGCCGATTTGAAAAACGCCGATTACCGTGGCGCTTCATCTATCAAAGCCGGTCTCTTTCTGCAGGAATTCGTCGGCAAAACACCTTTCGCCCACCTGGACATCGCCGGCACCGCTTTCCTGAGCAAACCAGGTTTCTGGCTAAACACTGAGGGAGCCACCGGCTTCGGCGTGCGCTTGCTGGTGGAATATCTCAAGAACCTGGGCTGAAATATTCGTAGGGCGGGGTTATCCAGCCCCTTTCTTCGGATGGCAATTCGGATTATGGGCGCGACAACCGCGCCCCTACCCTTGCAATTTAATCTATCCTTTGCTATTTTATAACTGGAAACAGGAGGAGCGGTGAAAAGCATTTTCAGCGTCCATTCCCTGGCGCGAAACTTTCTATACGACGGCAAGCAATACGAAGAAGTGAAGATCACCTGGTTCGTCCTGGAACGAAGCAATCCGCTCGCGCCCTATGAAACAGGGATCCTGGACTACGGCCAATTAAACGAAAAAGAACGTGTTTTCCCGGAGGAATATCTCAATGAACAATTCAGCCGCGAAGAGGCCGACTCCTTGAAGAGATACCTGGGACACCGTCCGGATACAACGACCCGGATAGAAGAGATCGAACTTCCTGTTTCACCCAATGCCAGCGGCTGCCGGCGGCTGGCGCGCGGAGGCGGCAGCGATTTTTTTATTTTGCACGGGGAAGCAGGCTATTCTCTACCCTTCAAAGTGGAAGGCTACTTCAGCGTGCGCTTTGCAGAACTGAAGGTCAACGGCGATGACCGGGCCACAGTGATCAACAAAAGCTCATAGCCTCTCAGAGATATTTCGTGATTCGTGAGCCGTAATTCGTAACTCGAAAGAAAAACAAGCAATAGTTCGATCAATTGCAGCTAAGAATTACGATACTTCGTTTTCTGCTGCTCGGAAATTGACAAAAACCGGTTTTGATATTATATAAGTTGCGCCAATGGAAAAATTCGTCGAAGTGAATATAGTCGGACTGATCATGGATCAGATATCCAAATCCCCGGTCATGGTGCTCAAATCCCTGAACGAAAAAAAGATCATCCCTATCTGGATCGGCTTGAACGAGGCCAATGCCATCGCCCTGGAACTGGAGAATGTCTCTTCGCCACGCCCCATGACCCATGATCTGATGAAAAACATCATGTGCGACCTGGAAGCCGTGCTGACCAAGGTTAACATCACCAATATCATCCAAAATACCTACTACGCCGAACTGGTAATCGAAAAAAACGGCAAACAAAGGATCATCGATTGCCGCCCATCCGATGCCGTAGCCCTGGCCCTAAAAAACAGGGCCAAAATTTACGTTTCCAAACAAGTGCTGGAAACATCGGTCATGGCTGACGTTTTTAGCAATTTTTTCAGCGGCGATGAAAAGATCGATAATTGGTTCAATTCCCTATCGGTAGACGACTTCGGCGAAATCGAACAATAAAAATTATTTGTCTTTAGCCTGATTCCAAAGTGTTTCCATTTCTGCCAATGAAGCGCTGCCAATATCCTTGCCTTGTTTTTTCAATTCCACTTCAATATAACGAAAGCGGCTGATAAATTTTTTATTGGTACGGGCCAGGGCAAATTCGGGATTGATCTTCAGCAGCCGGGATACGTTGGCCACGGCAAAAAGCAGATCACCGATCTCGTTTTCGGCTTCATGAAGACGGTTTTCATTGATTTCCACCTGCAATTCCTCTATTTCCTCGGCAACTTTGGCAAATGCCTTGCCGGCATCGTTCCAATCGAAGCCGACGCCGGAAGCCTGGGAAGCGATGCGGTTGGCCAGAAGCAATGAGGGCATGGCGATGGGATAGTCGGAAATGACGCTTTGTTTGTTTTTTTCAGCGATCTTGATTTTTTCCCAATTAACCTTGACATCATCGGCCCCGTTGACTTTTACCGATCCGAAGATATGCGGATGGCGGCGGACCAGTTTCTCCGAGATGGTCGCGATCACTTCGCGAATGGAGAATTTCTTGTCTTCCTCGGCCAGACGGGCAAGAAAAACGACCTGCAGCAGCAGATCGCCCAACTCTTCCCTGATCGCTTCGGCATCACCGCTGTCAATGGCTTCGATCAATTCGTGGGCTTCTTCCAGAACGTATTCCTTCAATGATGCAGGGGTTTGCTTCAGGTCCCAGGGGCAACCCCGCAGGGGGTGGCGAAGCTTCTTCATGATCCTGACCAGCCGACTGAATTCTTTCATTTCCTTTATCTCCGGGAACAGCGATGCAAATGACATCATAGCGGCAATCCACAACAAGCGCAAGCGTCGGCAACAGGGCGGCAATTATTTTTTTCTGCCGGCCGCCTATTGACGTTTGAAGAACCGCCATGCTTATGTTATAGTTATCTTGATGGGAAAAGGAAAGACGTATCCGCTAAAAAGAGATATCCGCGCCATAGCCATTCTTCTGACCACCCAGGGCATGATCCGTTTGGGAGAAATCCCCGATCCCTTGAACGGACAAACCACTCTCGATGCAGCCGGGGCGGAATTCTTCATCGATCTGCTTACTGAACTTCAACTCAAAACCAGCGGCAACCTGCTCCCTGACGAGGCCGCTTTTTTAAGCGATGTTTTAGAAAACATGCAAAAAATTTTTTTAAAAAAAACACGAGCGAAAAATGGCTAAAAAAATAATTATGCTCCTGATCGTCCTGGCCCTGCTGGCCTCACTGTCCCCGGCGGCGACCAACCCTTGGGGCGATCTGAAAAAAATCTATTTCTACGACTCCATCGGCAACCTGGGCGAAGTAAAGAAAAACCTGGAGAAGCTTAACGCCCAGACTCTGCCCCATTCTGAAAAAATCGAACTTCTGAATAAATTGGAAGAATTGGGCGACCGCTATTATCAAAAAGGTGATTACACCCTGGCCGCAACATTTTTCAATAAGATCCTGAACGTTTCCCCTCAGGATGCCTGGCCCATGTACAACAAGTTGGAAAAGATTTCCCGACGCCGGGGAAACTTTCTGTGGAACTTTAATTACATCGGACGGCAATTCGGACTATTGACGCGTGGGTTCAACAGTTCATTCATCCTGTTAAACAGCTTCTTTAACATCCTGCTTTTTTCAGGCCTGCTCCTTTTTTACCTGCTCACGGCCGTTATGCTCATCAAGTACTTTAAACTTGCCGCTCATGACTTCATCATAGGGAGCAATTCCCATTTCAAGATTCGCAAGCTTCTCCTATTGCTACTGCTTTTGCTTTGGCCCCTGGCCCTGACGGCCGGTTGGGGATTCTATCCATTTCTTTTCTGCGGATTTCTCTGGGATTATTTCAACCACGACGACAAGGTCAATATCAAGCGCATCGTGGGTATCCTCCTGGTTTTGGTCTTCTTGCACAGCCTGGGCCAATACCTGGAAAAAAGTTTGCAAACTCCCGGATTCCAAACCGTACAAAAGATTTATGCCGGGCAGCTTTTCCCGGAAAGCACTTACAATCGCTTTGATAATGAGATGAAGATCATGCAGGCTTACGCCTATTACAACCGCAATCATGCGAATGAGGCCTTGGACATCCTGCAGGCTACGGGCAACAATTACAATTCCACGCTCAAATTCAACCTGCTCGGCAATATTTACTATGAAAAAGGAAACGTGCCCCAAAGCATTCAATATTACCGCCAATCACTGAGCCTGGACAACCAGAACCAGAGTACTTTGAAAAATTTCACCATGGCCCTGCTGAAAAACAATGATCCGGAATTATTCCTTTTTTACAGCAAAAGCTACCCGCAGATCCAAGGCCTCAAGGACAAGGTCACGGCCTTGCAGAAACCCAAATTCCCGGAAAAAATATTATGGAATAGACTGCTGAAATTTTCCTGGCAAAATTTTCATGTCTGGAATTTTTTGGAAATCGTTGCGATCGAATTTATTAAGTTTCCGGTGCTGCTGGCCATCCTGATCATGGCGGTTTATATCACTCTGTTGAAAAGATTTTCCCCGGCCCTGGGGCAAAGCACATTTTGCAGCAAATGCGCCAGGATCATCAAAAAATTGTCGGTTGAACAGGCCCACGCCTTGTGCGAAGGCTGCTACCAGCTGTTTTTGATCAAGGACCCCATTTTTCTGGATGCAAAAATTCTCATGGAGAAGGATATCATCCGGCAGTTCCGTCTAAAGAAATCCCTGATCCTTCTGGTTTCCCTTGTCATCCCGGGATTTTCCCTGAACTTCGAAGACAAGAGCAGGGCATTCACTTTCTTGTTCATGCTGTTTTTCAATGTGTTCGGTTTTTTCCTTTTCACGGCCCTGGCTTTCAAAAGCATTTTCGGCACCATTCCCATGTTCCTGAATATCATCGGCATCACGGCCATCGTATTGTACCTGGCCATCAATGCCTATGCCCTGAAGGGGAACCACAATGGCTTTTAAAGGGACCCTGAGAGAGTTTAAAGTCCCGGATATCCTGCAGCTGATCTCCCTGCAAAAAAAAACCGGCATCCTGACCTTCAATAGCCAGGAAGGCTTCATCACCCTGATATTCGAGGACGGCTTCATCATCGGCATCGACGCCTTTCCCAAGAAGCTGGAGATGCGCGTGGGCAACGTCTTCGTCAAGCAAGAGATCATCAGCGAAGAGATGCTGCAAAGGGCGCTGTCCATACAGAAAAGGACCAATCAGAAGGTCGGCGAAATACTGATCGGCATGGGTATGATCGACGAGAAAATCATTCCCGAAGTACTCAGGATCCAGGCCACACAGATCGTGCTGTCGCTGTTCAACTGGAAAAAAGGCGAATACAATTTCAAAGTGCTGGATTATGTTGACAAGGAACTGCGCCTGCTCAGCCCCATCGCCGTGGACAACCTGATCATGGAAGGGGTGCAGATGCTCGATGAATGGCCGCTGATTAAAAAAGTCATCCCTTCCGAGGACATCATTTTCGAACCGGTTTTTCTGGGCAACAAAAAAATTTCAATGATCTCCGAATACGACGACGATCTGCAATCCAAAGACAGCAACACCCTTTATCTGACCGAGACCGAAGTCAATCTGCTCAAGTACATCAACGGCAAAAACACGGTCCAAGACATAGTTGAGTTGGGCTTGTTTACCGAGTACAAGATCTATAAAAATCTTTTTAACCTCGCCAACAAGGGGCTGATGAAAAAGAGGGAAAAAACTGAAATCCAGGAAATTCAGGAAAAAAAGTTTTCCGAAGATCTGGAACATGAAAATGTTCGCAAGCTCAGCCGCTTGAATCAATTGTTCTTGCTGCTGCTGACCCTTTTGCTGCTGCTTACCTTTTTCACGCCACTGCGGCCTTTTCACAAAAAAAACTTGCTTCTGAAGACACAACTTTACCGCCTCAATCTTTCATCGCCTCTGCCCTCACGCTAAACAATGAAATTCCGCAGCCGCCTGGAAAAACTCTCCGGGCCCAGCGCTGTGGCTATCGGCAATTTCGATGGATTTCATGCCGGCCATAAAACGATCATCGAAACATTGCAGCAAACCGCTTGCTGCGAAAAACTGCTTGCCGTTGTCCTCACCTTTCACCCTCATCCCCGCCTTTATTTTAACCACCCCATCCAGCTGATCAGTACCGACCGCCAACGTCGCGATACCCTGAGCCGCCAGCAGCTGGACTATCTTTTTTTCATCGATTTCAGCTCAGTAGTGGGTCTTTCAGCCCATGATTTCGTCAGGGATTTCCTCTTGGACACACTGCGCATGAAGGTGCTGGTCATCGGCGAGGATTTCCGCTTCGGTCGCAGCCGCGAAGGCGACCTGGCGTACCTGCACCGGGAAGCGGCAACAACGCATTTCAAGATAATGCAATCCGCGCCAGTAAAAATCGACGGCTGCCGGGTGGCCAGTTCCCTGATCCGCAAAAAACTTGCCGCGGGAGCCATCCGCGAGGCCAACCGCATGCTGGAAAAGCCCTATTACATCGACGGTATCGTGGAAAGAGGGGCTGGAAGAGGGAAAACAATGGGTTTCCCGACCATCAACATCGCGACCAAGAACCAGATTCTTCCCAGCGGTGTTTTCCATACCCGGGTCGAGATCGGCAATCGCCAGTTCGTCTCGCTAACCAATATCGGTTTCGCTCCAACGTTCCATGCTGCGGGCGAGGTTGCCCTGAAGATCGAAACCCATATCCCCGGTTTTCAGCGTACGATTTACGGCAAAAGGATTCGCCTCTTTTTCATCGATAAGATCCGCGAGGAAATGGAGTTCACTTCGGTCCAGGGTCTGGTTGAACAGATCCGCCAGGACATTGCCCAGCTTAGCATTTGACAAAAGAACGCTTTTTTGCTAAAGTTTGACCACACCTCACATTGTACCATTCAGGAGCTACCATAATGAATCACAAAAACGCGGATGCCGATAAAAAGTCCGTTTCCAAAGCCGATAACACTGGGGATTTGCAGCCAGCGGCCCAGGACAAGGATGAAAATGTCCTGATCCGGCGTTTTAAAATCTCCATGAGCAAGGAGGATATCGCCAGCGAGATTGAAGCCCTGGCCGTGCAGTACAGCCAGAAAGTAAAAATGCCCGGTTTCCGCCAGGGAAAAGTCCCGGTGGATGTTGTTAAAAAAGTGTACAAACAGGCCCTGAAAGAAGAGGTTATTCAACAGGCTGTCAGCAAACTGGCCTTTGCCCAGATCGAAAAAGACAAGATCGCCGCGGCCAGCGAACCGTATGTGGAAAAAATGGACAATCCGGAAGGCGAGGATTTTCAAGCCGACATCGCGGTAGAAACTCTCCCGGAAATCAAGCTTCCCGACTTGGAGACCCTGCAAGTCAGAATTGCTACCGCCGATTTGCATGGGGAAGCTTTCGATGAAGCCAAGCAGATCGAAAAGGTCCTGGAAGCCAACAAAAGATCACTGCCGGTCAAGGACCGCGCTATCGCCGAAAACGACCTGGTTCTGCTGTTGGTGCAATCTGCGGACAAGACCGGCAAAAGGAAATGGCCGCGCCAGGAAATCTATTTCATGATGAACAAGGAAAAGGAAGCGGAAATCGCCGGATTGCACGATGAGTTGCTTGGAAAAAAAAGCGAAGAAAAATTCACCATCCAGAGATCCTACCCGGCCGCTGCTCCAAAAAAGGCCTGGGCGGGCAAGGATATAGAACACCAGGTGGAGATCAAAGCCATCTATGAATTAAAAAAACCGGAACTGGATGACAATTTCCTTAAATCCCTGGGCATGAAAAACGTCGAAGATTTCAAAATCAAGCTGAAAGAGGAATACCAACACCGCCAGGAGCATCAAAAGGACGAAAAAATTATGGAGGGCATTTACGAAACACTTCTGGAAACAAGCCAATTTCCAGTCCCACGCTCACTGCAGGAACAGGAAGTGGCACGCCAACTTACACAGAACCGCCGACCACTGAATTTTAAGGATGACGTAGAGAAAGCCAAGTTTAAGGAGATGATGTTCGCTCAAGCCGAAAAAACTGTACGTCTGTCCTTGATTTTGGAACAGGTTTATCGCCAGCACCATATCGCAGTGACCGACCAGGATCTGGAAAAAGAATACGCCCACCTTTCCCAACACCATTCACTGCCGGAAAAGGAGATCAGGAAATATTACAGCGAAGAAAAAAAAGCGGCGGAACTTCGCGACCACCTGCTGAACGTCAAGATCAACGCGTTCATCAGAGATAAAATAAAAATTAATGAGGTATAGCATGCCACTCATTCCCATGGTCATCGAACAATCAGGCAATGTCGAAAGGGCTTATGATATTTATTCCCGGCTGCTGAAGGACTCGGTCATTTTCCTCGGTTCGGCCATCGATGACAACGTAGCCAACGTCACCATTGCCCAACTGCTGTTTCTGGAAGCCGAGGACTCTGAGAAAGACGTGTCAATTTACATCAATTCCCCGGGTGGCGTGATCAGTTCCGGCATGGCCATATATGACACCATGCGTTTTATCAAGAACGATGTTGTGACCATTTGCATCGGGCAGGCGGCATCCATGGCCGCCATTCTTCTCTCAGCCGGCACAAAGGGAAAGCGTTTCGCCCTTCCCAACTCCAAAATCATCATCCATCAGCCTCTGGGAGGTTTTGAAGGCCAGGCCACCGACATATTGATCCAGGCCGAGGAGATCCGCAAAGTCAAGGAAAAAACCATCGAGATCCTGGCGCTGCACACCGGCCAGAAAAACGAAAGGATCGCCCAAGACATAGAAAGGGACTGTATCATGTCTCCTGATGAAGCCCTGAAATACGGCATCATCGACTCGGTAATCAGTGATCGCAAAAAGGAAAAAAAAGGATCCAAATGAAGGAAGAGAAAGAAGCCCGGTGCAGTTTTTGCGGTATCCCCCAATCGCGGTCCATGAAACTGATCGCCGGCCCAGGGGTATACATCTGCGACGAATGCACCAAAACCGCATACAACCTGATCTTCAGCGGCGGGGAAACTCCGAAGCCCCCGATCAGCGGAAAAAAAATAAAGTTGTTGACCCCGGTCGAGATCAAAGGCAAGCTTGACGAATACATTATTTCCCAGGACACGGCGAAAAAGAAGCTGGCCGTGGCCGTTTACAACCATTACAAGCGGATCAGCCACAACCAGAACCTGACCAAAGTCGATATCCGCAAGAGCAATGTCCTGCTTATTGGACCGACCGGCACCGGCAAAACCCTGCTGGCTGAAACCCTGGCCAAGATCCTTGATGTACCGTTCGCCATGGCCGACGCGACCACTCTCACCGAAGCCGGATATGTAGGCGAAGATGTTGAAAATATCCTGCTGAAACTCTATCAGGCTGCCGGCGAGAACAAAGAACTGACGGAAAAGGGCATCATCTATATCGACGAACTGGACAAGATCTCGCGCAAAAGTGAAAACACCTCCATCACCCGTGACGTTTCCGGTGAAGGTGTGCAACAAGCGCTGCTAAAAATCGTCGAGGGCACCGTGGCCAATGTCCCGCCTTTGGGTGGACGCAAGCACCCCTATCAGGAATTTTTAAAGATCGATACCAGGAATATATTGTTCATAGCCGGCGGCGCCTTCGTAGGCTTGGAAAAGATCATTACCCGGCGACTGAAAAAAAACCTGATCGGTTTCAGCAACAACAAGGAAAAGAACCGCCATTTCCGCTCAGACATCTGCGAACAGGTACAAACCGACGACTTGATCCGCTACGGCCTGATCCCCGAGCTGGTCGGCCGTTTCTCGGTGACGGGTGTTCTCAATGAGCTAGACAAAGAGCAACTGTACCGCATCCTGCTGGAACCAAAGGACGCCATCACCAAGCAGTTCAAGGCCCTCTTCAAGATGGATGGAGTTGACCTGGAATTCTCCAAAGAAGCTTTGGAAAAGATCACCGAGCAAGCCAGCGACCGTGGCGTCGGCGCCAGGGGATTGCGCGCGATTTTTGAAGAGATCATGCTTGATCTCATGTTCGAAATCCCATCCAAAAAAGATCAGCTCAGCAAGGTGCTGATCGATGGTGATTTCATCAAAGACAAAAAATGGATCGCCTGAATTCCAAGGAACTGATTCTGCCCCTGATCCCCCTGCGGGAGCTGGTGGCCTTCCCCACCGTCATCGTGCCGATCCTGGTGGGTCGCGACAAATCGGTCATCGCCCTGAAGGCTTCGTTGAACACCTACGGCGGTTATATATTCCTGGCCGCTCAAAAAAATCAGGTCACCGAAGCGCCATTGCCCGAAGAAATGTACGAAATCGGAACCATTGCCAAGATCGAAAAATCGGCTGAACAGAACAACGGCAGTTACCGTATCGTCGTTCAAGGCTTGAAAAGAGGACAGGTCCTCAATTATGTCGACAACAGCGATTTTCACCTTGTACGACTGGACATTTTGGAGGAGCACACTGATAGCAACAAGGACCTGCTGGAACTTTCGCGCAACCTTATCGCCCTGTTCGAAGAATATATCAATTTAAAAAGGGTCCGCCTGCCAGGCATCATGACTCGGCTGAGGCCCAGCCAGTTGGCCGATGCCGCGGACATTATTATCTCCATCATCAACATCCCCTTGAAGATCAAACAATCGCTGCTGGAGGAGCTGAATACCTATGCCCGCGCCGTCCGGGTTTACAACGTATTGAAAAAGGAGGTCCTGCAGCTCAGGAGCCAGCGAGACATTGAACCCAAGCTAAAGCGCGAGGAAGGCCAGGAAACCGATTACGAAGAATATAGAAAAAAGATCACGGCGGCCCAGTTGCCCGAGTACGTCAAGATCAGGGCCGAAGAGGAGTTGGAACGCCTGGCTGCCATGCCGCCGTTTTCAGCCGAAGGCACGGTTTCCCGATATTATCTGGACTGGCTGCTGGCCATCCCTTGGAAAAAATTCAAAAAGGAAAACAAGGATATTCGGCTGGCGGCACAGATTCTCGACGAAGACCATTACGGACTGCGCAAGGTCAAGGAGAGAATACTGGACTACCTGGCCGTACGGCTGCTGGTTAAGAAATCGGAAGGAGAGATCCTCTGTTTTGTCGGACCACCAGGAGTGGGCAAGAGCTCCCTATCCAAATCCATCGCCCGGGCCCTGGACCGAAAATTCGTCCGCGTTTCGCTGGGCGGGGTCAAGGATGAAGCGGAAATCCGCGGCCACCGTCGCACCTATATCGGTTCCTATCCCGGTCAAATCATAAAAGGCCTGAGAAAAGCCGCCAGCATGAACCCGGTCTTTTTGCTCGATGAGATCGACAAACTGAATTCGGATTTCCGCGGCGACCCGGCTTCCGCACTGCTCGAAGCTCTCGATCCCGAGCAGAATGCTGAATTCACCGACCATTATCTGGACCTGGAGCTTGACCTGTCCCAAGTCTTTTTCATCACCACGGCCAACTTTACCGACAACATTCCTCCGGCCCTGCTGGACCGCATGGAAGTTATCGAGCTCCCGGGCTATACCGAAAGGGAGAAATTGCAGATCGCCAAGAATTTTCTGCTGAAAAAGCAGGCGGAAAAAAACGGTTTTTCCCCGGACGAAATCCAGATCAGCGATGACGTCCTGCTGATCATCATCAACGAATATACGCGCGAAGCCGGCGTGCGCAATCTGGAAAGGGAAATTGCGATAATCATGAGAAAAACCGCCCGCAACATTGTCGAAACAGGCAAAAAGCGCAAGGAAAAGGGAAACAAGATCATCGATCAGGCTTTGTTGCGGAAATACCTGGGCATCGCCAAATACAACAACCAGAAGATATTCCACAGCAACGAGATTGGCGTGGCCATAGGGCTGGCCTGGACCGCGGCCGGTGGTGATATCCTGGTGGTGGAATCCCGCATGCTGAAAGGCAAGGGGGAATTGATCCTGACCGGCCGCTTGGGTGAAGTGATGAAAGAGTCGTCGTCAGCCGCTTTCAGCTACACCAAACTGAAACTTTTCGAGCTGGAGATGGACACCGAAGAACTGAAAAATTACGACATTCACCTTCATATCCCCGAAGGCGCTGTGCCCAAAGAGGGACCATCAGCGGGCGTCACCCTGGCCGTATCACTGCTCTCCCTGCTGACAGGTATTCCGGTCAGGTCCGATTACGCCATGACCGGTGAGATCACCCTGCGCGGCAAGATCCTGCCGGTCGGCGGCATCAAGGAAAAGATCATCGCCGCCCACCGCTATGGCATCAAGCACATCCTGATCCCGGCGGAAAATGAAAAGGATTTCCAGGAAGATATTCCCGAAGAATTGAAAAATGATATACAGGTCCACACGGTCAACACCATGGATGAACTTCTGGACATCGTCCTGGAAGATCCCATCAAAATAAAAAACATCAAGAGCAAGATTATCAGGCCGTTACAAGAAGCAAATCTGCAGTAAACACTAGTTTACCCAAATGAACATAAAAAAATCAGAACTTGCCGGGACTTTCTTCAATCAAAGCCAATTGCCCAGGGACAACCGCCCGAAGATCCTGTTCTTCGGCCGCTCCAACGTGGGCAAATCATCGTTGATCAACGCCCTACTCGAGCACAAGCTGGCCAAGACAAGTTCCACGCCCGGAAAAACCCTGAGTATCAATTACTACCTGATAGACGCCAAACTGCTTTTCGCCGACATGCCCGGGTACGGATTCGCCAAGGTAGCGAAAAGCGAACGCGCCCGAGTGCGCCAGCTGATCACAGATTTTTTAAACCAGGTGGAAAACGTCCGCTTGGCCGCCCTGCTCATCGACTCCCGACGGGGCTTTCTGCCGCCCGACATAGACACCCTGGCGCAAATCGTCGAAAAAAATTTTCCCATCTTGACAATCCTGACCAAAAGTGATAAAATATCGTTTTCTGAACAAAAAAAACTCAACACGCAACTCATAAAAAATTTCGGCTTGCAGACCATTTTTTTCTCAATCAAATCGCAAGCGGGAAAGAATGAAATTTGGAAATATATTAAAGAGGCCATTAAGGAGTAAATATGTATTCATTGAAAGATCTGCAAAACCTGAAAGCGCTGGAATTGAAAAAACTGGTCAAGGAACTGGAAATAGACGAAAAGGACATCAACGATAAAAATTCTCTGTTTTTCAAGATCCTGGACGTCCAGGCCCGCGCCAACGGCAAACTGTTCGCTGAAGGGGTCATTGAAGTGCACAGTGAGGGTTACGGTTTTCTACGCTTCCAGGAATACGCTTACCTGACCAGCCCCGAAGATATCTACGTTTCTCCTTCCCAGGTGAACAAGTTCGACCTGCGCACGGGTGATACGGTTTCAGGCTCGGTTCGCCCGCCCAAGACCGGAGAAAAATATTTCGCCCTGTTGAGCGTGGAAGCGGTCAATAATGAGGATCCGGAATCGGTGACGGAAAAGCGCCGCAACATCAGGTTCGAAAAATTGACTCCTTTGTATCCCGACGAAAAGATCAACCTGGAAACCGGTCCCGAGAACATGTCCGGCCGGGTGATGAACCTGCTCACCCCACTGGGCAAGGGGCAGCGCGGCCTGATCGTGGCCGCTCCCCGCACCGGCAAGACCATGATCCTGCAGAGCATCGCCAAATCCATCGAGGTCAACCACCCGGAGATCAATCTGATCGTCCTGCTGATCGATGAAAGGCCTGAAGAAGTCACCGACATGAGCCGCAACGTCAAGGGCGAAGTCATTGCTTCCACTTTCGATGAAATTCCCATGCGCCATACCAAGGTGGCCGACATCGTGTTGGAAAAAGCCAAGCGCATGGTGGAAATGGGCAAGGACGTGGTAATTCTCCTGGACTCGATCACCCGCCTGGCCCGGGCTCACAACGCCATTACCCCGGCTTCGGGCAAAGTGCTTTCGGGCGGAATTGACGCCAACGCACTGAACAAACCGAAAAAATTTTTCGGAGCCGCCAGAAACATCGAAGGCGGCGGCAGCCTGACCATTCTGGCCACAGCCATAGTCGACTCCGGCAGCCGCATGGATGAAGTCATTTTCGAGGAATTCAAGGGCACGGGCAATATGGAAATCAATCTCGACCGCCGGCTGGTGGACAAGCGCGTCTTCCCGGCCATCGACCTTTTCCGTTCCGGGACCCGCAAGGAAGAACTGCTGATTGAACGCGATGAATTGAGCAAGATATGGGTCCTGCGCAAAGTGCTTTCGCAGATGTCGGAAGTAGAAGCCATGGAATTGCTGGTGGAAAAGTTGTCCAAAACCAAATCCAACGCCGAATTCATCAACATGATGTCCAAGGGCATGTAATAACTCGAACGGAATCGGTGTACGGCGGACGGTGTACGGTGTACGGTAAAAGCCATTAATGAAATCGATCGAATTTCTTTTCTTTCTCTTACCGTCTACCGTAAGCCGTAAGCCGAGTTCTGAATGTCGAACGCCGAACCTACTCAATTACTTGGTTTCTAAAACCTCTAAAATCCCAGCTTGGATCTCCTTGAGCACGGATTCCCACGAGTAATAGCGGCGCACGTATTCCAACCCTTTGGCCCCCATGCGTCTCCTGAGTTCAGGCCGCCGGTATAGTTGGCGGAACCCTGCCAAAAATTCCTCTTCATTGTCATAAGCCAGGCCGCCTGCGGAGGCGGTGACATGCTCCAGCAGAGCCGGACAGCGGCGATTGACCAGCACCGGCGTCTGCACGGAAAATGATTCCAGGGTGGTGATGGAGAGGCTTTCCAGCGGCGAAGGCTGCAAAGAGCATACAGCGCCTTTGAATGCGGCCAGCTTATCTCTTTCAGATACATAGCCCAGATATTTCAATCCCTGAATGGCGGGGATATCCATAAGTTTTTTGCCAATCAGGACCAGGTCCACATATACCTCATTCTTCAATGCCGCATAATATTTATAAACTTCTTCCAGGCCCTTGCCCTTTTCAATGCGGCCGGCATAGAGCAGGTATGGAGCAATCAGCAGGTAGCGGCGGCGAAATGCCTTGTCATCGACATCAGGATGCATATCCAAACCGGTTCGCACCAAGCGCATCCGTCCCGGCGGGGCGAACAACCGGCTCACCAGGTCCATTTCGGCCCGGGTCAAAAAAAATAAAGCCCGGGGACGGCGGAAGACCTCGCCCATGGCCCGCAGGTGAATCGGTGGCTCGTCGTGGGCAGTGGGAAAGAGGATTACCGGTTTACTGACCGCTTTGATCCCCTCTACGGTCGGATAATAAAGGTAAGTGAAAAAGAAAAACAGATCAACATCCTTTTGCGCCACAGCCAACTCCTGGATCAGGTCGGGGCAGAAAGGTCCCTGTTCCGCAAACCATTTGCTTTCATCTCGGTCAGCCGCGGCGGCCGGAAAAAATTCTTCGGAAAAACTGTTGAATTTATTGATATCGCGCTCACGTGTCACCGGGAAACGTTTGATCCGGACCCCTTTCAGGATCGACTCGCCGGCAGGATACTCATTGCGCCAGGTCAGGTAATCATTGGCACAGGTGGTGAATACGGTGACGCGGAAGCCTTGGCGGAGCAGTCTCTCAGCAACGTTGCGGGCCAGGGTTTCGGCCCCGCCGATCACGTCGCTGCCGTAGCGCTGAACCACGATGCCGATGGA
>JALHTJ010000346.1 GCA_022865785.1 Candidatus Aminicenantota bacterium
CTGCTGAAATGTTACCAGCGGCCACACCGTGCACGTGCCGTCACTGTTTTTTACGGCAATCGCCGCCCTGATGTAGCGGTGCAGAATGATCCCCGTGAGCTCATTCCTCCTTATCATCCAGTCGGGATCGATGATCACCACCCGCAAAACCTCACCCTTGATTCTGTCCTTGTAGGTTTGAGAATTCTTTAAGGCGTTGATCATTTCCGTTTCAAGCCCCTTGTCAGAAAGTACTGCTTTCGGCATCACTGCCTTTTTCGTACTTGCGCCGGAGGCGGATTCGTTCAAATCCTTGGACATCTTCTTGTATACCGCGTAATCGCTGCCCTGGATAACGAATTTTCCTTCTGCTACAAATTGGTAGTTACAGCTCAACTTGACTATGATGGTGTGTTCGCCGGGCTCGAGCCCGCTCAAGGCTGCGGCATATGCCACGGGGCCGTAAAACTCACTGCCAAATTTCTGATAAACCAGATCCTGACTGCCGTAGGCTGTCATCGCATTTGTCCCCGGCACAATGTCAAGGGGCAGAAATGTCTTCTGAAGAGCATCGCCCGCTAATTTCAGTGTGTTTGATTCCAATTGCATTTCGCTCGGCTGTTGATATGAATAGAGGGGCGGTTTCAATTCGTACAGAAACACTTCCACGTCGACCTTCTTCGCCTCGGAACCGAGAATACCCAAAACGGACTTCTCAAGGAAAGCCAGCGCGTAAATATTGTCAGCGGATTTAAACTGGGTGGTAAGCGCTGCCGGGTTCTGAGGATCGATAAGCGTTTTGGAGAAGACGATTTCACCGGGCTTTTGGGCGAAGATGTTCATTGAGATAATGCAAACAATTAGGAAAAACGAGGCAAGCATAAGTATTCTTTTCATGATAACCGCCCTTGGCTAACGTGACTTACAGCATAATAGGAAGTAAAGCTCCGAGCAAGATTTATTCCCATGGACTTATGAAAGACCCCTTACATTTTCACTGCGACATCAAGCAGTTTCACGATCTCATTGGAAAGCAGGTTGACCATGGCCTGGTCGCCTTTCTGGAAATTGTAAAAGGCCACGGCCGCGCTCAAGGTGTTGTCCTTGTTAAAAACATGCTTGCCACGGTTTTCTCCCAAGTAAATGTTGGCTGCTCCGAATTCACTGATATTTTCCGCTTTGAGGGCCAGGTATTTTCTGTTCAGTTCAATCATTTTCTCTTCGTATCTTTTGTACAAGGCTTGCAGTTTGGGTGTCAGCTCAGCCGCTTCCGGCTTGCCGAAGGAAAGCCCGGCCGCTTCAGTCACACATTGGTCGAAGCAGGAGAGAATGTCTTTGGCCAAGGACGTGCCTGTGGATTGAGCCGCGGCGGTCGAGACGGCGGGAGCAGCCTGGTTTTGTGAATTGCCCGCTTCACCGGGTTTTCCGCCGCAGGCAGTTAATATCAATGACAAACCGAGCAGAAAAAGGATTAAAAATGCTTTTTTATTCATAACCAATACCTCCTTGAGCGATCTTATTTTTCCCTCGCCTACTTAAAAACAAATCAATCTTCCCTGAGTGAGGCCATGCATCTTGTTGAGATGGCCGGGAACCTCGGCGAAACCGGTCACGGCGGTAAACGCCAAGACGCTAAGGAAAACAATGGACAGGGTTTTCATGATGCAACTCCTTTACTTCTTTGCTATATTGGCAAAACACCGTACAGTGCGGCTGGTGGTCATGTGGGCGGGCATGGGTTTTCCGGCCCCAGAGAAGATATGCGCAAGGCAGGCTACTCCTCGTGGCACTCGAGTGCGTCGCGCTCAAGTAGCCCGGCGGTAGTGCGGGTCTTGCCCACGAAGCGGGTTAGCAGCCAGGCGGCCGAGGACTCGTTGACCAGACCGACCGCCTCGACCCAGTCGCCCTTGACGACAAAGCCCTGGCGCTGCGCGGACGGAAGTGCCCCGACGACAAAGAAATGTGCTTTCGGTTCGGTCACCTGGCAGCGGAAAGCCGGTTTCCAGGAGTCCTTGGTGAAGGTGTCGCCTGGCCAATTGGCGCCGCAGAACGAGGCGATCCCGGCACTGGTCTGCATTGTCACCTTGCCGTTCTTCGTCGTGAAAGTGACGGTCCCCTGCTCGTCGACGTACTCCCACTTCCCGTTGCCGACGAAGCCGGCGACACCGATACCATCGCAGATGTGCGCGGTCGCGCCAAACACCGCCGAGTAGGAGAAAGAAAGCGTATCGCCGGCGCGCATCAACGCAAGGGGCCCGTGCTGGCCATACCAGATACCGGTTGGATCGAAGCCGCGGTCATCAGGGATAGTGACCGGAGTCGTGGCCGCTGCGCTCAGGACGGCGAGCAAGATCAGCAGAATGAAATAAATTCGTTGATGCACTGGTAACTCCACACCTGCATTTTAAGGATCATTATTTGCAATGTCAACATTCCGCATTCAGTATTGATTTTTTCAATATTTACAGCAAAGCCAGGCCGTAAGACATGGGAATGGTGAAGTTTTTTTGCCCGCGGTATGGTTCAATGCGTTGCAGAGCCACTTCGCCTTGGGAGATGACCTTGGCTTCAAGCTCGGCAAAGGTGGAAAAACTCTGCTGGCTGGCGTAATGCTGAACACGGACCGGCTTTTGGATCTGGACGGCTTGCCAGGCCTTTTTCACCTTTGTTTCTTCCGCTGTAATGTAAGCCCAGGGCGAATCCGGGGAATGATCGAAGACCACCACCTGCGGCGCCATGCTTTTCGCCTTGGCCAGCGCTTGGTGCGGGTCGGCCATTTCGTGCAGGCAAAATTCAAAAAAGACCATGTCCGCAGCCAGGGCAAAAGTATTAAAATCCCCGGCCTGATATTCAAAGCGATCAATCAATCCCATGACAGCCACTTTTTCTTGCAGGGCCGCCAATGCTTGCGGATTGGAATCAACAGCAATAATCCGGCGCGCTTTTTTGCCATATTCGGCAAATTGGCCGCCGCCGGCGCCAACAGCGATGACTGTCTTACTGGTAAAATCCGTGAATTCCAGAATGTTCTTTAAAATGGCCGGGATATCGGCAGCCATCGTTTGTCTCCTGATTCAATTGATCTTAATTCTTTAGCCCCTATCTTTCAACATTTCTCTTTTCCATGATTTTCATTTTGCCGGATTTGCTGGCCGAAATGGCGAATCTCAACCAACAGTTCCTGCAGATCGCCTAGATTGGTAAAAGGATTCATCAAGGTCAAACGCAGGTAAATTTCACCGGCAATAGTGGTCTGGACAATATAAAAGCGGCCATGGGCAACGAGTTGACGGCGCAGGCGGGCGTTGTATTCACCCCATTGGCCGGCCGGTACCTGGTCGGGCTGATGGCGGAAACAAACGATGTTGGCCTGTGGTTCGACGGCCAGTCTGAAATCGCTCTCACTTTGGAGCACAGTGGCGAAATCGCGGCTCAGGTCATAAACACGGGTGACATATTCCGAGAATATTCCTTCCCCAACCGTCTTGAGCAGCATCATGACTTTCAGACCCATCATTTTCTTGGTGCATTCGATGGTGTTGCGGGCGATGTCCTGCCAGGGTACTTGCTGTTGCTCAGGAAGAAGATAGCTCGCTTTTTGTGAAAAGATGCGCTTCAGCACGGTTCCATCGCGAAACAGAACCGCGGTGGCCAGAGCCGGGCAGAGCATCATTTTGTGAAAATCAATGACCAGCGAATCGGCTTCTTCAAGACCCTGGACCAGGTGACGATACTTTGGCGAAAAACGGGCAGCCCCACCGTGGGCGGCATCGACATGGAACCAGAGGCCGTTTTTTTTGGCGAATTCGCCAATTTCCGGCAGCGGATCGTAAGCCCCTGTGGAAGTGGAACAGGCGTTGGCCACAATGGCGATGACCTGCCGTCCCTTTGCCCGGGCGGCCAGCAGCATGGTTTCCAGCAATTCCGGGCGTACCTGCAAACGTTCATTGACCGGGAGCTTGATCAGCCCCTGGCTGCCAAGCCCCATGATCTTCAGGGCGCGGGCCACACTGTAATGAGATTCTGCCGAAACCATCACTTCCATGGGCAAGCCGCACGTGCCTTCTTCCCAGACGTCGCTGCCGCCGCGCTCCCGCCGGGCGGCCAAAAGTCCGGTCAGGTTGCCCAGGCTGCCGCCAGAGGTGAGGATGCCGTCGGCCCCTGGCGCCATGCCCAGGCGCTGAGCCAACCAGCCCAGAACGGCTTTCTCGATCACAGTCCCGGCTGGTCCCACTTCATAAACCGCCATGCTGTTATTTAATAAGGCCGAGAACAATTCGGCCAGGGCGGTTATCGGGGCCGGCGGCGCCACCTGGTGACCACAGCAGCGGGGATGGTGCAGATGGATCGATTGCTGCAGCAGTTTCTCGGTAAGTTCGACAAAAGAGATGGGCAGGGGATCGGCGAGCAACTGCTGCCATTCCTGCCGCAATTCTGCCGGCTCGCGCCAGGGCATGACCGGAAAATCGGCGCGACGCAACACCTGCTGCAGGTAGTCGGCCAGCCGGTCCACCAGCTGGTGCCCCTGCTGACGAAAAACCTCGCTGTCAAAAGCCTGTTGCAGTAAAGGAGTCCCGGTTACATCCGGGTGATCATTGCCAGGACTTTTTGGCGGCATGTTTTCTAAGTGATCATTCATGAGAGCTTAATTTTTTTATTCCTATAACACATGACGGCCAGGCTGAAGGGAATTGGCATTTTTCAATCAGCACCCAGACCGAATTGTGAACTAAAGCAAGTCTTTTTTGGTAAAAATGGACAAAAAGCGGTAGCCGCGGCCTTGGATGGCTTCGCGGCCGCCTTCCTCGCGGTCCAGCACGGCCATGATCACCTCGACCTTGCCGCCCTCGGCCTCGACCTGTTTGGCGCCCTTGATGATCGAGCCTCCCGAGGTGATCACGTCATCGAACAGGGCCACGCGCATGCCGGAACGGAAATTGCCCTCGATCATCTTGCGCGTGCCGTGCGATTTCTCTTCCTTGCGGATGATAAAGGCCGGCAGCGGCTTTTTCTCGAGGTAACTGATCACGGCGATGGCAGAAACAATAGGGTCGGCGCCGATCGAATAACCGCCTACGGCGTCCACTTCAAAATCGGCGAGCATGTCCAAAAATATCCGGCCGCAGAGGGTGGCTCCTTCGGCGTCCAAAGTAGTGACCCGGGCATCGACATAAAAATCACTGGTCTGGCCCGACGCCAGTTTGAATTCCCTGCCTTTGACCACCGATTTTTCCAGCAGGAGCGAACGCAGGCGGTCTTTCAAACGAGCTTGCCCCTGAAGTCGCCAGGCAGGACCTTGCGCAAATAAGGAGCGATTTCAATGATGGTGTCTTCCAAAAACTCCAAATTTTCCGGATTGAAATCCTCGCCGGCCTCATCCAATACCACTCCCTTGCGGGAAAGTTCAATGATGCCGAAACCGAGGTCGTCGACGCGCAGGATCGTGCTCATCATCTTCCATATTTTACGGACCTTGGCTCCGGGGCCCTTGATGAATTCAAAAAGATGCAGGTGCTTCATCTGGTTGAAATTGTTCTCGATCAGCCCCCGGTTCATCTTGAAGACCCGGGCCGCGAAGGCGTCGGGGGAGGAGATCGGGATCATGCCGGCGTTGACCAGGTGTTCGGGGTAAGCGAAAGACAGCACCATGTTGTCCTTGTCGGTGAGCAATATGGCTACTTCGTCGGGTTCCAGCTCAAAATTGTCACAGTAAAACTTGGCGATATCGTGGATGACCGATTTGAAAGCCGTATCCGAATGGCCTTCGCCGGTGATCATCTTGAATTTCTCGAGCAATAAATTGATGTCCTTCATGTTGACTCCCATTGTTATAGTAAACTGTTTCCCGGCAAAAAACAAGAGGCTGGAAAAATTTCACTGCCA
Organism: Candidatus Aminicenantota bacterium; assembly: GCA_022865785.1. Lineage (GTDB taxonomy): Bacteria > Acidobacteriota > Aminicenantia > UBA2199 > UBA2199 > UBA2199. The sequence goes on from JALHTJ010000346.1 coordinate 5,863, forward strand.
AATTCAAAACAGCGGAAAAACTCCCTGTTGGGAAATGATCTGTCCGCGGTGACTGGTATTTTCCAGCCGCAGGTTTCCGGTCACAATGCAATCAGCTAGGTGAACGCCTGAGCCGATGCGGGTGTTTTCCCAGAGCACCGATTTTTCCACCCGGGAAGCTGGCGAAATCTCGATATTTTCCGAAAAGGCATTAGGCTGCGGATCCGAACAATATGCCTTATATTTCCAATTGGCACGGAAATACAGTTCCGGGGTACCCACATCCAGCCAGATCCCGTCATAAAAAACGGTTTGGAAGCGCAGATGGTTTTTTTGAATGGTTTTAAAAAAGTTGGCTTCATCTATTTTTTCTACCGCCTTTTTTCTGAACAGGGCCACGCCGGCATACATCAATCCCGATCCGGGCTGCGGACCGTCACTCTCAAGAAAACCGTCAGCAGCGACTCGCAGTCCGGCATATTGGCCCGAATGGTCCGGGCGCACCAGCAGGACACCGTCCACGTCCGTGCTTGTGGTTTTTTCCAGCAACCCGGTCAGAGGAATTTCCAAAAAAGTGTCACCATTGACTGCCAGCAGCCAATCTGTAAAGAAAGGCAGCGCCTGCCTCAGCACGCTGCTGCCGCTCAACTCTTTTTCGCGGATGAAGTGAACACTGCTGCCGGCGGCGGCCGCAACCACCTGTTCGCCCAGGTGATGCGGGTTGATGAACCCCTCCGACCAATCCTGGGCGCGCAACTGCTGCAGCAGCAAAGTGAGCAGCGGCATTCCGTTCAGGGGGAAAACCGGCTTTGGTTTGATCAGTGAGAGCGGCTCAGCCCTATGGCCGTAACCGCCGGCCAGGATGAAGAATTTCACTTTTGAAATTCCATGTTGCCGGAACGTCCGCTGCGCAGAAAAAGCCAATGATAGGAACAGGTGATATAATCCTTTGCCGAGAATCCAAGTTCAGCAGCCATGGCGTCAATAGCGGCCGGTTCGCCCTCGATTTCCAGGAAATTCCCGATCGGCGTCTCGTCGAGCATGACATGGATGTCTTTTCTTTTAAACACTTCCCGGTATTTTTCATAAATAAAAAAAGTTTTAAAACCGACGCCCAACAGGATCTTTTCCATATTGGCGAAATCGGAAACCCCGGCCTCGATCTCCTCGCGAATCTTATATAGAGAGCTTTTTTGCACCGGCATTTTCATGGTCAAAATGCTTCCACTGTCCAGCCGGCGCAAGCGCAGGAGAACGCCGCGTTTTTTCAAATGCCGCCGGGAGGTGTCGAAGACCAGATTTTTTTCCAAAACCCGGGGACACTCCAGCACCGCCTCCAGGCGCAGAAGTTTTTCACGCCATGGTTCCAGGCGCTCGACCTTAATTTTCACTTCTATTTCAACCGGGTTTTCAGTAATCACGGTAGCGGATGAACTCCAGCAAATTCGCCATTGACTCGCGATGGGCAGAGGCAGGGAACGATTCCAAAAAAGAGGCGCATTTTTTGTAATAACGATCGATGATCTGCAGCGACTGCTCTTTGATGCCCAGGATCCGGCACCGCTCCAGCAGCGGCTGTGGTCCGGAGCGGCGGAAATTCCTGATGAGCGGCAAGGCGTCGTGGCGCAGCAACAGGATATAGGGCAGGGTCACCTTGCCTTCTTGCAGATCCTGAAAACGGCTTTTGCCGGCACTGTCGGAAAAGATATCCAGAAGATCGTCGCTGATCTGAAAGATCATGCCGAAATCCTGGCCAAAACGGTAGAAATCGGCAGCTGCCCGCGCCGGCTTGTCATTCAATTGGGCTGCCAGCCGGGCAATGCCGGCGAACATGGACGATGTTTTTTTACGAATGATGTCAAAATAAGTACGGGAGTGAATGCGGTAATTGAAGTTATTGGCAAATTCCAGGATCTGTCCCTCGATCATCTGCCGGGAAGCGTCCAGCATCATGTCCATGCTCCTGCTGCGATTTTGAGCAGAGATCATGCGTAGCGAGGTAATGAATAGAAAATCACCCCAGAGCAGGGAAAGATAATTGCCGAAATGGTGATTGGTTGTTTTTTTGCCGCGCCGCCAGACGGAATTGTCCACAATATCATCATGAACCAGACTGGAAAGATGAAGCATTTCAATGGCCGCCGCCATCTGCGGCAGCCCTTCAGTGTCAACACGGTTCATCCCGGCCAGCAGGAAAAAAAACGTGGCGCGGATCTTTTTTCCCTTGTCGACCGGAGTATGCTGACGCAGTTCAGAAATCAAGTTGACTTTGCTGCGCAGCTGCCTGGCCAGAACCTTTTCCGTAGATCTGAGCATCGGCAGAATCGGCTCCTGCACTTTTAAATAGTCCATGGGTGGTGTTTATCTTATCATCCCCAACGGAATTTTGCAAACAGTAAACGCTTGACAAAAAGCCCGGCCTAAAGCCCGGGACCGCGAATAAATCGTATTATCTGAGCCAACCGGGAGGAATCCCGGCTTTACGGGCTTTTTCGTGAAGATCTTCCAGCTGTGTTTCTGCCTGGCTCAAAAAAAGTTTCTTCTGCTCGATCTGATTGGTCAGTTGTGAGATCTGGACCTTGATGGCATCTTGTTCGGCCGGAATATTTTTAATATAGAAATCGGACCATAACCTGTTCAAATCCAACTGTTCACGATCAATGTCTTCCTTTAATTTGGCGATACGCTCTTGCAGGTCGCTCTGCTGCTTTTTCCAAAAATCGGGTTGCTTGGATACATCCCCTTTTTCATCTTTCCCGGGTTCGGGCGCAAGATCTTCATCGCCAAGGGGCTCGTCGGATTCCAACTGCACAAACCCATATTTTTTACCGCTAACGGATACCGTATTGATATTACTGTCATTAATAACCAACTTTGACTTGGCATTGTTTTTTCTTCTTTCTTCCTCCTGCTTTTTCATTGCGACCAGGTCAATGCCATTGCTGAAAAGCGGTACGAACCCGGCCCCTATGAAACAAACCAGCAAAGCTAAAAGGACAATCTTCATTTCCCGTTCACCTCGATCTTCACCAGCCGGTTCTTCCTGCGCTCCGCTTCACTGCTGTTGTCGAATTGAGGTTCCGTTTCACCGTAAAAGAACGTCTCGATATGGGCGGCATCGATCCCATACTGGCTGAGTAGAATATTCTTGATGGTTTCCACCCGCTTCGAGGAGAGGCGCAGATTGTATTCTTCGCGGCCGATGCTGCAGGTATAGCCGCGCAAGGTGATCAGGTATTCGTTTTTGGCGGCGACAAAATCCTTGATGGCCGTAAAATCGGCGCCATGATCACTGCTGGGCTGTCTGCTGTCAAAATCGAACAAGACATCCACTTTCAGGCTGGCGATCATTGCTTCGGCTCCCGGCTCACTTTCAGTCTGTCCAGGTTCCTCGCTCTCGGTTTGCAACGTTTCCACAATCGGGATATTTTCCCTTCCCCCGGGACCGGCGGAAACCATTTTCAACTCTTTGGGCAGGACCAACATCCGGTCGTTGACCTTGACATCCGAACTGGCATCCAGTATTTTCACCGTAGAATTAGTGTTCTCGCTGTGAATCACGATACCCAGGCCTATAATCAAGGGCGGCAGATCAGAAGCCACTTGGCGGTAAATCAGCAGGAAAGTTCCTTTGCCGACAACCCCTTCTCCCAGGTCTACTGTCACATATTGAGAGTCGCCGGCAATTTCTCCGCACTGACCCATAGACAAATCGAAAAATACAACATGGCCGCTGACGGCGTTGCTGGGAATGCGGCAAAGCCTGTAATCAATTTTTTGGATAAATAACGTCTGTTCCGGCTTGTACAGAATGGCGAAATCACCGATATTGACAGGGTAGCAGCCTTTCTGCAACTGGATTACGGCCTGCTTGTCATAAATACAAGTAATCTCGGCCAGCGATTTCTTCAGGAAATACAGGCCCAAACGGTCATGGTTGCGGGGGTGACGGATGACCCGGCCTTGGCTTATGATCATGAGCAGGTCTCCCTCTTTAAGCCCTGCCTGGGAACCTTTATTTATCACCAATTCATCCAGGTCGGAAAATTCCCTGCGTTGGGGAGTCAATGAGTTTTTGCCGACGATCCTAATATCCTGCGGCACAGCGTCTTTGATGAAGTATGAACAATTCAAATCCGTTTCCGATATCAACAAGGATTCCGGCAAAAAGACATACGCTTTCTGCATATTTAATATTCTTTTGCTTTCTTGAGCATTGCTGATCAAGGCCGCTGCAAAAAAAACAAAAATGATAAGAAAAAACAGTTTCTTCATTTTTTTCTCCCCTGTTTCAGTAAAATGGTCTGAATGCGAGTATTTTTCCCATTACATATGAATTAATAAATGAAAAATAATGAATTGTCAAGTATTTTGGCGTTTGCCACAGCAATACCGACCCGAAATTTCAACAAATGAAAGCCGGGTTCACATGCCCATTAATTTCATGCTGAAATAGGAAAATGAAACAAAAACCAGACTTTTAAAAATAAAATACATCACTGCGATGGAAATGCTTTTTTGAGGGCTGATCTTGGCAAAAAAGGCGATGCCCAGAGCCAGGGCCGCGAGGTACCAGATAGAAAAAAAATCGAACTGGGCAAGCACAATAAAAGACAAACTGCGGAAGTCCATCCCCGGGAAAAACATGGTTAGCCCGGTATGGATCAGCATGGTTTTTTTCATCAAGATCAGCGATGATTTCAGTATCCCGCCCAGGAACATGTCCAAAATGGACGCATGCACCACCCCGGAAAAATAGTGAACATAATTTCCTTCGCTGCCGGCGACCTTGAAAAAAAGATAGATAAAAAAAGCGGCCACCACGATCATCAACCCGGCTAAAACAAGCGAAATCATGGCGCCGGTCAGGCGTTGGCTGGGGGTGAATTTGTCCAAATTGGCCAATTGCTCTTCGCTCAGTTTGTCTGCCATTTCCGAATCACGGATGAACTTGGCCTGTTCGACCTTGGTGATGGGATAGGTAAGAAATGTGGCGATGGCAGTCAACAGCAGAATGACGGCCAACACAGCCTGCCAGCGTTTTTTCTCCATTATTTTGCCGATGGTTTGAGCAGGATTTCCGATAACGCCAATAAAATCATTGTAAAATTCGTTCATTTTGCCTTCCTCGACTTTTCTTTCCTCAAGTGTTAACTATCCTGCAAATTTTTCATCCCTACTCCTGAAAACAATTATACGGAAAGGATCGCTTTTGGTTCAAACCGCGATTTTTCCGAAATTGCCTTGAAAAAATTCGCCGTCGCCGTTGTTCTGGCGGACTTTTTCAAGTATAATTGAAAATCGACAAGCGGTCAAGGAAGAGAGATGAACTATAACTTTACTGAAATCGAAGCCAAGTGGCAGCGGCTCTGGCAGGAAAAGCAAACCTTCCGCACTATTCTTGATGGGCAAAAGAAAAAATATTATTGCCTGGAAATGTTCCCCTATCCTTCCGGTTCCGGCCTGCACGTCGGTCATCTCAAGAATTATGTGCCCACCGATGCCTTCTGCCGCTTCAAGAGCATGCAAGGTTACAATGTGCTGCACCCCATGGGGTGGGACGCTTTCGGCCAACCGGCTGAGAACGAGGCCATTCGGCTTGGCCGCAATCCGCGCCAGATGGTGCCCGAATACGCGGCCACTTATCGCGAGACCTTGATCAAAACCGGCTGTTCTTATGATTGGCAGCGCGAAATCAATTCCAGCCTGCCCGATTACTACAAGTGGACACAGTGGATCTTCCTGCTGCTCCATCGCAAGGGGTTGGCCTACAGGGCTACCGCGCCCATCAACTGGTGCCCCTCCTGCAAGACAGGCCTGGCCAACGAAGAGGTCAAGGACGGCCGCTGCTGGCGTTGCGATGCCCCGGTCGAAAAGAAGCCGATGCCGCAATGGTTCTTCCGCATAACGGCTTACGCTGACCGCCTGCTGGCCGACTTGGAAAAGCTCAACTGGTCGGAAGGGATGAAGGAGATGCAGCGCGACTGGATCGGCCGCAGTGAGGGGACTGAGGTCGATTTCGCCCTCAAAGACAGCAACCTGATCATCCGTGTCTTTACCACCCGGCCGGATACTCTGTTTGGCGCCACCTTCATGGTGCTGGCCCCGGAACACCCGCTGGTGTCGCAAATCACAGCCCCGAAGCGGCGCAGCGAAGTGGAGGCCTATATCCGCAAGGCTCAAGGCGAATCGGAGATCGACCGCCTGAATATTTCCCGTAGCAAGACAGGCGTTTTCACCGGCGCCTACGCCATCAACCCGGTCAACGGTAATAAAATTCCGGTCTGGCTCGCCGACTACGTATTGATGAGCTACGGCACCGGAGCCGTCATGTGCGTGCCGGGCCATGACGACCGGGATTTTGAATTCGCCAGGAAGTTCGACCTGCCCATCGTGCAGGTGGTCAGCCGCGACGGTTCAACCTATGAACTAAAAACCGCGGAAGCGGCTGAGGGAATCGCCGTCAATTCCGGCGTCTGGAGCGGTTTGTCCTCAAGCGCATTCAAAAAAGCGATCGGACCCTGGCTGGAAGAAAAAGGCCTGGGCCGCCCGACGATCAACTACCGGCTTCGTGACTGGCTGATTTCCCGCCAACGCTATTGGGGAGCACCGATCCCCATAGTCCATTGTTCAGGTTGCGGTGAAGTGGCGGTACCGGAAGCGCAACTCCCGGTCCTGCTTCCCGACGTGGAGAACTACCAGCCCTCCGGCACCGGTGAGTCGCCGCTGGCTCTTATTCCCGAGTTCGTGCAGACCGTCTGCCCGAAATGCGGCGGAGCGGCCCGGCGCGAGACCGACACCATGGGTGGTTATGCCTGTTCTTCCTGGTATTTTCTCCGTTTCGCCGACGTCGGCAACGACAAGTTTTTCGCGTCACGGTCAGCCCTGGACTACTGGCTGCCGGTGGATTTATATACCGGGGGCATCGAACATGCCCGTTCCCATTTGCTCTATGCCCGCTTCTGGACCAAGGTGCTGTTTGACGAAGGCTTGCTGGGTTTCGAAGAGCCCTTCCTGACGCTGCGCAACCAGGGTTCGCTCCTGGCCATGACCCCCGGGCGCCGGCCGCGGCCGCAAGATGAGCATGGCGAAAACGACGAGAAGATAGTCGACTGGATCGTGCTCAAGCATGAAGAGCGCGAACAGTATCCCGCCGACCAAATCGTCTGGCGCTGGGCGCGCATGTCCAAATCAAAGGGCAACGTCGTCACTCCGGACGATATGGCCGAACGCTACGGCGCCGATTCACTGCGCGTCTACGAGATGTTCGTGGCCCCGTTCGAGGACAACGTGCACTGGAGCGAGGAAGGGATACACGGTTCACACCGTTTTATCACCCGCGTTTGGCGCTGGCTGCAGGCCGCACTGCCGCTCTACCGGCGGGAATGGCGGGATGAGTTGCCCATGGAAATGTCGCCGGCGGAGCGCGGCGTGCGCCGCAAGCTGCACCAGACGCTGCGCAAGGTGGGAGCGCAGATCGAGACCTTCCAGTTCAACACGGCCGTGGCGGCCATCATGGAGCTGCTGAACGAGATATATGCCTATGCCCTGCCGGAGAAGGACTCTCTGCCGGAAAACCTCAACCCGGCCATTATTTCCGAGCTGGCCGAAACCCTGATCCTGATGATGGCCCCTTTCGCGCCTCATATGGGCGAGGAGCTCTGGCAGCAGTTGGGTGGAACCGATTCCGTCTACCGCGCGCCCTGGCCCGACTTTGATCCCGACCAGATTTTTGAGAAAACGGTCGATGTCATGATCCAGGTAAACGGCAAGATCAAGGACAAGATCAGCGTCGCCCTCGATTGCGGCGAGGAAGACGTGAAGAGGGAGGCCATGAAATGCGAAAAAATCAAGCATTTGCTCGCCGGACGCCAGATCGTGAAAATGATTTTTGTCAAAAACAAGATGCTCAGCATCGTCTGCAAATGAAACACGCGGTTTGGCTGCTGCTGGCTGTTGCCATTCTGAACCTGCAGTGCGGCTACCGCCTGTCGGGGCGGGGACGGAACCTGCCGGCGGCGGCCAGGACCATCGCCATTCCGGATTTTAAAAACCAGACCTCGCGCGAGTCTGTCGAGCAATTTATCACTTTCGCGGTCAGGGACGAGTTCATCAAAAGAAGCCGTCTGCGCCTGGCCGATTCCGACCTCACGGCCGACCTGGTTCTCGAAGGCAAGATCACCGCTTTCGACACCACCCCGATCTCCTATTCCGAAGCGGGAGCGGCCAATCTCTATGAAGTGCGCCTCAGCCTCGACGTGCGCCTGATTGACATGAAAACAAATGAATTGTTTTACCAGGGAAACAGCATGAGCTTCCGGGAAACCTATGAAACCGATTCCGCCGATTTCTTTTCCCAGGAAACGGGCTCACTGGTAAAGATCGCGGCCAAGTTCGCCGCCAGCATCGTCGCATCCATCCTGGAAAATTTTTGATGTCCGAAACCACTTTCTTCGGCTTTATCAACCGCATTCAGGCTGAAAAAAAATTCCCGCCCCTGCTCCTGCTCTATGGCTTCAATGAATTTTTAGGCGAATACGTCATCGGCGAGATCAGCCGCGTGTTCGGCCAGAACCGGACCGAATTCAATTTCAGGCGCTACTATTTCGACAATGAAGAAGAGAACAGCTGGGAAGAAATAATAAGCGAAGCCAACAGTTCCAACTTTTTTATCAGCGCCCAGAAGATCCTCACCGTGGCCATCCGCGAAGAAAAAAAGATCGCCTTGAACGCGGCCGCCAAAAAAGCCGTAAGCAATTACCTGCAAAAACCCAATCCGCACACAACCCTGATCGTGTTCGTCTCCCTGGACCTGAGCCGTGACGACTACAAGCAGTTGAAAAAAGACAAGATCAAGAAATTGAAGGAACATTTCGATTCGCCAAACACGGTCTGCATCGATCTGGACCGCAGCGGCGCAGCTGAAATCAAGAACTTTATCAAGCAGTACATGAAGGAAAGGAAGATCACCATCACGGTCGGGGCCATCGAAAGGATCCAGGAGATCATGGCCGATGATTTCGTTTCCATTATTCACCAGCTGCCCAAACTGGAAGCGGCCGCAGCCCCGAGCATGAACATCGACAGCGAGGATGTGGACGAGCTGATCACCGGCATCAATTCCCATTCCATCTGGGACCTGACCGAAGCCATCGAAAAGGAAGACGCCGCCGTTTACCTGGATATTTTGAAGTACCTGTTCATCAACGGCATCAAGCCGAGTTTCATCATCGGCACCCTGATCTCCTATTATCACAAGATATACACGGCCAAATTCCTGATGAAGCACCGTTTTTCCAACGCCGATATCGGCACCGTGCTGCAGCAGCCGCAGTTCATCCTGAACAAATTCATCGCCCTGGTCAGGAATTTTCCCGATTTCAAGATCCAGGAAGTGCTCAAGCTGATCTACAAGCTGGATTATGAATCCAAGACCAGCGGCGAGGAGTCGGCGCGCATCTCCCTGCAGAATTTCATATTCCAGGTCAAGTTCCTGAAATAGCGGCCAAAATCGTACCCTCGGGAATCCACTCAAGGATAAATTTTTAAAAGTGAAATACAGACAAATTTGCCAAGACCGTCCCCATAACGCTACGGGGACGGTCTTTTATGCGTGCTGTCAATCTTTGTAAAGGGAGAAAGTGACAGTAACCGTAAACACAATCGGCTTGGCCTTGCCATCCACAATATAGGGTTCATACTCCCATTGCTTGACTGCGTCCAGCGCCGCATGGTTCAGAAGGAGGCTGGGCGAGCTGATAACGCGGAGCCGCCTCACTTTTCCCCGCTCGTCGATCATGGCCTCCATCATCACGACCCCCTCGATCTTGCTTTTCAGCGCCTCCTCTGGATAAACCGGGTTGACTTTCTTGACGATCTTCGGCTTCTGGGAATCCTCGAGCCGGGTCAGGGGGTCCGCGGCGTTCTTTTTTGCCTCCTGCTCCGGGTCCAGGGCGAAAGTCACCGTGACCGTGAATAGGACCTCTTTGGCGATGCCGTCGACGAGATAGGGCTCATAAACCCATTGTTTCACGGCTTCCTCGGCGGCTATGGTCAGCAGAGGATCGGGCGTAGCGATCATGCGCGTGTCCCTCACCCTGCCGTTTTTGTCGATCACGGCTTCCAGGATCACGAGGCCCTCGGCCCTCTTCTCCAGAGCCTCCTTGGGATATACCGGTTTGACCTTCCTGATACTCCTTGGCTTGCGGGCGCCCGTTATGCGCACAGCATCCTTGCCGAAGTTCTCCTGCCGGCCTTGTACGGAAAACGCGATGAAATAGCTGTGCTCCCGTGAATCGCGAAAGCCCAGCATGGCTACTTCGCCGTCGGGGAGCACGATCTCGGTATCGAGCAGGATGCTCTTGATATTCTTCTTGTTGTTTTCCTCCACCACGCCGACCTTGAAATTCACCGCCCCCGGCCTGGGCAGCGGGGTCAGGACCAAAGCATAGTCCCGGCCGTCGATCTGCACAACCTGCATGACCGAGGGCGGGCCACCCTGGCGCCAGGCCAGGTCGGCCGAGGCCAGCAGAGAGATATCGGGCTCGTTGAAGGTCTTGCGCAACTCGGCCAGCAGGGCCTCGGGAGCAAACGTGACCTGCAGGTTGCGCTGGACCATCGACTTGAGATAGAACGAAGTGGTCACGCCCGGACCGCCTTTCCCGCCTGTTGCCGGGCCGAAAAAGTTTAGCTTGATATTGAGCGCGACTTCGGCGCGAACATGAAACGATACAGCGAAAACCAGAACTATCATTAAAAACGCGATTTTTTTCATCATGGGCCTCCAGTTTAATTTTTTATTTTCTCGAACCAGACGATTGTCAGCCCGGGCTGCCCGGGCTTGAAAATAACCGGCCAGGCCGGCTCGTCGCCGATCCGCGCCTCGATGACGGCAAAGACGGCGGCCTCCGCATCCGCCTCGGTTATGGTAACGGTTCCTTGCGGCAAAGTTCCTTGAGGAACGAGGCGAGTGATCGCAAGCACGGCCCAGAGGATGGCCGCGGCCAGGAAAAACCCGAAAGCATAGCCCCAGCCGAACCGGAAAGTGCGTCGGCGGGCAGGAGCGCTGAAAGCGGCGGCGAACGGGGTCAAGGGCAGCTCGCCCTCCAGGGCGGCCGGCGTCACGCCCAGGAAAAGAATTTCTTGCCCGTCGAGGGCAGCGCTCTGGCAGGAGGGGCAGCCGTCGATGTGCCGGTCGAGCAGGAAAGTCCTCCATCCCGGCATGGGCAATACCCGGTATGCGAACCGAACCCATTTACATGCCATCGGCTACCTCCTTTTTCAGCTTCACGCGGGCGTTGAACAGGTGAACGCGCACCGTATTCTCGGCGCAGCCCAGCGCCGCCGCGATCTCGCGGGCGCTGAAATCCTCGAACACCGTCAGGGAGACCACCGCGCGCTCCCTGGAAGACAGCTTCTGCAGAAGCCGTCCGGCGCTTTCCCCATCCACGGCGGATGCGGTTCGCGGTCCTCCCCGCCCCAGCCATTCGCGGGCATGTTCCTGAAAATATCTCAGGAACGTCCGCCGCTGGCGCAGGCGGTCCAGGCAGCGCTTGGCGCCGATGCCCAGCAACCACTTGATGAAGCTGCGCCCGGCATCGAAGCGGGATAAATTCTCGAAGGCCTGCAGCAGGGCTTCCTGAGCGGCGTCGCGGGCCTCCTCGCGCTCGCCCAGCATGTTCCAACAGAGGGCCAGCAGCTTTTTCTCATGACTGGAGACGAGCCCGGCAAAAGCGTCGCGATCGCCAAGCTGGGCGTTGCGGATCAGTTCCGTTTCAGTCATGCATCTCCTGCCACCGCATAGTATACTCCCCGGCAGGGAAAAACATTTAGTGAATTGTCGGCCGGCTATTCTTTGTTGGCGTTCTGCAGTTCGTCCATGGTCATAAGGATCTCCCGCTGGTTGCGGCTGTTGGGCGGCGAGATGACCCCTTTTTCCTGCAGTTGGTCGATCAGCCGCCCGGCGCGGGCATAGCCCACGCTCATTTTTCTCTGCAGGTAGGAAGCGGACGCCTGGCCGGTGCTGATAATGGTTTCCGCGGCGTCGAAAAACAGTTCGTCCATGATCTGGTCTTCGCCTGCATCTTCTTTTTTCACGGAATGCTTGATGATCTGGGTATTGAACTCGGGCTTGGCCTGCTTGGACAGAAAATTGACCACGCGCACGGTCTCGGATTCCGAAACAAAAGCCGAATGGAGGCGGATCAGGGACGCGGTCTTGGGAGGCAGGAACAGCATGTCGCCGTTGCCCAGAAGTTTTTCCGCCCCGATCTGGTCGATGATGGTGCGCGAATCGTACTTGGACGGGACGGCCAAAGCGATGCGCGAGGGGAAATTATTCTTGATGCTGCCGGTGATGACGTCGATGGAAGGCCGCTGGGTGGCCAGGATCAGGTGA
>JALHTJ010000347.1 GCA_022865785.1 Candidatus Aminicenantota bacterium
CTTCCATGTTGGTCCCTCGGGCAGTGGGCTATTCAGCAGCGCTGATCAATTATTTTTTTCGCGGTGAAATTGAGGTGACTCTGCCTGCAAGCGACGGCATTTATGCCCTCAGTGTTGATTCTTCCGAAGTATTTAAAAAGATATCATTAATGGTTAAAAACATCACCCCTGACAATGAGGAGATGGAAAACGGCCAGGTTTCGCTGGTTATAAGTTATCGCTTGGGAAGCAGTACTCCATTTGTGCCCGCTCCGCCAACTCCGGCAGAGGAGAGATATTACAAGATTTACAATTGCCCCGACGTAACGGCAATTCCGAGAGACACGCCGCTTCGACTCGATGTCAACATGTCTGGCGACCCCCTTCCCGTTAATGCCGTGGATGTTACTCTGACCGTCGTTTTCAAGGGAGACCTGGGGGCTGAGTCGGATGATGCCGTGGCCATCGGTTTCAAGGACATCAGCGAGCCGACGCCGGTTGACCTATTCAACAATACGGACCTGGTCTGCTTCAATGACAATTATGTCAATTACACCGATCCGGCGCTACTTCAGCAAGTCGATACCAATCACAACGGAGTGATCGATTGCGACCAGGCTGAGATCAATATCATTCCGTCGAAAATAACACCCTTGTATCTGAGTTTCAATGGCATTCCTGCCTCGGCCACTAATTATTATTATAAGTTCCCGGAAACCGATCCGGTCGTGATATTGCCGAATCAAACCAGAAGATTTTACTTTTTAAGCGAAGATAACCCTGCATTAACCAGTTACAGTGTCAAGGTAAAGGCTGAAAATATCGCAGACTCGTCCATCCCTTTTGCCGGTGTATGTCCGGTCTCCTTTAACAGTGATCCTGTCGACGCCTATTCATATTACAACGAGCTTATATGGAATACCGATCATTACACTTTTTCCCCTGCCGGGATCGGAACTTTGCGAGGGAACTACTATTACAACATACTTATTTACAAAAACGTTTTGGTCCCTGAAGACTCGACTTGTACTTTTAGTACCCTTGGTTCAACCCCGATAGTCAGGAGCTCCACAGAGAATCGTGATAGTAATAGGGTTTATAGTCCGAAAATTGTTGAAAAGGGAAAATTAAAAAAGTAACAATAAGAGTTGTTTTTCAGCTGTTTTAAGGATTGGCAGATTTTTTGCATAGATTTTAGCCGCTTTCGACAGTGCTTCAATTATTCCGTCGAATATTTTCCTATTTGCAGCTTTCGCGGATGGCAGCGGCGAAATTTTCGATATCCTTTTCAGTGGTGGAGAACGAGGTCATCCAGCGCACCTCATTTTTATCTTCGTCCCAGGTATAGAAGAAATATTTTTTCAACAATTTGTCGATGGCCTGGCGGGGCAGGGAGGCGAACACGGCGTTGGCCTGGACCGGCTGTACGATGGCCAGACCGGGGATGCCCTTGACCTTTTCTTCCAAAAGCTTGGCCATGCGGTTGGCCTGGGAAGCGTTTTGCAGCCACAGGTCGTCGCTGAGCAGGGCCGTGAACTGGGCGGCAATGAAGCGCATCTTGCTGGCCAGCTGCATGGCCTGCTTGCGGATAAAAAGCGTATGCTTGCTCAGTTCCGGATTGAAGCAGACCACGGCCTCGCCCAGAAGCAGGCCGTTCTTGGTGCCGCCGAAAGAAAGCATGTCCACACCGAGCTGGCCGCTGATCTCGCCGAGTCCCTTGCCCAGGCTGGCGGCGGCGTTGCAGATGCGGGCGCCGTCCATGTGCAGATAAAGGTTGTGGCCATGGCAGAAGGCGGCGATCTCCCGCACCTCCTCGGCGCTGTACACCGTGCCCAGCTCGCTGGCCTGGGTGATGGAGACGACCGAGGGCTGGACGCGGTGCTGGTCGAGGCGTCCCGCCAGCTGGCGGCCGATGTCGTCGACCGTGAGCTTGCCGTTCGGAGTATGAACGGTCTTCAGCTTGCAGCCGCTATAATTTTCCGGGGCGCCGCACTCGTCGGCGTTGATGTGGGCGTGCTCCGTGCAGATCACGGCCTGGAACGGGCGGGCCAGGGTGGCCAGACTGATGACATTGGCCCCGGTACCGTTGAAAACCAGGTAAACATCGGCATTTTTCCCGAAGTGCTCACGGAACTTTTCGACGGCCGTGGCGGTGAAGTCGTCAAGTCCGTAGGCCACGGCCGGGCCGCTGTTGGCTTCCCTGATCGCATCCAGGATGCGCGGATGAACGCCGGCATGGTTGTCGCTGCCGAAAGACGTGTCCACAATCATGGTTCCTCCTTTGGCGGCAATGCCGCCAACCGCAAGCTATGTTTTCTTGATGATCACCACGGTGATGTCGTCATCGGGCTTGTCGTTAAAGGCGAGCAGGTCCTCTTTGACCCGCGCGAATATGGCCCGGGCCGGAAGCCGCTTGTTTGTCCTGAGCACTTCTTCCAGCCGGCCGGGAAAGTACTTGTGCCCGGCGGAGTCGCGGTGGTCTGACAATCCGTCGCTGTAGAGGATCAGGATGTCGCCGCGCCCCATCAGGTTGATCTCGTTCACCGTGTATCTTTCCTTGACGCCGAGCAGCGGGATGGATATCTCGCTGTTGCCGCGCGAAGGCATGGTGCCTATCTGTGGAAAGGAGACCAGCCGGTCCTCGCTGATGGCCACCAGGCGTTCAAACTCGCTTGAGAATATCAGTGGCGGCGGATGGGCGGCTGACAGGAAGCGGAAGGTGCCGTTTTCCGATATCTCGCCGTAGACCATGGTCAGGGTCTTGGATATCCCGGATGAATTGAAGAAGCGCGTGTTGATGTTGTCGAACAGGGTGGTGGTGATCTCACCGAAAAACTTCAATTCGTAGGAAACGCCGAGCAGGAAGGCCTGGTGAAAGACCGAAGCGATGAAGGCCGAGCTGTAGTCGTGCCCCTCGACGTCGAGCACGACGATGCCGGCCCGGGCGGCGGTGGCGCGCAGCTTGTCCTGCACTTTTTCGGGCGCTTCACGGATGAGCTTGTCCATTTTGTAGCGTTTCTTGAAATCGACGTAGATGATATGGTCGCCGCCGGCCTGGCCGTTGCGCGGCAGCGCTTCGCCGTAGACATCAATCCAGGGCACTTCGGGCAGCTCGCTGGGAGGCGCGTCGAAGTTGCGCGCCAATTCGCCCAGATGCTGCAGTTCGGCGGACAGGAAATCGATGTGTTGCCGCGCCGCGGCCAGGAGTTCGCTGTCGGTTTTCTCTTTCATGGCATCAGAAAAGTATCTCTATGGAATTCGGTCCGGTCAGTTTTTCGATGTCCTTTTTCATTGAGGCGGTGGCGCGGATGCCCTGGCCCGGTTCGGAATTGATCACCACGCGCGCGTTGTCGGCGTGGTTGATGACAATGATATAGGGGACCGAGTCGCGGTTTTTTTCCAGCTTCTGCTTCAGTTTTTCATTGAAGCTCTCGTCGATCTGGTCGTAGTTGATGGTAACGACGATCTTGCGGGCCTTTTTTTTGAGTATGGCTTCGAGCTCATGCAGGTTCTCCAGGTAGATGGTCTCCTCGCTGTCGGATTCGGCGCCGCGGAAGTGACTGCGGCCTTCCAAAAAATAAGGCACGTCGACTTTCAATTCCTTTTCCAGGGCCGCCCACCTGTCCTTGAAGCACAGGACCTTGATGCGCCCGGTCAGGTCCTCGAAATAAATTTCCCCATAAGGATCGCCTTTTTTCGAAGTGCGGCGCGCAAATTCGGTGACCACCCCTCCCAGCTTGATGATCTCGCCCTTGAACTCATAGTTCTGGATGGCGAGAACGGTGGTGTTGGAGACCTTGCTGATCTCGCTGCTGAATTTTTCCAGGGGGTTGCGGGTAACATAGATGCCGGCGATCTCCCTTTCACCCGTGATCATTTCGTTTTCCGGCCACTCCTCGAGGTTCAGGTATTCCCGGGGAATATAATTGTCGTCGATCTCCTCGGCGAACAGGGCTTTCTGGTTGCGGCTGCGGTTCCTGTTGATGATGGCCGCCCTTTTGATCACGTCGGCGATGCCTTCGAACAGGCTCCGCCTCTTCAGGCCGAAGCAGTCGAAGGCCCCGGCCTTGATCAGGCTTTCCAGAACGTTTTTATTGACCTTGCCCAGGTCGACGCGGGCGACAAAATCGTTAAAGTCCTTGAATTCCCCATCCTGGTCGCGGGCCGCCAGGATGATGCCCAAAGCGGCGCTGCCAACGTTTTTCAGCCCGATCAGGCCGAAGCGGATGGCGCCGGCCGATTCGGCGTGGAAGTTTTCCCGGCTCTTGTTGATGTCGGGAGGCAGGATGTCGATGCCCATTTTTTTGCTTTCCGAAATGTACTGGATGATCTTTGAAGAGGTGCTGGTCTTGTCGGCTTCGGAACTGAGGTGGGCCGACATGAAGTAAACGGGGTAGTGGGCTTTCAGGTAGGCTGTCTGGTAAGCCAGGTAGGCGTAGGCCGTGGAATGGGATTTATTGAAGCCGTATTCGGCGAAGGTCTTCATCTGGCTAAAAAGTTCCTCGACCTTTTTCTTGTCGTAGCCCTTTTTGGCGGCGCGCTCGAGGAATCTTTTTTCCTGGGCGGGCATCTTGTTCACTTCCTTCTTGCCCATGATCTTGCGCATTTCGTCGGCTTCGCTCATGGAAAAACCGGCGATGCGCACCGATATCTGCATGACCTGCTCCTGGAAAACGATGATGCCGTACGTATCTTTTAAAATTTCCTCGAGCTCGGGGAAAATGAAAGCGACTTTTTCCCGTCCCAGCTTGCGGTTGACATAGACATCGGCCATGCCCGACTGCAGCGGCCCGGGGCGGTAGAGAGCGTTAAGTACGATCAGGTCCTCGATCCTGGTAGGCTTCGATTTTTTCAGATAGTCGCGCATGCCCGAGCTTTCGAACTGGAATATGCCGTCGGTATCTCCTTTCTGGAAGACCTTGAATGTCTTGTTGTCCAACAGGTTGATGTTTTCCAGGTCGATGACCGTGCCCTCGTTTTCCCGCACGGCGCGGACGATGTTCTTGATGATGGTCAGGGTTTTAAGGCCCAGGATGTCCATTTTAAGCAGGCCGATGCTCTCCACTTCGTCCTTTTCAAAATGGGTGGTGATGTCGTCCTTGGTCTTGTAAAGCGGCATGTATTCGGTCAGTTTCTTGGGGGCGATCACCACTCCGGCGGCGTGCATCGAGGTGTGGCGGATGTTGTTTTCCAGTTTCAGGGCGTAGTTGATAAGCTTGGCGAACTCGGCGCTGCGCTTGATCTCGCGCTGAAATTCCGGGCTTTTTTCGAGAACGTCCCGCAGTTCCACCTTGGGGCCTTCGGGGATCATTTTGGCCAGGCGGTTGACATCGGCCAACTTGACCTCCATGACCCGGCCGATGTCGCGGATGGCCAGCTTGGCCTTCATGCGCCCGAAGGTGACGATCTGGGCCACGTTGTCCACGCCATACTTGACGCGGATGTATTCGATGACCTCATCGCGGCGTTCGGCGTCGAAATCGATGTCGATATCGGGCAGGTTGACGCGCTCGGGATTGAGGAAACGCTCGAAGATCAGGTCGTATTCCAGCGGATCGATGTTGGTGATGCCCATGACGAACGCCACCAGGCTGCCCACCACCGAGCCGCGGCCGGGGCCGACCGGAATGCCGCTTTCCTTGGCGAAGCGGATGATGTCCCAAACAATGAGGAAATAACCGGGGAAGCCCATTTCGCGGATTTTTTCTATTTCGTACAAAAGGCGTTCCTGGTATTCCTCGTGGCTGTGCTTAAGGTGCTTGGACTTGGACAAGTAATGGTGCTTGATGCGCTCGAAGCCCTCGAGGCAGATCTTTTCGAAAAAATCGTCGGCGCTTAATTTTCCCGGTGTGTTGAAAGCGGGCAGGAAGTATTTTTTCAGCTTGAATTCGAAATTGCAGCGCGAGGCGATGTCGAAAGTATTATCCAGGGCGGCGGGGAGGTCGGCGAACAGCTCGGCCATCTCTTCGCTGGATTTGAAATAGAGCTGTTCGGTCTCCTTTTTCATCGGCCGGTCGGCGTCGCTGATGACGTTGCTGGTCTGCAGGCAGATCAGGATCTCGCGGGCGTCGGCGTCTTCCTCGGTCAGGTAGTGGACGTCGTTGCTGGCCGCCAGCGGGATATCCATGTCCTTGGCCAGGTCCACCAGCTGGGGCAGGACCTGCAATTGTTCGGCCATGCCGTGGTTCTGGAGCTCGATGTAAAAATTGTCCTTGAAGGCTTCCCGGTACCAGCGGGCCGCCGTCCTGGCTTTGTCCTCGCGGCCGCGCAGCAGCTGGTAAGGGATCTCGCCCTGGATGCAGGATGACATGACCAGCAGGCCATCCTTGTATTTTTCCAGCAGTTCCTTGTCGATGCGCGGCTTGCGGTAAAAGCCCTCCAAAAAGGAGGCGGTGATCAGTTCGCACAGGTTGCGGTAGCCCTGGTCGTTCTTGACCAGTACCAGCAGGTGGAAATAATTGAGTTCGTCTTCGCGGCGGTTGGGTTTGTCGAAACGGGAATTCGGTGCCAGGTACAGTTCGGAACCGATGATGGGCTTGATCTCGCTTTGCAGGGCTTTTTTGTAGAAATTGACCGCGCCCAGGATGGAGCCGTGGTCGGTCAGGGCCACGGCCGGCATCTGGAAATCGCGGGCTTTTTGCAGCAGGTCGTCGATCTTCAGGGTGGAATCGAGCAGGCTGTATTCCGAATGCAGGTGCAGGTGGATGAAACTCTTCATTCCCATTCGATGGTCGCCGGCGGCTTGGAGGTGATGTCGTAGACCACGCGGTTGATCGGGCGGATCTGGCGGACGATGCGGTTGGCGGCGGCGTCCAGCACTTCGGCCGGCAGGGCCGCCCAATTGGCGGTCATGCCGTCGCTGCTGGTCACGGCGCGCAGGGCGATGACATTGCCGTAGGCGCGCTCATCGCCCATAACCCCGACGCTGCGCACCGGCAGCAGCACGGCGAATGCCTGCCAGGTTTTTTCATACCAGCCGCTTTTTTTTAATTCGCTGATGAAAATGTCGTCGGCCTGCTTCAATATGGCGAGCTTCCTTGGTGTAATGCCTCCCAGGATGCGCACGGCCAGCCCCGGACCGGGAAAGGGGTGGCGGTTAAGGATGTCGGCGGGGATATCCAGCAGCTTGGCCACTTCCCGCACTTCGTCCTTGAACAGGAATTTGAACGGCTCGATGATCCGGCCCTGCTTCTCCAGTTTCTGCACTTCGCGCACGCGGTTGTGGTGGGTCTTGATGGTCTGCGACGGCCCCTGCACCGGGTTGCTTTCGATCACGTCAGGATAGAGCGTGCCCTGGATGAGGAAATCGAAACCTTTCAGGCCGCTGTAGAAGACGTCGATGAAGGTCTTGCCGATGATCTTGCGCTTCCTTTCCGGAGAGCTGATCCCTTTGAGGTTCTTCAGGAAACGGCGGCCGGCGTTGATATAGGTGACCCGCAATCCCAGGCGCCGGCGCAGGTTGTCCAGGACCTCTTTCTCCTCGTCAAGGCGCAGCAGGCCGTTGTTGACAAAAATGGAGGTGACTTTATCCCCGAGCGCCCGCTGCAGCAGCACCGCCAGGGTGGTGGAATCGACGCCGCCGCTCACTCCCAGCAGCACGCGTTTGCCCAGGCATTTCTCGCGCAGCTCGCTGATCTCGTTTTCGATAAAATTTTTCATGCTCCAGGTGCGGTCGGTTTTGGCGATGGCGAACAGGAAATTGGCCAGGATCTTTTTCCCTTCCCGGCTGTGCATGACCTCGGGATGGAACTGCACGGCGAAAATATTTTC
>JALHTJ010000066.1 GCA_022865785.1 Candidatus Aminicenantota bacterium
AAGCGTAAATAGATTCGATGAAATAAATATTTTTGAAAAAAAACTTATAAATTTGACAAATATGTTCTACTTACAGAAAAGCTTTTATCAATACCGGTAATTTCGACCAGATGTTTGCTGTTCTCTGTCTTATGAAATTTTTCAATATGCTCTGTATTTATAATAGTTGAACGATGAATCCTGCGGAAGTATTTTTGCGGCAGCATATTCTCCCAGCATTTCATTGTTCGATACAATAACATGTCATTTTCTTCAGCACAGCAGATTCGGGTATAGTCTCCTTCAGCGGATATATATAAAATTTTTTTTAATTTTATCACTCGCAACCCAGCAAAGTTTTTTTCAATTAATTGATCGCAATAGGTTAATTCCCCTGAAACCTCTGGTTTTGTCTTGTTAAGAATTCTTTCCATCGCCATATTAAATCTCTTTAGACTTACCGGTTTAAGCAGATAATCAACCGCATTAACTTCAAATGCCCGAAGTGCATACTCTTCATAGGCTGTTATAAAAATGACATCCATTTTGACTTTTATTCGTTTCAGTAAATCAAATCCCGTCTCTCCCATTAATTGAATATCCAGAAAAATCAGATCTATTTTTTTTGCTTTCAAAACATCAACAGCAGAATCTACGGAATCAGCCTGGTGTACAATATAATTTTCATTATAATTATATAACCTGTTAGCCAGTTCCTTCCGGGCAAAGAATTCATCATCTACAATCAGAATATTTAAAATTTTCATAATGTACCTAATTTCATTCGGCATGTTACCATTCCATTTTTTTCACTCAGATCAACCCCATATCCCTTTCCATATAGAAGAGAAATTCTTTTTATGGTATTGGACAATCCGGTTCCGGTACCATTATCATTGTTTTCGGGAGTGTTAATTATCTTGCCGCCATTTTTTACTTCAACAATAATATTGTTTTCAATTTCTTTAATACTTATGAATATCTTTAGTTTATCCTTACAGGTCTCGGTTCCATGTTTTACTGCGTTTTCAACCAGGGGGTGAATAATGAAAACAGGGACTTTTCTTTTTTTTATTTTTTCATCCAGTGTAGTTTTAATCTCAATTTTATCTTTGAATCTTTTTTTTTGGATTTTCAAATAATCTAAGACCGAGTTATACTCTTCTTCAAGCGTCACTTCTTTTTTTTTTGAATTATTCAAACTATATCTCAAATAGTCAGACAAATCCGTAATGATCTCCCTTGCCTGTTCTTTATCATAATCAATCAACGCCATTATCGTATTAAGCGCATTAAAGAGAAAATGTGGATTTAACTGATAGGATAACATCTCCAGTTTAGCCTCTCTTGCCAGGTTTTTTGCCTCTTCAGTTTTTAGTTTTTCATCATCCTTCTCTTTTATTAATTTAAAAACAAAAAAAAGTCCTAAAAAAGGCACCAAAGTAAATATGTTCATCGCACTTCCTGAAAAAAATCCTCCGAAAGTAAAATTTAATTTTTGAAAATGAAAATAAGCATAGATTATACTAAATATAGTAAGCATACATGATGAGCCAAGTAATCCCAAAACTAAGATAAAAACGTTTTTTTTATTTAAAAATTGATTAAAGAAATATCTTTTAAATAAATAAAAAAGGATAATTGTAAAAATAGAAAATACAATAAACTGATAAATTCCAGATCCAATTATATAATTTAGTAAATCAGGACTTTTATAGATATAAACGATTGCTCGTATTATCAAATAGACCAGCCACATAAAAATAATAAAAAACGATGATATTAAAAAATCCTTATTCTTCATACTTATTTTATAATAGCATAATATATTTCATAATTGCAGCTTATGGATTTACTCATATCAGCCACCCCAAATCCAGTTATACCACATCTCTCTTGGGCTTGGTACACACAATTGAGCTTGCCGCTCTCCAGCTCTTGAATAATTTGCAGCTTAAAAGCTTCAATGTAACGAATTGTTCTTCTCTCTAGCATTTGTCCTCCAATATGTGTAAACCTATTTCAGAACAAGACACTTGACAGTATCCTATAAAAGTTGACAAATTAAGAAATTGGGGTCAGGTCTTTCATTATTACTTTTTTTTTTGCTCCCAGGGATTGTGATTGCTAAACCCTTTTTATTTGTGAAACTTCTTGATGAATGCCTCGACCTCGGGGATGCCGCCCTGGAAGATCAAGTAGCCGTTGTAAGGCTCGCGCTCGGTGGTCTCGCCGGCGATGGGAGTTAACATCAAATCCTTGACTTTACCAAGATCGGTGCTTTGGCCCAGGGCCCAGGCCAGTTTGACATAGGCCACTTCGGGCAGCATGTTAGCGGCCGGGATGATGCCCTTGGCCATCAGGTCGCGGCCGGTGTCGTAGACGAACATGTGCACGTAGCCCCAGAGCGTCTGCACGGTCATGTAGATGGTCAAAAATACCTATTTTGTTTTACTTGGGCTCAAATGTTGACAAAAGGCACACAATATGTTATATTGCTCATGTGAAACAATTCAAGTGGGACAGCACAAAGAATGCCTGGCTTAAAAAAAACAGAGGAATATCATTTGAGGATATTTTGCTTGATATCCAAAATGGAAAATTGCTTGACAAGGTTGAAACTTCGAATCCGGAAAAGTACCCGGGTCAAAAGATTTTTATTGTGGATCATGATGGGTATTGCGTACTGGTACCTCATATTGAAATCGATGCCATGATCTTTTTAAAGACCCTGTTTCCCAGCCGGGTAGCTACAAAAATCTATAAATCGATGATGACGACTGCTTCGGTTAAAAAAGGAGGCAAAGGTGACCGATAAAAACATGAAGCGCAGGAATAAAACGGACGATCTGGAAGAGATGCAAGAAACCCTGGCGGATCTGGCATCAGGCAAATTGAAGCGCATGACCATGTCTGCCGGGGAACGGGAAGAGTTGCAGCGGGCGGCCGCGGAATCCCTCAAAAAAGCCAATCGCATCAATATTCGCATTACCCCGCAAGATCTGGAGCGCATCAAGAAAAAAGCCGCTGCAGCAGGAATTCCCTACCAGACGCTGATCGGCGCCATATTGCACCAGTACGCTAGCGATCGCATCTCCGCTTCCATTTGATGAAAACCCCCAGCTCCTTCCATTATAGGCTCAGTTCACGAAACGGAAATTGGGAACGGCGTTTGTAATTTTACATAAATTATTACCTCTCAATTCTTTAAAAGATTGTACGATAAATTTCCAATATATTGGATAACGAATATTAAGGTTGGCTATGCCTGTTTTATTTATGAAACTTCTTGATGAACTCTTCGACCTCGGGGATGCCGCCCTGGAAAATCAAGTAACCGTTGTAAGGCTCGCGCTCGGTGGTCTCGCCGGCAATGGGGGTCAGCATTAAATCCTTGACTTTACCAAGTTCGGTGGTTTGGCCCAAAGCCCAGGCCAGCTTGACGTAGGCCACTTCGGGCAGCATGTTGGCGGCCGGGATGACGCCCTTGGCCATCAGGTCGCGGCCGGTGTCGTAGACGAACATGTGCACGTAGCCCCAGAGCGTCTGCACGGTCATGTAGATGGTCACCCCTTTTGCAACCGCCCTTTCGATGGCCGGGTAGAGCGGCTTGTTGACATGGCCCAGGCCGGTGCCGGCGATAACAATGCCGCGGTAGCCGTGGTCGACCATGGAGTCGATCATGTCGGGCTGCATGTTGGGATAGTAGTAGATCATGCCCACCTTCTCCTCGAAATAAGGGAGGATGTCCACGTTGCGGTCGTTGCGCCGGCGCTTGTAGTCCTGGCGCAGCGGCGTGATCTTGCTGCGGTCGACCATGGCGATGGGGATGTCGCCGATGGTGCGGAAGGTCGAGCGGTAGGAGGAGTGCATCTTGCGCACCCGCGTGCCGCGGTGCAGCAGGGCGTAATCGTCCGAGGTGGGGCCGAACATGCAGACCATGACCTCGGCGATATCGGAATCGGCGGCCGTCTTGGTGGCGTGCATCAGGTTCAGGGCCGCGTCCGAGGAGGGCCGGTCCGAAGAGCGCTGCGAGCCGACCATGACGATGGGCACCGGCGAGTTCTGCACCATGAAGGAGAGGATGGCGGCGGTGTGATGCATGGTGTCGGTGCCGTGGCCGATGACAATGCCGTCGGTGCCCTTGCGGATCTCCGCGCCGATGGCCTTGGCCAGGCCCTTGTATTGCTCGGGCCCCATGTTCTCGCTGAAAACGGCAAATAATTTTTCCGTGGTCAGGTTGCAGATGTCGGCCAGCTCGGGCACCGCCCCATAGAGTTCCCCCGGGGAAAAGGCCGGGATCACGGCGCCGGTTCGGTAGTCGAGGCGCGAGGCGATGGTGCCGCCCGTGCCCAGGAGCTTGACGTTCTTCTTTTCCTTGGAAAAAGGGAACTGTTTTTCCGGGATCTTGTAATGGGCTTCCTTGTAGCCGAATTCCTCGATGTCCAGGACGTTTTCCACGGCAATGCCGACATTGTAGCCAGTGGCCAGCTTCAGCACGATATGCGAGTCGTCGTCGTTTTCCGAGCGCGGCAGCACGATACCCTTGAAATCGCCGCGCGTGGTCTTGACCGCCGTGTCGCTCCAAACGCGAATGTTGAATTTTTTGAGCAATTCCAGCGCCGGACCTTTATAACCCTTGAACAGGTCGCTCATGATTTTTTCCCCTTGGCCAGCTGCGCCGCCACTTCGCGCATGGGCATGTTGCCCAGCGCCAGTTTGCGCAAATTGCCGACGATCCAGCGCCCGGCGGCGGCTGGATCCTTTGATGTGGCGATCTTCTTGAATTTTTCCCTCAACAGGGGCAGCGGCGCCAGGATCTCCTCCCGGCTCATCCTCTTGAAATTCACCGTGGTCAGGACCGATTCAAAATCCATGTTGGGGTGCTCGAACACCACCGGCAGCATGACTTTTATGATTTCCTTGTCCAGTTTCTGCTCCTGGACGAAAGCGAACAGATCGTAAAGGCGCTGGCGATTGAAATCAGCAAAAGCCGGTTTTTTGCCGGCCAGGTTTTTCAGATTGTGCCCCAGGATCACCGCGACAAATCGCGATTCGACAGCGAAGGCGGCGCTGATCTTTTCCAGCAGGGGCGCCAGGTTGTATCTCAGCAAAAAAGAAAAAGTGTCGCTGGGAACGCCCCAGGTCCTGAACTGGCCGAGGCGCTGGTGGACATCGGGCGGCAGGGCCGAGCGCACGCGCTCGATCAATTCTTCCTCAACCGGGATCGGCGCCGAGTCGGTGTCGGGATACATGCGGTTCGGGCCGGGCAGCACCCGTTCAAATAGGGTGCGGCCGTCGGCCAGGGCTTTGCGGGTCTCATTGGGCACGCCTTTGAGGGCCAACCGGCAGCGCTCCTCGATGGTTTCCAAAGCGGTCTTGATGTCATCGGCCGCTGCCCAGAACAGTAATTGGGCGTCGTCTTCGCCGGCTTTCAATATTTTGCGAATGGCTTTAAAAATCTCTTCGTCGGGCAAGGGATCGATCTGCTCGCCATGGACCATATTGGGCTTTTCCAGGCAGGCGATTACCTTCAGGCGATCGCTGATCTCGTCGGCGAATGTTTTTCCGGGTTGGGTGAAAAATGAAAGAATGCCCTTGAAACCAGGCAAATTGACGGCCAGCAGGCGCAGCTTCCGCTTTTGAATTTCCTTGAACAGCGGGGATCCATCGCCCAGGGCCTCGGCGTCCACCTCTTTGGCGATACTGGCCCACTCCTTGCCGGCGCCGCTGCGCTTATGCAATTCTTCACGGATCTCCAGCAGCGCCTTCTGGCGGAAGGCCTCGTTGTGCACCAGTTCCGGTATCCAGGCGATATGGGCCACGCCTTTGATCTCCACGCGAGTGCCGCCGTTGATGCTGACTTTAACGTCCTCGCGGGCGGCGCCGATGCCGGTGCGCACCTTGCCGGTGCTGCGGGTCAGGAAACGGATATAGTGTCCGGCCTCGGCCGCTTCATCGGGGGTCAGCATGTCCGGGTAAGTGACGGTTTCGATCAGCGGCATACCCAGACGGTCGGTTGAATAAATGCGCGTATGGCCGATGTCGGATATTTCACGGCAGGAATCTTCCTCGAGGCTCAACTGGATGATCCTGATTTTTTTTTGGCTGAGCGGGATCTCCCCTTCGATGCCCAGGATGCCGGTGCGCTGGAAGCCGGTGGGAATACTGCCGTCCAGGTATTGCTTGCGGGTGATATGGAACTCGCCGACGATATTGGTTTTGAGCAGCAAGGCCACTTCCATGGCGATCTCCAGGGCTTGGCGGTTGAGCAGGAAAGGCGGAGTGTCGTCGATCTCGTAGGTGCAGGTGGTTTCGTTCTTGATGCGGTAGACCACGACCTTGCGGGTCTTGAACTCCATCAGGGCTGTGCCGTCGTATTCGCCCAGCTCGGAAAGGGTGGGGCGCATGTGGCGGACGATCTCGGCATCGTAATCCTGGTGTTCGTGGTATTTCCCGGCCGGGCAGTTGCAGAAAAGTTTTTTTTCGGTTTTCAGCTGCTGGTGCACT
>JALHTJ010000348.1 GCA_022865785.1 Candidatus Aminicenantota bacterium
CAAAAAGAACGTGAAGGACCACGAACTCCGATTGCAGAACAAAAAAGGGGATATCATTCTGGCCCTGCTTACGGCCAATGCCACAATCGACATGAACGGCAAGATCAGCGGTATGCAGGGCATCATTCGCGACGTCAGCGAAAAAAAGAAACGCGAGGAGACACTCAACTTGCTGCAGACGGCGATAAATTCGTCGAGCGAAGCGGTGTTCATTACCGACCTGGAAGGCAGCATAGTCTACACCAACCCGGCTTTTGAGACCTTGACCGGCTACAGTGCACTCGAAGCGCTGGGTAAAAATCCGAGTTTTATGAAAAGCGAGAAATATTCTGAAGAACTCAACAAGCAGATGTGGGACACCATCGCCACCGGCAAGTCGTGGTCGGGAGAATTCATCAACCAGCACAAGGACGGTTCGCTGTTCCACCAGCGCAGCATCGTCTCACCCGTGTTCGACGAGCAGGGAGCCATCAGCCACTACGTCAATATCGCCTCCGATATCACCAAGGAAAAAAAACTCGAGGAACAACTGATCCAGGCGGCCAAAATGGATTCCCTGGGGCGCCTGGCCAGCGGCATCGCCCATGACTTCAACAACTACCTGACCATCATCAACGGCTATTCGGAAATGCTGCTCTATGAAAACGAAAACAACAACAACAGCGACCGCTTGCGCATCATATTCCAGGCGGGGAAAAACGCATCCAAGCTGGTGGCGAAAATATTGGGTTTCAGCCGCAGCCAGTCCGCAGTGCCCACGGTCATCGACGTCAACCAAACCATGAAGGATTTGGAAAAGATGGTGCGCCGCCTGCTGGGTGAGGGGATCGAACTCAAACTCGATCTGCATCCCGCCGCCGGCCGCATCTTAATCGACTCGATCCAGATCGAACAAGTGCTGATCAACCTGGTGCTGAATGCCCGCGACGCCATGCCTGCCGGGGGATGCTTGACCCTGGAAACGGTTCCTTTGCACGTTGACGACCACCTGGCCGCCGAGCATCCGGGAATGGCGCCCGGAAAATATGCATCCGTCCGCGTGCGCGACAACGGCAGCGGCATGGAACCCCAGGTTTTGGCGAGGATGTTTGAGCCGTTTTTCACCACCAAACCCAAGGGCGAAGGCACCGGCCTGGGACTGGCCTCGGTGTTCGGCATCGTCAACCAGAACCACGGCGCGGTCTGGGCCCAGAGCGAACCGGGCCGGGGATCGACATTCCAGGTCCTGCTGCCGAGCATAACCGAGACGGCGACCCGGGAACCGGCCCCGGTTGCCGAGCAGCGCTTCGAGGGCCGCTCGGTGTTGCTGGTCGAAGATGAGCAGGACATCCGCGAACTCATGCGCGAGATCCTGGAATCCCTGGGCATGCGGGTGCATGAAGCCGCCGACGGCAAGCAGGCCCTGGAAACCGCAGCCGCGACAAAACGTATCGACCTGCTCTTCTGCGATGTAGTTCTCCCCGGCTGTTCGGGTGTCGAGGTAGCTGAGCGGGTTCGGGAACTCCATCCCGGGACAGCGGTGATCTTTACTTCCGGACACAGCGAAGGTTATCTGAAACGCGCGGGCCTGGAACTGCCGAAAGTGCATTTCATCGAAAAACCCAGCTCACGCACAATGATCGTGGCCAAGATCAGCGAATTGCTGGGCTGACTCAGGAATTGGCCTGGGTCAGGCAGAGGCCGTACACCGGGTGCCGGCAGCCCCAACCGGCCGGCCGCTGCGGACCTTCTATGCCCATGGTCTTGCATCCCAGCAGTACGTTCTCTTCGGGACGGCCCCGGCTCAACACAATCAACTCCGGCCGTTTCCACTTCAATTTGCTTTTCATGGTTTTTCTCCTATTATGCCGCCAGCAGCCCGCGCGCGCGCATTCGTTCCCGCAGGGATTCCTTGTCAATCGCCTTGGCCAGCGC
This sequence comes from Candidatus Aminicenantota bacterium, assembly GCA_022865785.1. Lineage (GTDB taxonomy): Bacteria > Acidobacteriota > Aminicenantia > UBA2199 > UBA2199 > UBA2199. The sequence continues at coordinate 1,915 of JALHTJ010000348.1, forward strand.
CTCCCCGGCGGCAATGGTTCCGTTGCCCACCATTTCAATCAGGCAATCGTTCAGCAGCCTCATGCCCAGGGCCTTGCCCGTCTGCATCAGTGAGGGGATCTGGAAAGTTTTGCCTTCACGGATCAGGTTGGCGACGGCGGCGTTGACTACCATCACTTCGTAGGCAGCGGCGCGGCCGCCGCCGTTTTTCCGGCACAGCATCTGCGAGACCACGCCGATCAGAGCGTCGGCGAGCATGCTGCGGATCTGGTTCTGCTGGTCGGAGGGGAACTGGTCGATGATGCGGTCCACGGTGCCGCAGGCCGTGGAGGTGTGCAGGGTGCCGAGGACCAGGTGCCCGGTCACGGCCATCTCCACGGCAATGGCGATGGTTTCCAGGTCGCGCATCTCGCCGACCAGGATGACATCGGGATCTTCCCGCAAGGCGGCGCGCAGGGCTTTTTTGAAGGAAGCGGTATGGGTGCCCACCTCGCGCTGGTTGACCAGGGAACGCTTGTTGGGGTGGATGAATTCGACCGGGTCCTCGATGGTGACGATGTGGCCGGCCGTGGTGGAGTTGATGTGGTCGATCAGCGCCGCCAGCGTGGTCGACTTGCCCGAGCCGGTGGGTCCCGTAACCAGGATCAATCCCTTGGGCATACTGCAGAGGTCGAGCACCGCCTGCGGGACATTCAACTCCGCCGCCGGAATGATATGCGAGGGAATGCAGCGCAACACGGCGCCGAGACCGCGATGATCACGGAAAACATTGACCCGGAATCTGGCCAGGCCAGGTACTTCAATGGCGAAATCCGTATCCTGGGTTCCGGCGAATTCAATGCGGTTGCGCTCGGGCATGATGGCGTCGATCTGCTGCTCCAGCCAGCTCTCCACGACCGGTGAAACCCCTTCAAGGGCGGCAATTTCCCCGTCCACGCGCAAGAGCGGTGAACAA
>JALHTJ010000349.1 GCA_022865785.1 Candidatus Aminicenantota bacterium
GCAATAAATTCAATGAAAACTTTATCTGATGCCATTTTGAACTCCCTTATCCTTCATGGGGCTTGAATTTTTTAATTTCCTGCTTGAGTCAAAGACTCCGTTTTAACTGCTGCCCCCGTAATACCTTTCATTGCCTTTGCCGCAGGCGCATTGCTCCAGGTACCAGGTGAGGCGCGCGCCGCATTGCGGGCATTTCCAGGCCAGTTCCTGTTCGCTCAGAAATTTCTCAAGTCCGTTCTGGCGGATGAATTCCAGGTTGGGCTTGCGGGCCGCGGTATGGGGCAGCTTTTTGTCCAGCTTGCGCAAGCGGACGACGATGTGCATCATTTTAATAAGAAAACAGGGATACTTGGCGCACAGGGCGCAGTTTTCCACGCCCTTCCTTTTGGCGCACTTGAGGATGGGGCAGATCCGGCACCCGGCAAACACGGTGTCGGACTGGCAGCCATGGCAAACCAAGTCGGCCTCCTTGATGACCTTCTTGAACTGCTCGGGCATCTCCTCCCATTTCGCCTTGACTCCCGTTTGCTTTGCCTTCTCCGACAGCCGATAGATATCGCAGCCGCCGCAATACAGCCCGCAGTAGCCGTCGAGCTTGGTTTCACTCATTTGTTTTTATCCCTTCCAACCTCTTCCTGGTCGCGGATCATTTTCCCTTCGATCCTTAACACTCTAAAAGCCCGATCCATCAGTCGCGGGAACATATTGTTCAAAGGTGCCAGCAGGGAAAACGCCCTTGGCACCACCACGACCGCCTTGCCCCTTTTGACGCCCCTCATGATAGCGCCCACCACTTTTTCGGGAGACATCTTCGGCGAGATCCAGGGAACTTTGATATGCCGGATCATCGCCGTGTCAACGCGGCCCGGATAAATGGCCGTAACACCGATCCCTTTCCCCGTGAGTTCCTGGCGCAAGACATCCCCAAATCCATCCAGCGCGGCCTTGGCGGCTACGTAAGGGCCGTCGCCGACAATGCCTTTCTTGGCATCCAGGCTGTTCATGACCACGATGTGCCCCTGGCCGCGGCGCAGCATTTCCGGAAGCACGCTTTTGACGGCGTGCAGCGTGCCCATGAAATTCACAGCCAGGGAACGCTCGTACGCCTGGAGATCGATCTCGCCGGGAGCATCCTGGACGTACTGCCCGGCATTGGCGATCAATATGTCGATCCTGCCCCATTTCAAGATCGTCTCCCTGGCCATGCCCTGCGTGTCGGAGAATGAGCAGATGTCCGTTTTGATCGCCAGCGCCAGCCCGCCTTGCCCGAGGATCTCTTCTTTTAGCGATTCCAGTTTTTCCTTGTTCCTGGCGGCCAGCACGACTTTGGCCTTGCACCGCGCAAAAGCCAACGCCGCCGCCCGGCCGATACCGCCCGAGGCGCCGGTGATGATGATTACTTTATCCTTAAAATAAGCTTTGTTATTCATGTTTGTTGCGAACCAGCGCCTGCCTGATCAAAATAATTTTTGCCCTTCACACTCGCCCCCTCATTGCGGCAAACAAATTTACATTTTCACGATCCGTCCCCGATCCTTTCCCCAATCAAAAAGTTTTTGCGTTTTGACAATCCGTTCCCGGCTCTTCCCCTAAATCATTTCAATTTCAATTTCAGAAATACAGGTATCCTGATATTTTGATCCGGAGTAGACTTCCTCAATTTCTATGACCAGGCCGTATAGGGAATACGCCGCAAGGAAGTCATTGTCGAATTGCTTGCACTCTTCGCCTTGCTTGTCTTTTCTGGCGCCAAGTTCCTTTTCTATTTGTTCGAAAAAAAACTGCTGGTCACAGATAAAGTCTTCCATGGCCTGTTCTCTGAATCGATGCTGGTCCTCCAACGTGACCGGCAACTCGAAATATTGCATCCTGGCCGAATCCTTCAAATCAGCCGTGTAAGATTTGCTTGACTTCATGAAGTACAGATAAGAGTCTGTCTCAGACACCAGCCCCGGCGCGGTGAAAGCGATGAACAGGCAGCACTTCAATTTTTTTATCCGGTTGTTCTTTTTAAAAATTTCCGGATTCCTGGCGTTGCCGTTGATGATGCCGATCCTGCTTATGTCTTTATTGACGACAATCGTGATGTGTTCTCCGATGCCATTCCCTTTCACCCCTTCCGACCAGCAGGTGCCGGTCTTGCCATCAAATATGTTTTTTACGGAATAGCTTACGGTGCGATCTTTGTATTTTTCCACAAGCTCGGAACTTGCCCAAAGACTCTGCCCGCTTTTAAGGTGCCATTCCTTCCATTGGCTACCGCTTTTACTCCCTGCAGACGAAAAAAAGACCAATATAACTAAAATCATCGTGGGAAATATCCGGCGCCTAAAAGATTTCATAAATTATGGCCTCCACTCATTTTCGTTTTCATGCCTGCCAGTAAAATCAGGGTCAGGTCTTGAATTAGCAGGTCGATCATTGACCGTTTTCACAAATAAAACTGTCATTTCCAGACCTGATCCTGTTCTTCTTCCTAATGGGCGTCGCCGTGGCTCAAGAGGTTTTTAAAGTCCCCAATTCACTTCGACCTAATCACGTGTTCTCTTTGGAGAGAGGAACATTGCGGTTATGACCAGGGCCAGGGCAAGGAGATCGCCGGCAGAGCATAGGAAGAGGAGGATCGACGAAGTCCTCATGGCGGGGCCATGGGCCTGGTATGCCTGGGCTGCGTCGAAGAGGGCGAATGCGAACAGGAGCACGAGCAACACCAGCAAGACGAGAAGGGTAGTCGAAAGGCGGTTGCGGCCGACTGACCGGAGCGAAACGAATACGAGCGACGCTGCGACGAGAAGGTTGAAGACAACATTGACCCAGAACGCTGCAGCAGCCTTCAGTGGCGCGGCAGCGGGGAAGGTATCGGCCCTGATCACCGGGATCACGCCTGCGGCCACCACGAAAGCCACCACGGCGAACAGAACCGCACCAGCCAGAAGTATACGGCGATGGGACTTGAGATTTACTGTCATGTTTACCTCCCTGTATGTTTGACGTAAGGCCTTAGAAACATGAAAATGATTTTTCCCAAAGATGAATCAAACGACCATTCTTCCGGTTGCCATTTCCACACAGATTCATTTAATTAATTACAAGCAAACTCATAACACAATTCACCAATCAAACAAATTCACATTTTCATAGTCCGTCCCCTAAATTATAACCCCGAGAACTTATAAATGGCAAATATAGGACGTTCAATTTATATTTCTCATTCAATTTCACAGTTGCACATGCCGCGGTACCGAACGATTTCTGGGGCAAGATCATTGCCAGGGTCCGCCGGATCGTAACTGGATCGGACTTGATCTCGATGGGTATCTGGAGCAAAACATTTACGTTTTGCAACCAATAAAAATCGAAATCGACGGCAGCAAGCTTTTTCACTGATGCTCTTTTTTAGTGCTAATAAAATCAAATAAAATATGTCCGCCTACTTGACACGTACCTTCTAATGGGCGTCCCCAAAGGCAATTCTTTACCATTTATTATAATGGATTATTTCCTTGAGCTTTTTCCTTTTTCGTGGTTTGGGTTCTTCGGCTGGATAGCCGATGGTAATGACGCTTACCACGTATTTATCATCGGTTAATCCCAGTATTGGCCTTATTTCATTTTGGGTAAACCAGGC
>JALHTJ010000003.1 GCA_022865785.1 Candidatus Aminicenantota bacterium
AGGCAGCAAAAAACCCGAAAGGCCCGTGTCCCCGGCGATCAGGGCCTGCAGGGCCGGCGGCACCAGCCGCAGGGCGGTGAGCAGGGAGAAATTGGAAATCTTTTTTTCCAGGGCCTTCATGGCCGCGGCGGCGATGGCCGGCGCCGTGGTCTCGAAACCTACTGCCAGGAATACCGTTTCCTTGCCCGACTCGCCGGCGATCTGCAGGGCGTCGAGCGGCGAATACACGGCGCGGATGGCGGCACCGGCGGCGCGCTCCTTTTCCAGAGAGGAGCGGCTGCCCGGGACGCGCAGCATATCGCCGAAGCTGGTGACCACCACTCCCTGCCGGGCCAGGGCCACGGCTTCATCGATGAAGCGGTCCGGAGTAACGCAGACCGGGCAGCCCGGTCCGGAAACGAGTTTCACCCCGGCGGGCAGGAGGTGCTGCAGCCCCGAGCGGCGGATGGCCACGGTGTGCGTACCGCAGACCTCCATGATCTTGGTCCCGGGGCGGGCCGGAAAGTTGCGCAGGCGCTCGGCCAGGCGGGTCAGCGCGCTTGCTTCAGCCAAAGAAATCCCCTTCCTTAAAAAGGGCCAGGGTTTCCCGGGCCTGCTTTTTGGTCAGCTTGGAGATGGCAAAGCCGGCGTGGATGATCACCCAGTCGTTGAGCTTGACCTTGTCCAGCAGCATGATGCCGACTTCGCGGCGCAGGCCGGCGCTTTCCACCACGGCCATATCGTTGTTGATCTCGATCACTTTCATGGGAACGGCAAGACACATGATTACAACTCCTTGTGGTATTTTGCGGCCGCCAGCGCTGCTTGTCCCAGCGATATGCCGCCGTCGTTGGCCGGAACCTGGGTATGGTGCAGCACCTGGAAACCATTTTTCTTGAGCAGGTCCCTGCTCATTTTGAGCAGCAGCGTGTTCTGAAAAACGCCGCCGCTCAGGGCCGCTTTTTGTATTCCTGAAACGCAGGTACAATTGAGGGCCATGTCCAACAGGCCGCTGGCCAGGGTCAGGTGAAAACAGCGGGCTTTTTCGGCCCTGCCCCTTTTGTCTTGCAGCATGGCGGCCACGGCCGGCAGCATGTTTAAAATAAAAATACCGGCTTTGTTTTCTATGGCGAAAGGGTAGGGCTTTTTTTGCGGCCGGGCCTTCTCAGCTTCGGCCTGGAGCAGGGAAGGGAGTTCTCCTTCGTAGGAATTGCGATCACCCATGCCGAGCAGCGCGGCCACACCGTCGAAAAGCCGTCCGCAGCTTGAGGTCATGACTCCGCCCCGGCGTTGGACAATGCTTTCCAGTACCTGCTCGCCCTTGAGGCCGAATTTGTCGGCGAAGCGCCCGGCTGTTTTTTCGGCGCCGGGGAGGGCCAGAAGCAGGGAGAGGGCCATGCGCCACGGCTCGCGGGCGGCCGCGTCGCCGCCGGGAAGAAATTGGGGCAGCAGGTGGCCGACGCGCTTCAGGCCGCGCAGGTTGCCGAGGAAAAATTCTCCGCCCCAAACCGTGCCGTCATCCCCGTAACCGCTGCCGTCCAGGGCGATGCCCAGGACTTTGCCCGTCTCGCCGCTTTCGGCCAACAGGGAGGCGATGTGGGCGCGGTGGTGCTGTACCTCGACGATTTCGCAGTGCGGAAAATCGGCTGCCAGCAGGCGGTTGGGATAGGCGGGATGGCTGTCGACGGCGATAAGGCTGGGGCGCCGGGCGAACAAGGTAAGAAAGTGGCTAACGGCTTGCTTTTCCGCTGCCAGGGCTGTGGCGGTTTCAGTATCGCCGATGTGCTGGCTGACCAGGGCCAGGTTCCCATATATCAGGGTGAAAGTGGTTTTGAGCATGGCGCCCAGGGCCAGAACGGTCTCGGGGCTGGAAAAGGGCAGGCGGATGGGCAGCGGCACGAAACCGCGGCTGCGCCGGAAAAAGTAAATCTCTTTATCGAAACTGCAGACAACCGAATCGTCGGCAAAGGTGTGGATGGACCGGTCGTGACTGAGTATAGCATTGCTGAGTCCGGGCAGTTCCGTGTCCGCGTCCCGGAAAATGATCGGTTCATCGCGACGGTTGGCGCTGGTCATCACCAGCGGCTCACCCATCTTTTCGATCAGCAGGCGGTGCAGCGGTGAATAGGGGAGCATGAAACCGAGACGATTCTGCCCGGGGGCGATCCGGGCAACGAGCTTGTTTCCCGGCCGGGCAGCGAGCAGTACGATGGGCGCGGCCGGGCTGGTAAGCAATTCTTTTTCTTTTTGAGATATCAGGCAGTGTTGGCGGATCATTGCCAGGTCGGCCATGAGGGCGAAAGGCTTGCCGCTCCTTTGTTTTAAATGCCGCAACCGGGCCATGGCCGCAGCGCTCGCCGCGCGGCAGGCCAGGTGAAAGCCGCCGACCCCTTTGACTGCCAGAACTTTGTCGGCTCGCAGTATTTTTAGGGCCAGGGCCAGCGCATCCCCTTTTCTTTCCCTGCCCTTGACCAGCAATTTCAGTTTGGGCCCGCAATGGGGACAGGAGACGGGCTGGGCGTGGTAGCGGCGGTCGGAGGGTGATTGGTATTCGCGCCGGCAGTCGGGACACATTTTAAATCCCTTCATGGTGGTCTGCGGGCGGTCGTAAGGCAGGTCCTCGATGATGGTGAAACGCGGGCCGCAGTCGGTGCAGTTGGTGAAGGGGTAGGCGTGGCGGCGGTCGCCTGGATCGGCCATTTCTTTTTGACAGTTTCGGCAAAGGGCTATGTCTGGTGACACCAGGACATTTTTCTGCCCATGGGGATTGCTGGCCAGGATGTTGAACTTGGTCGCATGGCGGACCGGGATCGTTTCGAAGCGCAGGGTTTCGATGCGGCTCAGGGGCGGGGCGTGGCGGACGATGTGGCGGACGAACTCACTCAGGCGGCCGCCCTCCACTTCCAGGGTCACCCCGGCGCTGGTGTTCTTGACGAACCCCTTCAGTCCAAATTTTTCAGCCGCGCGGTAGAGAAAAGGCCGGAAACCCACGCCCTGGACGATTCCTGAGAAATGCAGGCGCAGGCGGCCGTCTTCCTTGATGTCGGCCAGGCGCAGGTCCGGGGATGCGTTTCGGGTTTGCATTTGTTACCAAAGCGGTTATTATACCGCAAAAAAGCCTGGAGCGGAAATCGTGACGCGTGACGCATGACGCATGACGAGGGTAGGGGCACGGCGCGCCGTGCCCAGACATGAAGCGATCGTAGGGGAGGGTTTCACCCCCCGAAAGGGGCACGGACCCTCCCGCATTCAAAAACAATAAAAATAAAATCAGTTGAAAAGTGATAGCAAATATGCTATCATTTAATTGTGAATAAAAGCTTGCTTGACAACCCGAAAAATGTGCGCTTTGAAGACCTGTTGAACATCTGCCGGCAACTTTTCGGCGAGCCCAGGATCCGCGGCAGCCATCACATCTTCAAGACGCCGTGGCAGGGGGAGCCCTTTATCAACCTGCAGCGCGACGGCAAGATAGCCAAACCGTATCAGGTTAGGGATGTGAAGCGGGCGTTGGAAAAATTGGAGGCGAAACATGGGAAATAAAGTGGAACGATATACGTACCGCATCGAATGGTCAGAGGAAGACGGGGTTTTCGTGGCACGCTGCGTCGAATTCCCCGGGCTTGGCGCCCACGGCAAGTCCCAGGAAGCGGCCCTGCGCCAGATCAAGGTGGCGGTGGCCGGGGCGCTGAAGTGGCTGAGCGATGAGAAACGCGAGGCACCAGAACCCCTGGGCTCTAAAAAATTCCGCGGTCATCTGACCCTGCGCGTGCCGCCCGAAGTGCACCGCGAACTGGCCATCAAGGCGGCCGAAGAGAACGTGTCGATCAACCAATTGATCCTTTCGAAGATCATATAAGGTTTATGGCGGTAGGGGCATCCGCCGGCATTTTGCCTGGCGGACACGTGCCCAGGTATTGACCGATCGCAGGGGAGGGTTTCACCCCCCGAAGGGAGCACGAACCCTGCCGTTCTTATTAAATCCAAACGCAAGCGACAAATTCCAAATAAACTCCATAAGCCAATAACCCAAACAAAGGAATTATCAATAAATCAATATTTAAAATATGTTGACATTTGTATGAAATTATCATATATAGTATGAAAAGAGAGGAGTGAAATGATCAGAAAAACCGTTGCCTTTGAGAAAGAATTGTTGGATGAATTGAACTTGTTCGCCAAGAAAGACCAGCGCGATTTCTCCGGCGCTCTGCGCTATGCATTAAGGATAGGACTGGCGGCAATCGAGAACCCCGAACTGACCATCGAGGAAATAAAGGATATCTTCGAGGCCGCGGTAGACCGTCAGGCCGGTCGGGTCAGCGATCTGAGCCCGGACCAAATTTGACACGGCTCCTTGAGACCGCTAAGTTCAGGAAACAGCGGGGAAAACTCCGTTCCGCGATGGATAGGCAAGCTCTGAAGAAGGCTATCACCGAGGTCATGGAGAATCCCCTGGCTGGGAAGAAGCTGAAGGGCGAGCTTTCCCCATTCCGCTCACTGCGCTTCTCTGCCGGCGCCTTATCGCAGCGCCTGATCTACCAACTCGAATCCGATGCCATTACCATGATCTCGTTCGGTCCCCGCCAGGGAATATATAAATCATGAAGGCGGCTGAGTAAAAAGCGTCTATCAGCCAATTGATCCTTTCGAAAAGTATTTAATCGACAAGTCTGGTTATTTTTTGATTAATCCGGCTTCTGCCATCGCTTTTTTGGCGCATTCCGTACAATAACTATGCGAAAATTTGGTGTCGGTATGATTTGAGATGTAGGATTCCATTTGCTGCCAATTGCCATCTTCATTGCGAATTTTCTTGCAGACACTGCATATGGAAAGAAAACTTTCAAGTATTTTTATTTCCGATAGGGCTTTTTGCAAATCAGCCGTCTTGTTTTTTTCGGAATGAAATAAAAAATTAATTCTATTTACGGACCAAGCAGTCAATATAAAGGAAATGAAACGGATTAACGTATTCCAATAAAAATACAGACTTGAAGAATAAATATGCCCTGATGACTTGTCGGCGACAGCCCAAGCCAAGGAACACATTATTGAAATAAAAAATGACGATTCGATTCCTAAAAACCAGGCCGTAATACTGATAGGAATGAAATAAAATAAGAAAAAGTTAAATTCAAATCCTGTCTGCCAGTCAATCCATCCGAGGATCAATACGAACAACAAAGCTGCGATCAGCCCCAATAAATTTTTAGTTAATTGACTTTTCATTCTTCGCCTCGTTTTTATTGGCGTCACCGGGATCGTCCCCCGACTCCTCAATCGCCTTTTTCATCTCGCTCTTTAACTCAATCATGTGTTTTTTATCCGGTTCCAATATCGATTGAATCTCCAGGAAGGCAGTCCCCAAACGGCTGCCGCTCGGCTTGTTGTGCTTGTAGTAAATCCATCCCTTTCTCTCCATCCAGAGCGCCGTCAGGTGCAGGATCACGCTGCCAATGATGATCGCAATCGCAATAATGACAAGTTTCATGGGGACAATATATCAATAATATGGAGGCGCATCAAATAATTGGCATTGGCTTTTGTAGGGGCGAAAAAAATTTCGCCCTTTCTTTGATCGAACCATCCGATATTCTGGGGCGTATGTTTATACGCCCCTACCGATCCTACCTTGCCTTGAAACCATCCATTATGTACCGCCTCAGGTCAGCCGGCAGGGGCGAGGTCACGCGAATGCCATTGCCGGTGAAAGGGTGGACGAATTCGATCTGGTAGGCATGCAGGGCCAGGCGCGGCAGTTCCAGCTGTTTGCGGTTGCCGTAAAGGATGTCGCCCAGGACCGGGTTGCCGAAATGGGCCAGGTGCACGCGCAGCTGGTGGGTACGGCCGGTGTGGGGCATAAGGCGCACGTAGGAAAATTTTTCGAAGGCGCGGATCACCGAAAAATCGGTGACCGCGTCGCGCCGGTCTTCGCGATCCTCGCCCACGACCTCGAAACGGGCGCGGTGCTTCAGGCTGCGCCCCAAGGGCAGGTCGATGGTGCCGTTGAGGAAGCGCAATCTCCCCTTGACCAGGGCCAGGTAGGTTTTTTGCATCTCCCTTTCCTGGAACAGCTCCTGCATCCGTTCCAGCGCTTCCTCGCTCTTGGCCAGGATCAGGACGCCGGAGGTGTCCTTGTCCAGCCGGTGCACAATGCCCGGGCGTTCCTGGTCGGCCATGGCGCTGATCTGCGGGTAGTGGAAGCGGAAAATGTCGAGTACGGTTTCCTGCTTTTCGCCGGCGCCGGGGTGAACGGTCAAGCCGCTCGGTTTGTCGATGACCAGCAGCCATTCGTCTTCGAAAAGTTTTTGCAGGGGGCGGGACGGTGCGTACACGCTTTGCTCTTCGCTGATGATCTCCACCACGATGCGGTCGCCGGGGAAGATCTCCTGGCTTTTTCTGAGCAGGACGGCGCCGTTCAAGGTGACCTGGCGGTTCTTGATCAATTTTTCTATGCGGCTGCGCGACAGGGACTGGAGGACGGCGGTCAGGTAATGATCGATCCTTTCCCAGTATTCCTTAACGCTGAACGTGAGTTTTTTTTTCACTTTTCTTTTTAAAGCCTTGCAGCAGGACCAGGGCGGTAATAAAGCCGACGATGGAGATCAGTTGCGGCAGCGACAGGCTGGAAAACGGCTGCTCAATGCCGCCGAAGATATACCCCCGGTCGGGGTCGCCGCGGAAGTATTCGACTGCGAAGCGGATCAGGGAATAATTCAGCATGTATAAGGCGAAAACCTGGCCTTTGAATTTTCTTTTTTTGTACCATAGCAGCAGGAACAGGAAATTGCCCAGGTTGAGCACGGCCTCCATCAATTGGGTGGGATAGATGGGGATATGCAGCGGTACGCCGGTCAGGGCGTTGGCCTTCAAACTGCTGAACGTGACCGCCAGGTGCGAGTGGCCGGCGGCGCGGCCAAAACAGCAACCGGCGGCAAAGCAGCCCAGGCGTCCGAAAAAATGGCCCAGGGCCAGCGCCGGCCCGGCGATATCGCCCAGCTGGCGGTAGCTGAGCTTGTGGCGGCGGATGAACCAGACGGAGAAAAGCGCTCCGAAGATCAGGCCGCCGTAGAACGTGCCTCCCGAGGTCAGCAGGTATTTGATCTCGCCGGGGTATTTCAGGTAGTAGTTCAAATTGGTCAGCAACAGCAGGATTTTGGCGCCAAGCAGGCTGAGCAGCATGACATAGAAAACGAAATCGGCGAAGATCTTCAGGTCGATGTTCTCTTTTTTGGCCAGGCGAAAACTGAGCAGTATGGCCAGCAGGACACCCAGCGCGAAAAGGAAACCGTAACTGGCGATGGTCAGCGGCCCGGCCTCGATCAGGATGGGGTGCATTTTCCCCTCCACATCGCCAGGGCCAGCAGCAGCACGCCGATGGTGATGCAGCTGTCGGCGACATTGAACGTCGGCCAGTGCTGGGATTTGATGTAGGCGTCGAGGAAATCGACCACGTAGCCCAGGCGCAGGCGGTCAATGACGTTTCCCAGCGCTCCGCCCAGGATAAGGGTGTACGAAGTCAGTTCCAGCCGTGAATGGCTGTCGGCGCGCAGGAAAAAGAAGGAGACGACCAGCAGGGCGGCCAGGGCCAGGGCGGTGATGATGCCCGGTACCAGGCTGCCGTCATGGCCGGAAAAAAGGCCCCAGACAGCCCCGGAGTTGCGGACGTGCCAGAGGCGGAAGCAACCCTTGATCACATTCCTGACGGTATCCAGGGGCATGAACCTGGTTACCAGCCATTTGCTTGCCTGGTCGACGGCGATGATGGCCAGTATGACCAAAAGGTATGATTTCTTTTTATGCAGATGCATATGTTTACTCCTTGACCACGGCGGCACAGCGCGGGCAGAGTTCGGGATTAACGGGGTCGACCGCCGCCGCGGCGACCCGGTTCCAGCAGCGCGGGCATTTGCACCCCGTTGCTTTGCGCACCGTGATTTTTTCCTTTTTGCCCGCCTGCACTTTCAGGGCGGCAACGACCAGGATGGCCTTGAAAAGTTCACGGTTGGAGCTCAGCAGTTCTTCGTCGTCTGCCGCAGCCGTGATCTCGATATCGGCTTCCAGTGAATCGCCGATAAGTCTGGCGGCGCGGGCCGACTCGATCTCTTTCAGGATGCGGTCGCGGATCTCCATGATCTTTTCCCAGCGCGCCGCTTCCACGGCATTGCCCAAGGTCTCGTCGATTTCCGGAAAGCGCTGCAGGTGGATGAACGGTTCCTTGCCGGGGTGGTCGGGAACGAAGCCCCAGGCTTCCTCGCAGGTAAAAGACAGGATGGGGGCCATGAGCAGCAGAGTTTCGCGCAGCAGGATGAAAACGGTTTGTTGGGCGGCCCGGCGTTCCGGGGCGTCAAGGCGGTTGCAGTATAGATTGTCTTTTTGGATGTTCAGGTAGAAGGCGCTCAGGTCCACGGTAAAGAAGTTGAACATGGCGTGAAAGATGGCATGGTATTCGAAGTCCTGGTAGGCCTGGAGCACACGGGCCTTGATCTCCTGCAGGCGCTGCAGAATATACAGGTCAGTTTCACCAAAGGCGGACTTGGCAAGCGGATCGAGTTCTGGTGTAAAATCAGCGAGCACGCCGAGCATGAAGCGCCAGGTGTTGCGGATTTTACGGTAGCTTTCGCTGAGGCGCAGCAGGATCTCCGCGCTGAAGCGGACGTCTTCCTGGTAGTTGACCATGGCCGCCCACAGGCGCAGGATCTCGGCGCCTTTGTCCTTGATGATGCTCTGCGGCTCTATGACGTTGCCCAACGACTTGTGCATGGCCCGCCCTTCCGCGTCGAGCACCCAGCCGTGGGTGATGACGGCGCGGTAGGGGGAAGCGTCCAGGGCGCTGATGCCCACCAGCAGGGAGGAATGGAACCAGCCGCGGTACTGGTCGCCGCCTTCCAGGTACATGTCGGCCGGCCAGCGGTGGTCGGCGGAGCGCTGCAGGATGCCGTGCGACGAACCCGACTCGAACCAGACGTCTAGGATGTCTTTTCCTTTTTCAAACTCTTTGCCGCCGCACCCGGGACAGGCGGTTCCGGCGGCGATGAATTCGGCTGCTTGCTTTTGGTACCAGGAATTGGACCCATGGGCGGCGAAAGTTTTTTCCACGTTTTCTATGGCAGCGGGATCGAGCAGCGCTTCTCCGCAGTCCTTGCAGAAAAATGCCGGCAGGGGGACACCCCAGTCGCGCTGGCGCGAGATGCACCAGTCGGGCCGATTTTCGATCATGCTGGAAATGCGCTCTTCGCCCCAGGCCGGCAGCCAGGCTACTCCCTTGATGGCTTCCAGAGCGTTGGCGCGCAGGTCGGCCTGGTCCATGGCGATGAACCATTGGGCCGTGGCCCGGTAGATGACCGGTTTCTTGCAGCGCCAGCAGTGGGGGTAGGAATGCTCGATGGAGTTGGAGTGCAGCAGGTTGCCGTTTTGGCGCAGGTCCTCGACGATGCGTTCGTTGGCCTGGAAGACCTGCATATCCTTGTAGGGTCCGACGCTTTCGTCGAAGCGGCCGTCGGGGTTGACCGGCGAATAGATGTCGAGTTTGTGGGTTACGCCGGCGTGGTAATCGTCCTCGCCGTGGCCCGGCGCGGTGTGCACACAGCCGGTGCCCTGATCCAGCAGTACGTAGTTGGTATTGATCAGCAGTGAATCGCGGTCGTAGAGCGGGTGGCGGGCTTTGTATCCGTTCAGTTCGCGGCCCTTGAATTCCTTAAGCTTACTGAAGCTGTCGCCGTTCAGGGCGGCGATGGCCGGCAGCAGGGTCGAGGCGGCGATATACAGTTCGCCCTTCATTTCGAACAAAGCGTAATCAAAATCGGCGTGCAGGGCGATGGCCAGGTTGGCCGGGATGGTCCAGGGGGTGGTCGTCCAGATCAGGACCGAAACCGCGCGCCCGGCGTATTCTTTTAAAAACGGCGGAAGTTCACGCAGGGGGAACTTCACCGTGATCGAGGGCGATGTGTGGCTGCTGTATTCGACTTCGGCTTCGGCCAGGGC
>JALHTJ010000350.1 GCA_022865785.1 Candidatus Aminicenantota bacterium
ATCCGGGTTGATCAGACCTTGGTCTTTTTTATCGAAAAAATCAAGGGGCAGAATCTTGACGCGACAGCGCGACAGGTCGAGATCGTACCACTCCATGAGGTTGGCCAGTGTGACCGGCCGGTGGGCGATCAGGGTGACGTCGAACTCTTCCTGCAGAGCTGCGGCCATGGTACAGCCGTATTTTTCGCCGCCGCCGATCAGGTGCAGGGTGTGGTCATAGAGGGCCACACTCGGTTGGCGCCAGCCGCTGACGACCTCGCTGCGCAGCAGCAGGTTGTATGCCGCCTGAGCCCCGGACTTTCTGGCCATGGCTTGCGCCAGGGGTTGGAGCTGCGATCCGGCTGCGGGGTTTTTACGGACTAGACCATGAAAAAAACTTTCGCTCTGCGCGTCAATCGGCTTCATGCTTCGGGCCCAGGAGGTCTTCTACCTGTTCTTTGATCTCCTGCTCATGCTGTTCCAGAGCGTGCACTTTTTCCTCGAGGCGGCGCAAACGGATGAAAGTAGCCAGATGAAAAGCAACCAGCTGGTCGTTAAAGTGGTTTTGGCGTACGAACAGGGTATTGCTGTAGGGGCGAAAAATCTTAAAGATCATTTTTTTGAACAGGACAATGGCCGGCCCGATAAAACGGCGGTGGGAAGTGATGTCCGGAGTGGGACGGCAATCAATGTCGTCGTTGAGAAAGCTCAGGCGCTTGCCCATTTCCCCGTCCAGTTCGCTGTCTGACAATTGCCAGAGATCGACCGGGAAATGGTGCTGGATCGGTCCGCCGGCCAGTTCTTCCAACGAAGCGGCAGAATCTTTGCGTCCTTGGAAACGTTCTTTCAGCTTGGCAATCTCTTCTTTGATCTGCTCGTCCATGTTGGCGACCTTTTTCTTGAAAGTTCATCATACACGATTTGCCGGCTGAAGACAAGGAACGACAAACGCCGTAACGCCAGGGTGGAACAACGACGGCCTTAGTTGACCTGCGGCTGGATGATTTCGGTGCAGGTCTTGCCGCTTACCTGGTCCAGGACATCGACGATGAGGTCGTATTTGGCCGCGGCCAGGAAATTTAAGTCCAGCGTCAAGGATATTCTTTTTTTATCGGTTTGCAAGTTTTTATTTTGGTCAAAAAAGCTCTGCCCATCAGCGTTTTTGACGCGGATGCGCACGGCGAGCATCCCGGCCGTTTCGCCCTTGATCTGGGCCAGGGAAAAATCGACGATGGCAAAAGACAATTCCCCCCCCTGGAACGAAAGCTCCGTGATCTTCACGGATGGATTTTCGGCTTCCTTTATTTTCAGGTACTCGCTGATATAATCGGCACGGATATTGTTGTCATACAAAACATCGTATTGATTTCCCTTGACCCGGACCTGGATCTTGCCGATCTTTTTTGGAGTGGCCGGTTCGTAGGTCAGGACGTAGTAGTCGGCGCTTTTTTCGCTGACGCTGGCCAATGCCGTATCGATCTTGTTGGAAACGGTCAATGTGCCCCCGCTGGCCTCGGAAAGCGAACGCAGGCTGTTCTCGATATCGGAGGCCACGTAGCGGAACTGTGTTTCAGAACTGTCGACATCGTGGAACACGCGCATGAAAAAGGAATGAAGCGTAGCGTTCACCTTGTAGAAAAGCTTGCGGGCCGCCTCGGCCGGGAAGTTTTCGGCGACCTTCATTTCGCGGCCGATGGCCTGCAGCAGCCGTTCGATGATGCGGCTCTGGGCTGTGAGGGTTTGATTCTCGCTGGCAGCCAGCGAAGTGCTGTATGTGCGCAGCTGCATTTCGATCTCGCCGCTGAAGGCGATCTGGGGGAATTTCTCCAATTGATAGAAATTCAACACCCACTTTTCCTTTTTGACTTTTTCCAGATGCTTGGAAAAGTAATAGAATTTGTCGATCTCCAGTGACAGGTAGTGGAGCTTGAATTCTTGCCAGGCCCGCAGATAAAAAACAAGAAAATTCGCGATGTATTCAGGGCTGATGTCGGCCCGGCCGCTTATGGTCATCCGGAACTTGGTCATGTCAAGGCTCTGCTCGATACTGCGCACATAATTCAGCATCTGGTTGTGAGCGTTCTGGCTCTCGGAGCGCAACAGTTCGAGTATCTTCTCATGTGCGCCCGGATCGGCTTCCAGACGCTCGAACATCAGGGTGCGGTTGTTGGCCATGATGAAGACCTGGTCTTCCGGCCGCAAGATGCTGTCGAACAGATAGGAAAGACCTTTTTCAAGTTCCTCGTTGCATGCATAAATGCGGAAGATCAGGACAAAATAACGGCCAACGGAGTTCTGGGCAGGGGACAATCCGTCCGAAGCTTCGGGCTCGGCATTTATTTTCTTGTGAAAAAAATGGAATCCGTTTATTTGCTGGGCTTTGCCGTCCTCATATATTTCAAAATTCTCTTTGCCCAGGCCGCTGACGGATTGGCCGTTGACAAAAACCCGCACCGGCACCTCGACGTTGACCACAGAAACAACTTCCTTTATCGGCGCTTCGGCCTGGCCGGCCAGCGCCGCACAGATGGCCAGGCAAAAAAGAAGCAGCAGGGAGGCATTTTTAAAATTCATGGTCGATCTTCTTGTGGGCCCCGGTTCCCCTGATTGTCCATTTTCTCGGCAAAGCGCAGAATCTTTGCGTTCGCGGAAATATTCTTTCAGCTTGGCAATCGCTTCTTTGATCTGCTCGTCCATGTTGGCCACCTTTTTCTTGAAAGTTCATCATATACGATTTGCCGGCTGAAGACAAGGAACGACATACGCCGTAACGCCAGGGTGGAACAACGACGGCCTTAATTGACCTGAGGCTGGATGACTTCGGTGCAGGTCTTGCCGCTGACTTGGTCCAGAACGTCGACGATGATATCGTACTTGTCCGCGGCCAGGAAATTGAAGTTCAGCGACAGGGATATTCTTTTTTTATCGGTCTGCAAGGTTTTATTTTGGTCAAAAAAGCTCTGCCCATCAGCGTTTTTAACGCGGATGCGCACAGCGAGCATCCCGGCCGTTTCACCATTGACCCGGGCCATGGAAAAATCACCGATAGCAAAAGACAATTTTCCCCCCTGGAAAGAAAGTTCCGTGATCTTCACGGTCGGATTTTCCGCCTCTTTTTTTTTCAAGTATGCACTGATGTAATCGGCACGGATATTGTTGTCGTATAAAACATCGTAGCGTTTGCCCTTGACCTTGACCTTGATATTGCCGATCTTTTTTCTTGAGGTCGGTTCATAGGTCAGGACGTAGTAGTCGTCGCTTTTTTCGCTGACGCTGGCCAACGCTTCAGCGATCTTATTGGAGGTGGTCAATGTCCCACCCGTGGCTTCGGTCAGCGCCTTCAGGCTGTTCTCGATGTCGCTGGCCACGTCGCGGAACTGCAGCTCCTGATTGCCGCTGTCGAACAGGCCGCGTATGAAAAAGGAATGAAACGTGGCGTTGACTTTGTAGAAAAGCTTGCTGACCTCCTCGCTGGGAAAATCTTTGGCCACCAGCATTTCCATCTCGATGTTCTGCATCAGCTTGTTGATGATCCGGCCCTGGGCGATCAGGGTCGGATTGTCGCTCTCCTCAAGGCTACGGACGTAGTTGCGCAGGATCCTTTGCATTTCGCTGTCGATGGCGATCTTGGGGAACTGCTCCAGCTGGTAGAAGTTCAGCACCCATTTCTCTTTCTTGATGTTCTGCAGGTGCCGAGAAAAATAATAGAATTTGTCAAGCTCCAGGGAAAGGAAGCGGCGCTTGAAGTCCTGCCAGACCTTGAGATACATATCCAGGAAGCCATTGACGTAATCGGGGCCGAGGGAATTGGGGCTTCTCAGGGTCACTCTGAACTTAGTCATGTCCACGCTCTGCTCGATGCTTCGCAAGGCGCTCAGCATCTGGTTGTGGGCACCCTGGCTCTCGGAGCGCAGCAACTCCAGGATTTTTTCCTGCGCGCCGGGCTCGGTTGCCAGCTTGTCGATCATCAGGGTGCGATTGTTGGCCATGACGAAGACCTGGTCTTCCGGTTGCAAGATGCTGTCGAACAGATAGGCAAGGCCTTTTTCAAGATCTTCGTTGCAATCGTAAATGCGGAAGATCAGGACAAAATAACGGCCAACGGACTTCTGGTCAGGGGACAATCCTTCCAAAGTTTCGGGATCGGCATTTATCTTCTTGTGAAAAAAATAGAACCCGTTTATTTGCTGGGCCCTGCCGTCCTCGCTTATTTCAAAATCCTCCTTATTCAGGCCGCTGATCGATTGTCCGTTGGCAAAAACGCGCACCGGTACTTCGACGTTGACCACAGAAACGGATTCCTTTATCGGCTCTTCGGTCTGGCCGGCCAGCGCGGCACAGATGGCCAGGCAAAAAAGAAGCAGCAGGGAGGCATTTTTAAAATTCATGGTCATCCTCCTCGCGGACAATTCTTTTTATTCATATTAATAGTAATATCCCTTGATGGTGCGGACGATATATCTCTTCTGG